>NZ_JBRIMD010000001.1:0-371907 GCF_052977325.1 Shewanella sp. 0m-6
ACCCATGGACGGATAGTGTTGGTATTTATGTCTGGAACATTTATGCCAACACCCATGGACGGATAGTGTTGGTATTTATGTCTGGAACATTTATGCCAACACCCATGGACGGATAGTGTTGGTATTTGTGTCTGGAACATTTATGCCAACACCCATGGACGGATAGTGTTGGTATTTGTGTCTGGCCATAAATGTTGCATTCATTTATTGGTATTTCCACCTGCAAATCTTTAATTCCAGCGCAGTTAACCGCAATTGCGTTGCGGCCCTTTTAAGCCTGCTATTTATCGGTAGAATGGAGCCGATAAAACTCTAATAATGATCTCAGCAATAACAATAACAACAAGGAATACCAGCGTGCAAGAGACTGCATTTAGCCTGACACTACAACCAAGATTTTGTGAAACTGACGCCTTAGGGCATATCAACAATACCGTTATACCGGTGTGGTTTGAGGCGGCGCGTGAGCCTATTTTCAAAATTTTCAACCCAACACAAGACTTGTCTAAGTGGAACTTGATTGTCGCGGGCTTTACCATCGGCTTTAATGCGCCAACCTACTTTGCCAGCGACGTAACGGTAAAAACCTGGGTGAGCCGTATCGGAAATAGCAGTTTTGAGTTAACCCAAAGCTGTTGGCAGAACGGCAAAAAGACCGCGGAAGCGCAAACGACCATGGTGCATTACGACTATACGAGCGAGAAAAGCCAGCCTCTAAGTGCTGATATTCGAGAGCAGTTAGCGTTGCTGACAGGCGAGTAGTGTAATGAGTATGGGCTCGTGAAAATGAGCCTTGAGTTTGAGTACGTTGTTATTTTTTGCTCAAAAACTTCTGCACGTACCAGCAGCTCGCTTCAATTTCAAAACCTTGCGATTTGGCCCATCTTAGGCCATTACGCACCAGTTTTTCAGCTAAGCCTTTGCCACGCAGCTCCGGCGGCACGTAGGTGTTGTTGAAATTACAGCGGCGAGCCGGTGAGTCAGCGCTGCTATTATCAAACAGCTCATAAGCTAATACGGCTTGCGCCCCGTCTAGGTTAATAACGAATCGACTTTCATCTACTAGGTGAACGACTTCACTCATAAAGGCTCCCATCCATTTTTTACTGATACGTGCTTTAGTAACAGCGCTAGATACTAAAGTTAAACACTAAAATTTAAACACGAAAACTTAAATATTATGCTGTCTGTTCATAGGTTTTTAAGGCATCGATTAACTCTGGCGTGAGTTTGGCTTTTTGGCCTGTTTTAAAGTTAAACATCACCACCTGCGATGAGCCAAGTGTGGTGACGGCTTTTTGGCTCAGGCTATATACACTGTAGTGCATCATGAATCGGTCATCTTTAATATCACTAATGCTAACACCAACCGTTAAGGTATCAGGAAAGGTGACCGGACGCTTATAGCGCGCTTGGTTTTCGCTAATCACAGGGCCAACTGCTGTTGTTTGTAACTCTTCCAATAAGTTAATTTGATTGAAAAAGTCGATTCTAGCTGTCTCAAAATAGCGGAAATACACCACATTATTAACGTGTTGCAAGGCATCCATTTCGCCCCAAGCGACTACAATTTGGGTGTTGATGGGATATTGCTTAAGAAAATTATCCATAATGCTCTCTATTTGATTCGTATCAATATTTAAACGGACGTTTAACTTTTGACCAGCATAACAGCATGTTTATCAGGCAACAAGGCAATGGATAATGCTAACTAGTATAAGTGGGGGTATATGCAAAGAATGACTAAATGGTTAGCAATCGCGTTACTGCTCAGCTTTGGGCAACTGAGTCAGGCGGCGGTAGTAAATCAATTTATTGAGGCTGAAACTCGACAAGAGCTTAGGGGATATCGATTGCTTAAAAGTATTGAGCCGCAGTTGCAACAGCTGTACTTAACTTTACCCATGCAGCACAAATTAACCGTGGTGTTTGGTTCGCAAGATGGACCATTGTTTGACCCTGAGACAATGCAAATAGAAATCCCTTATCACTTCGTCACTGAGGTGCTTAATCGCTTTACCAAAGATGAATATCAGCAAACGGGAGTAAGCCCAAAAACCGCCACTCAAGATGCTCTGCTCCATACATTAGGTCACGAGTATGGCCACGCCTATATTTACGCTAATGATGTAATCGTACTTGGGCGGGAAGAAGATGCGGTGGATACCTTGGCGACATTATTACTTATCAATGCTTTTGAACAGGGCGCAGAAATTGCGTTAAGTGCAGCTGACCTATTTGCGCTCGAAGATGAAGGCATTGATGAGCTGGCAGATGGTGATTTTAGTGATGAACATAGCCTAGATGCACAGCGATACCATGCAAGCGTATGCCTAATTTATGGTAGCAATCCTGAGAAATATGCAAGTCTGCTGGCAGGCTCTGAACAAGGCATAGACAGAGCGGTGATGTGTGAAGAGGAGTACGCTCGTCAAAGTGATAACTGGGAGAGGTTAAAAAGCCGCTATTTAGCAAAATAATGCACTTGAAAGTCGGCAAATGCTAAGCGTGTTTACTTATATACCCAAACGACTTGAACATGCTCATTTCAGAGGCCTTGCGCAAAGCCTTCTTCGATGGGGTTTAATGCACTTTCTGCTGCGTTATTGATCTTGCTAAGGGAACAACCATTAACTGCAATCAACGCCTTGCTTAAAGCGCATTAAATTCCCACTGAACCCTGCATCTTCAGGTGGCTTGGGTATAGTAATAGAAAATGTTGGTAAATTGTTGCCAAGCGTTTATGGTATACGCTTCTTGTGCAATTAATAATGAATGGGGCCAGTTTTTTTATGACGGCAACAAAAATAATAACAATGCCCGCAGCTTTTCAAATCATATTGTCTTCGGTTAAGGGATTCTACCAAAAGCGAATTTCAGGCTTAGGGCAAAAGCTATCAGTACTGACTTTCGCGCAATACCTATATGTGTTAGCGGGATTAATTGCTATTTTTGCGGACTCATTTAGTTGGGTTGCTGTGTTAACTGTGTTGGCGTTAACGATAGAGCTGTTACCTATTTTTGAGCGAATTTGGCATAGCTTAGTTGGTAAAGCAGTGCTGTTGCTGTTTTATGCCGTGGTGGCTAACTTTGCTTTGAGTTGGGCCGGCGGAGTCGTCAATGATGTGATTGGGGTGTCTGCCGCGCATGTTGCTTATACTCACAATTTAGCGATTTTGCTTTATATCCCAGTATGGTTTGTGTTTATCACCGCCCTGGTTATTCTCGCCGCGCAGTTGTTGGTACCTTTCTATTTAATGCTTGCTTTAATGCTCGCGCCATTAGGCATAAAACTGCCTAAGTTGACCCAAAATGTGCATTTTCAAAAACTCACTTGGCTATTGCGTTTAATGTTGGCAACAGGCTTGCTTGCTCACCTTGTTTTATATGTATTGCCAGAGCTTGAAGCAGAGCAGTTACAACAAACTATTACTCGTGATATCACTGTTGGCTTGGTACCGACTGCGACCACTATAAGTGCCGAAGATGCAGAGCTAAAGGGTATGACAGATGAGTATTTGCAGACACGTTATGAGTACCAAGCATTTGTGCGACAGATGATTGCACTCTTTGCATTTGAGTTTGAAGCTGACAGTAAATCTAGGTGTCAAAAGGATGTTGATTCAAGAGTGGTTGAGCTAAACGATTATGAGATCATGGAGGTTTATCGAGATAAGGCGCAACTGGATGGCTTTAGGTTTGAAGTGAAAAAGTGTATTTCACCCGCCTTTCCAGTGGTAAGTTGACCATAAAAAGTAACAAAAAAGGGCCATAAAGGCCCTTTTTTAATGTGCTCTAGTTTAGTCGATTTTCAGTTCGCTAAAGCTAGTAATGGTTCTAAAGTCACCAGTGCGTTGGCTATCATCGCGTACCATCTGCACGACTTTTAAGCCTGCTTCACTAGCGGCTTTTAGCTCTTCAAGCACGTCAGATACAAACAAAATCTGCTTCGGGCTTAGGCTAATCGTGTTGACGATATTGCAATACGCTTGCTTGAAGCGCTTGTTACCTGTGCGTGTGTCGAAGTGACCGTTAAACTTATCGTTTAGATCGCCCGCATCGCTGTGGCTAAATAATAGTTTTTGCGCTTCAACCGAGCCAGAAGAGAAGCTGTAAACACGTAAACCTTGTTGCTTGTAGCCATCTAATGCTTCGATAAAATCAGGGAAGATGTGCCCTTTAAACTCACCATTGGCATAGCCCTGCTTCCAGATCAAACCTTGGATAGTTTTCAGTGGCGTAGCCTTACGATCTTCTTCAATCCACTGCAGTAAAATTTCAGTGACGCGAGCAAGGCTTGCATCAGGCTCAAGTGCGATATCTTGCACATCGCAAATGCAGTTATCTACGAGTACATTATGTTGATTCTGTTCCAGAAAAGCGGGTAAGGCCTTAGCTGAATAAGGAAATAGTATATCCTCAATAAAGGTAAGGTCGGTAGTCGTACCGGCTGTATCTACGACGATGGCTCTGATACCCATAATGTTTGGTTACTCCGCAATGTGGATGACTTGTAGTCGAGATCGATTTAGTGCTCAGATCCTAAGCTGAATTAGCTCGGCTGGCTAGTGTAATCGGCGCTCACTCTGTACTAAATTTACAGTTTTTTCTGATTGTTGGCGACTAATATCTAATATTGACTAACCAAGCTGAGTTATTAATTAAAACTCTCGCAGCAGTTAGTTTGATTGCTCGTGGTTCATTTTGTTTAAACCCTGAGTCGTGGTTGTTTATTAAGTAATCTACTGTTAACTTGGTCATTTATTTAACGATTTGCTTAACTACTTGGTTAGCGAGTTGGCGGCAACTGCGCTAATTTAAATGGCTAGATCTAGGTAGCTAGATTTAGATAGCTAGATTTAAATAGGTAGATTTCAAGGACCAAAAATGACGAGAATATTTATTATCGCGTGCTTATTCGTGCCACTCTTCAGTGCTAATGTAAGCGCCACACATAGCGTGGTAGAGCCATTAACAGTAACTTCAGAGCTAATCGAACCCGCAGAGTTTACTGTGACGTTACCGCCCAGTTATGGCACCAAACCAGATAAAGAATATATCGTGCTAGTTGATTTTCATCCACGAAGCCAAGCCTTGCTCGCGGGCATGCATGACTGGATGAGCCATAACGGTGATTGGCCCTGGTTAGAGACGATAATCGTCACGGCGCCTGATGGCCATCAAGGCTTAGGCGACCTAAAAAGTGCAGCGATTGAAGAACGCGGTAATCAACAGTTACTTGATTACCTTGAACAAAATCTACTGCCCGCTATCGACAAGCAATACCGCACTAATGGTTTTCGCATTTTAAATGGCTTTACCGGTAATGCAGGGCTGGGATTATATACCTTAATCAATCGCCCCAGCTTGTTTAATGCCTACTTTGTAGCAAGCCCTGTGCTAAGTAAAGATTTTGCCTATGTCATTAAAGATGCGCCGAAAAAGCTTGCTGATATGCAAGGTAATCCTCGATTTTTGTTTATGACGACTAATGACAGCAAACATGATCAACAGCAGCTTGCTGCATTTGCAGAAATGGAAGCCATTCTTGAAGCCAACGCCAATGATACTTTGGATTACCGCATTAAGCGTTTTGATGGCAGTTACTATATGACTCAGCCTGTGCTGGCAGCCGCTTATGCGATTGAAGCCTTGTTTGATGACTATCATCAAGTATTGACGGCAGATTCAGAGATTTCTAAGCAAGGTCCACAAGCTATTGTGGCGTATTATCAATATTTATCTGAGCAAAAATACGGTTTTAAAGTGCCAGCGACTCGCTCATTGATTAAGCTGGGTGATTCTTACCTTGAAACAGAACCGACTAAGGCGATTGAAGTATATAAAGTGGCAATCACTGATGATCCTAAAACGGTTTCCGCCTATGACGCTGTTGCTGGCGCTTATGCAAAGCTCGGGGATTTTGAGCAAGCGATAAAATATCAAGGATTAGCGCTAGATAAAACTAACCACTCTTTTTATAAAAAGAAGTATTCGGAAAAGCTGGCTATGTATAAGCAGCAGAGCAAGCTCTAACTCCTAACGCTTAAATTTCTAACCTTTAAGCCCCGAGCCTTTATGGCAACTTAAACGCTAGCCTTTTGGTTAGCGTTTTACGTTTTTTAAGCGCAGTTAAAGGTACTTTTTCTGCTTGCTACTGACTTTTTTCAGGTAGTTTCGGGTCTCTTCACGGTTATGGCGGTGGGTTAAAAACCAATAAAACTCACTGACCGTCATCTTATTAATCCGCGCCAAGGCCTTGGTGCGATTGCCCCTAGAGTCGAGACTCTTCCACAGATTACCCGCGCCGCCGTTGTAGCTTGAGATCACCGCATATTCACGTTTCTTAGGATGTGTAATCCCCTTAAGGTAACGGCTTGAAAGTATCTTTAAATAGCCCGTACCGACCTCAATGTTTTTGGCCGGATCATAAAGGTAAGCCGATGACGGAGTATGTTTATAGCCCTGGATTAAGCTGAAGTAGTCGCGACCAGCGGTATTGGCTTTAATTTGCATTAACCCAAGTGCATTAGAGCGCGAACGGGCCAATGGGTTAAACGAGCTTTCGGTTTCAATAATTGCCATGATTAGATCTGTGCTAATGCCGTGTTTACGGCTCGCACTGCGGGCATAGTTGATGTACTTGTTACCGGCGATGGTGGTGTGTTCTTTCACCATGTGAATCGCGACTCTAAAGCGCGAGTTAACCCGTTTACTTTTAGCGACTAGGTGGTCGGCGTAACGCGATGCCCGCCATTGAAACTCAATCGCTTTACCTTCTTGGTCGAGTACTTGCCCCCAAAAGAAGGGCTTTTTCTTTTTACCGATTAAACCAAAGTCTTGTGCGGTTTGCGCATCGATAACCTTAGGGTCTATTTGGGTCAGCAGCACCTGTACCACAGCTTCTTTTAGCTGCGCTTTACTGCTGGTTTCGACCAAGATTAAACCACGTTTAAAGTCGACGTAGGTTGAGGCTTGTTCGCTCTCATTAAACACCAAAACAGACGGTACGATTGGCCGCGAGTTAGCATCTTGCCCCTGATACTCCTGTAGCAATGCCGCGACATCGGCATCGTAGTCGCTCAAGTCTAATTTGCTACTGTTAGCGCTAGCGTGATTCGCTATGGCGATAGCGATTACGCAGCAGATCGCAATGAGTAGTTTGGATAAGTATTTAGACATTTATCAGTGGGTTAGGTTTTTGTGGGGTGATTATACATTGATTGACTATAACCCTCATAGTTGAGGTCTGATTTTTCAAACTTTGGTTGTTTTTTGTGTCATTTGGATTTCGATTTTTTAAATCGATCAAACTTCGTTTGATAACAATTTATGGGCTATACGCCCATTTTATAGAGCATCAGGCTTCGCCTGACCTCTAAGTTAGACTTCGTCTAACAACTAAAGTCGTGAGCTTCCAGCTCACACACGGCCAAGAGGGGATCAACAGCAATCCCCTCTTGGATCACCCCTGCCGCCCCGACGAAGTTGTTGATCCTCATGCTTATGGATAAATCACTAACGCTTCCGATGGGGCATCCTGCCCCGCGAAAGCTATGCCGACATCCCTGTCGGCATCACGTGATTGATTCCAACGCACTTCGGCAACTCCGATGGGGAATTGGAGTTTCCTGTAAATTCAGTGGCTAATTTTAGTTCTGTAGCTTGTATCTGTGAACACAGAAACCTAGAGATAGTGCTTTTCTAATCCGGTGCAGATACGGCCGTGACCGTCAATGTTCTGGTGAGAGATAACGGAGTTATCAAGCTCTCGAACGAGAGGCAGGATGCCGAACTGGCCTTTAAACCGGGATGTTGTTTGTCATGGCCGAGCTTCCAGGGATGGATTCACAGCGTGTCATGGCAGTGTCTGCACATACGCCTGCTGCAGGCAATTAGTTGCATCAGATGCGAACAGCAACTGAGAAACTATATTGGGAGCGCCAGTATCATCAGACAGGAAAATGGCTGGAATACATACGCCGACCGCAGGTCATTAGCTGCATCAGATGCAGACAGTTACCTCTGAGGTAATTCGAAATATTTTAGCCAACAGGCCGAAAAAGGCAGAAGCCACCATAGCCAAATGGTGGCACACTCAAACCACCAAAACGATGAAAATGCCTCATCGCTCAGGCATAGCTAACTCAGGCATGGCTCATCATTGGTGTACGAGGTGACCATTCTTCACCACATCCACACACGATGCCACACCATAGGTGTACGCTAGCTCCGCTGGGGTACTGATATTCCACATACAGAAATCAGCAGTCATGCCGATTTCTATTACGCCCACATGGTCATCAATCCCTAATGCTTTAGCGGCGTTGCAGGTCATGCCTGCTAACGCTTCCTCTGGCGTTAAACGCAGTAACGTACAGGCCATATTGAGCATCAATAAGCTTGAGCATATTGGTGATGAGCCCGGGTTATAGTCGCTGGCGACCACCATAGGTACCTTGTATTTGCGCAGCAAGTCGATTGGCGGGTGTTGGGTTTCACGTAAAAAGTAAAATGCGCCGGGAAGAATTGTGGCGCAGGTACCGCTTTCGCTTAATGCTTTTACGCCGTCTTCATCAAGATATTCGATGTGATCTACCGATTTAGCGCCAAGCTTGGCTGCTAAGGCAGAGCCGCCCATATTAGAAAGCTGCTCTGCGTGCAATTTGATATCCAGTCCAGCATCTTTTGCGGCGGTGAGTACGCGTTCGGTTTGTTCTAAATTGAAGGCGATATTCTCGCAAAACACATCGACAGCATCGGCAAGGTTTTCTGCAATCACGCGCGGTAACATTTCGTTGATCACCAGATCCACATAGGCATCGCTCCTTTCTGTACTACCGGGAGCGTCTTTGTATTCTGGTGGAATAGCGTGTGCGCCTAAAAAGGTGGTTTTAACGTCTACATGATGATGCTTACCTAATTCGCGGGCAACGCGTAGAATTTTAAGCTCGGTTTCGATATCTAGGCCATAACCTGACTTGATTTCTACTGTGGTCACGCCCTCTTTAGCGAGTGCGTTTAGGCGCTGGCGACCCAGCTCAAATAGTTCGGCTTCATCGGCTTCGCGGCAGGCTTTGACGGTTGAAATGATGCCACCGCCGCTGCGGGCGATCTCTTCGTAACTCGCGCCTTGTAGACGTAGTTCAAATTCATTAGCGCGGTTGCCTGCAAATATTAAATGGGTGTGGGCATCGATTAATCCAGGGGTGATCCAGCCACCTTTACCTTTGTAAATTGGGGTAGCGAATACATCAAATTCAGGCAGTTCGCTACGCTTACCAACCCAAGCTATTTTGCCGTCCTGTACAGCAAGCGCTGCATCGGTAATGGCACCGTAAGGCGCTGAAATGTTTGGCGACATTGTAGCGATGTTGATATCTATCCAGACTTGATCCCATGACATGATGCAGTTCTCTTTAAGGTTGTTTTTTGTGGCACTTGAATACTAACACCAAATATCAGCACTAAAATTAATTTGTGAGCTAGCTTGTATTTACTTGTATATACAAGCTAGGATTGTAGCCGAGTTTTTGAGCATGTAAATAGCGGGCAGCAAGTTTAATAGCAACGGGATAGTTAATGGCAACGCCAAAGTTTGAAGAGATTAAGCAATATATTTTAGCGCAAATTGAGTCTGGCGAATGGGCTGAAGACAGCCGTGTGCCATCTGAAAATCAATTGGCCGAGTTGTTTAATTGCAGCCGCATGACGGCCCGTCGCGCCGTTACTGAGCTAACCGAATCAGGCGTATTAGAGCGCTCTCAAGGCTTAGGCACTTTCGTTGCAGGCCTAAAAACCCAGTCTTCGATGATGGCGATCCGCAATATTGCCGATGAGATCAAAGACCGTGGTCACGGTTATAGTGTGCAACAAGTGTTGCTGACTCAAACCACGGCAACGGGCGCGATTGCGATTGCGCTGGGGCTAGAAGAGGGCGGCGCGGTTTATCAGTCGGTATTAGTCCACTGCGAGCAAGGTACACCGCTGCAGCTAGAAGAGCGCTTTGTTAACCCTAAACTGGTACCCGAGTATTTAGCACAAGATTTTACCCTGCAAACTCCCCATGAATATTTATCTATGGTGGCACCGTTAACCGAAGCTAAGCACACTATCGAGGCCAAAATGGCCGATATTGCGCAGTTAGCCCTGTTACAAATTGCCGCCACAGAGCCGTGTTTACAGATTACTCGCCGAACTTGGTCACGCCAAGGTGTGGTGAGTTTTGCACGCTTAGTGCATCCCGGCAGTCGATTTAAATTAGGTGGCCACCTGACCTTTAGTTAAAGACGCTGGGGAGTAAAGACGCAGTGGGCTGCCGCTATGTAAGTAAAAGCGATCAACAAAACGCTTTAGCAATGATTCACTAATGATTTACCAAGGAATTGACAGTAAGACAGTAAATATAAAGCTTAAAAATAAGCTGATAAGAAAAACATAAAAACAAATTGAACGAGGTAGTACCGATGGATAAGAGACATGATCCGAGCCGCCGCATTATAGCGCCGACAGGAACAACACTCAGCTGTAAGAGCTGGCTGACTGAAGCACCTATGCGAATGTTGATGAATAACCTGCACCCCGATGTGGCTGAGCGTCCTGAAGACTTAGTGGTTTATGGCGGTATTGGCCGTGCGGCACGTGACTGGGAGTGTTACGACAAAATCATTGAGGTACTGCAGCGCCTTGAAGAAGACGAAACCTTAATGGTGCAGTCGGGTAAGCCAGTTGGCGTATTCAAAACCCACAGTAACGCACCACGGGTGATCATCGCTAACTCTAACCTAGTGCCACATTGGGCAAACTGGGAACACTTTAACGAGTTAGATAAAAAAGGGCTGGCCATGTATGGCCAGATGACAGCGGGGTCGTGGATCTATATCGGCTCACAAGGCATTGTCCAAGGCACATACGAAACGTTCGTTGCTATGGCTAAGCAACACTTTAATGGTTCGTCTGCAGGCAAGTGGATCTTAACCGGTGGCCTAGGTGGCATGGGCGGCGCGCAGCCTCTAGCGGGCACTATGGCGGGTTACTCTGTATTGACCTGTGAAGTGGATGAAACCCGCATCGATTTCCGTCTACGAACAAAGTACGTCGACAAAAAAGCCACTAGCCTTGATCAAGCCTTAGCGATGATTGATGAAGCTAATGCTAATGGCAAGCCCGTTTCGGTTGGTCTGCTTGGTAACGCAGCTGACGTATTTGCCGAACTGGTTAAACGCGGTATTACCCCTGATGTAGTGACTGACCAAACCTCGGCGCATGATCCGCTAAATGGTTACCTGCCACAAGGCTGGACGCTAGAGCAAGCGATTGAAATGCGTAAAACCGACGAAGCGGCAGTGGTTAAAGCGGCCAAGCAGTCAATGGCAGTGCAAGTAAAAGCCATGCTAGCACTACAAGCGGCGGGCGCAGCGACCACCGATTACGGTAACAACATCCGCCAAATGGCATTTGAAGAAGGCGTTGAAAACGCTTTTGACTTCCCCGGTTTCGTGCCTGCATATGTACGTCCGCTATTTTGTGAGGGCATTGGCCCATTCCGCTGGGTGGCACTGTCTGGCGACCCTGAGGATATCTACAAGACCGACGCAAAAGTAAAAGAGCTTATTCCTGATAATCCACATCTACACAACTGGTTAGATATGGCGCGCGAGCGTATCGCTTTCCAAGGTCTGCCGTCACGCATCTGCTGGGTAGGCTTAAAAGATCGTGCTCGTTTGGCACTCGCCTTTAACGAAATGGTAAAAAATGGCGAGCTTTCTGCGCCAATTGTGATTGGTCGCGACCATTTAGATTCCGGCTCTGTTGCTAGCCCTAACCGCGAAACAGAATCTATGCTCGATGGTTCTGATGCGGTATCGGATTGGCCGTTAATGAACGCACTACTGAACACGGCAAGCGGTGCCACTTGGGTATCCTTGCATCACGGCGGTGGTGTTGGTATGGGCTTTAGCCAGCACTCTGGTGTGGTGATTGTGGCAGATGGCAGTGATGACGCTGCGGCGCGCTTAGGTCGCGTACTGTGGAATGACCCGGCAACAGGGGTGATGCGTCACGCCGATGCGGGCTACGATATCGCTAAAAAATGTGCAAAAGAGCAGGGCTTAGACCTGCCAATGCTATAAGCCGCTCTCATCGAGCAGTATAAGAATAAGAGGCATTAACATGAGTCATTTAGTATTAACTCCGGGTACGTTAACCCTATCGCAAATCCGTGAGATCAGTCGTGGCAAGGTAACATTAGAGCTAGCACAAAGTGCTATCGCCGATATCAACACCAGTGCAGGGCTAGTACAGCAAGTATTGGATGAAGGCCGCACAGTTTACGGTATTAACACCGGCTTTGGCTTGTTGGCAAACACCAAGATTGCTGCTGACGACCTGCAACTGCTACAGCGCTCTATTGTGCTGTCTCACGCTGCAGGTACCGGCAAACCCATGAGCGATGCGACTGTGCGCTTGATGATGGTATTGAAGATCAACTCACTGAGCCGTGGTTTTTCTGGCATTCGTTTAGAGGTGATTAACTTCCTGATCGCACTAGTGAATGCTGAAGTTTATCCCTGTGTGCCAGAGAAAGGTTCTGTCGGTGCATCGGGTGACTTAGCGCCGCTATCACACATGTGTTTGCCACTGCTTGCAGAAGGCGAAGTGAGTTATAAAGGTCAGCTAATTAGCGCCGCGCAGGGTCTTGAAATCGCCGGGCTTAAACCACTTGAACTGGCGGCCAAAGAAGGGTTAGCACTGCTTAACGGTACTCAAGCTTCAACGGCATTAGCACTTGAAGGTCTGTTTAACGCAGAAGATCTGTTTGCTGCAAGCTCAGTGATTGGTGCCATGAGCGTTGAAGCGGCAATGGGCAGTCGTAGCCCGTTTGATGCACGTATTCACGCTGCTCGTGGTCAAAAAGGTCAGATTGATTCGGCGGCTGTGTTCCGTCATCTGCTCGGTGATGAGTCAGAGATCAGCTTAGATCACGTTAACTGTGAAAAGGTACAAGATCCTTACTCACTGCGTTGTCAGCCACAGGTGCTTGGCGCATGTTTAACTCAAATTCGCCACGCGGCAGATGTACTTGGCACAGAAGCTAACGGCGTAACCGACAACCCACTGGTGTTCCAAGACACTGGCGATATTATCTCTGGTGGTAACTTCCACGCCGAGCCTGTGGCTATGGCAGCGGACAACTTAGCGATTGCGATTGCTGAGCTTGGTTCTATCGCTGAGCGCCGTATCGCGTTGTTGATTGACTCTAATCTGTCGAAACTGCCTCCATTTTTGGTTGAAAACGGCGGGGTTAACTCAGGCTTTATGATTGCGCAGGTAACGGCTGCTGCATTGGCATCAGAGAACAAGACCTACGCGCACCCTGCGTCAGTCGATAGCTTGCCAACCTCTGCAAACCAAGAAGATCACGTGTCGATGGCAACCTTTGCGGCGCGCCGACTACGCGACATGTCAGAAAACACTCGTGGTGTATTGGCGGTTGAACTGCTTGCTGCTGCGCAGGGTTTAGATTTCCGTCGTCCACTGCAACCAGCGTTCGCCGTGGCTAAAGCCAAAGCAGAGTTACGTGAGCTGGTGACTTACTACGATAAGGACCGTTTCTTCGGCCCAGATATCGAAGCGGCCACCGATCTACTGATCACCGCTAGCTATAACGCTTACTTGCCAGCCGGTATTTTGCCAAGCCTATAGGTTGTAGATCCAGTTAGTCGTTGCAAAAAGGGCCTAAGGGCCCTTTTTTTGGCTGTCACTTAGTGAAGTAGAGCTGAGACGTTTTTTTCGCCATTTTAAAGTTAGATCTGTCGCTAGCGAAAAAGAGTAAAAAATTATTTTTTATTTATATTAAAGATTAATCTCAGTGTGTAATAAGCTGTCTAATATTTTGAGTGTGTAGCTAGCTAGTGACTGGAGTGCTTACTTGTGTAAGTGCTTGAGTGGTGTTTTTATTTTGTTTTTTGTGTTTTTGATAAATTTAATGAAATAGTTTTTATTGGTTTAATAAATACTTTTTGAACGTCCTGAAAATATAATTATTTTGAATTAAGTTAACTTGGTTTAGGTGTGCTTGTTATACTTGTTAGTGCGGATAGTATTATTTAATGGTTTTATTTCTGTTGTTGTAAATAGATTTGTGGAAAACTTAGAATAGTATTATCGCAGCTGGGCGGGCGGGATAAAGCAAAAAGCCTGCGTTGGTAGAGCACCGCAGGCTTCGATTGTGCGCTTAGGTATTCATTTCGCTATTGCTTACATGCGTGAATCCATCTCACCGATTTTTAAACTCATCAGCTGCTTGCTCCACTGAGCTTTGTCGATGCCCTCTACCCAGAATACGCGGCTATCGCGAGTCTGTCCTTTGCGAAGATAAGTATCTGGCATTCTGAAAATAGCCTGCCATACCTTGACGGTTTCTTTTTTGATTAATGCACCTGAATCGGCGAATAGGCTGATCTCTAACTGAATCATTACATAGTGCTCAGGGCTGTTACTGCTCAGATCGAATGTGAGTCCAAGACGGCCATCGTCATCCCATTGGCTGTTTAACAAGCTGACTTTTACGCCGCTTTTAGCAGTTGATTTTAATAGTTCAGATTGTGCAATAGCATTTGATGTCAGTGTTTCTGTGTTAGCCGGTAGTGTTGTTGGCACAGCTGCCGTTGTTGCTCGCGTTGCATTCTTTGTGGCAGTTGTATTTTCTACTGCGGTTGCGCTTCCTGCTACTGCTGCACTTTTTGCAACCGCTGTACTGTCTGCAATCGCTGCAGCGCCGACAGTTGCTGGTAGAGTGACAGGCACTGCGGTATCAGGCTTTGTTTGACTCTCAAGAATGACATATTCCCAAGTAAAGTCGTCGTTTAGTTTAACCGTGGCGCCATTTTCTAAGGTAACTCTTGTTACTTCTTCAGCTAGAGCTGGGATAGAAAACATTAAGAACGCAATCGAGGCGTAGATTCGCAGGGTTTTATACATGAGTGTTAACCTATTAACTGAGATTGGCTTAGCATAGACAAACTACTAAAGGATTGATACTGCATGAAGTTAGATTTAAACGGTAGAGATTTAAACGTTTCAGAACTTAAGGGTCGCACTAAAAAACTATCCTGCCTCTATGCTGGCTTTATGATCCCTGCGTTGCAACCCTATACTCATGATGAGACTCAAGTATAAGCTCGAACGCATCGCTTGGGGTGAACTGTTGCTTGAGCGGGTGGACGAAATATAAGCGATACAGTACACTCCCTGCAAAATTTAAACAGCAGTTAACTTTATAACATTAAACAATATTATGAGTATGATCGTAGGGACTTTATAAAGAAGGGAATCATGAAAATATTGAATGTTTGTATCATTGCTATTGTTGCGCTGGGATTCGTTTTTGTCGTTATAAATATGGGGATGGGTGCTGTAAAAACGGCGGACTATACAGAGTCATGTGTTCATGTCGATAATGTGTTTTTTAAACAGCATCATTTTTCCGGTAATACACCTTTTACGTCTTTTAAAGCTGGGGAATATCAAGTTAAAGGTGCGATTTTATTTTGCAGAAGTTTCAATATGTTAAATTGAATTAGGGGTAAGTAACTCTAGTCCGTTGGGAATAACTTAAACTGAGAAAATGATGCTTTGACGATGTTTGAGCATTATGTTTTACATCGTCTCTAATTTATACATCGTCTCTAATTTATACATCGTCTCTAATTTATACATCATCTCTAATTCATACATCGTCTCTAATTTATACATCATCTCTAATTTATACATAGTTTCTGATTTATACATCATCTCTAATTCATACATAGTTTCTAATTTATACATCATCTCTAATTTATACATAGTTTCTGATTTATACATCATCTCTAATTTATACATAGTTTATGATTTATACATCATCTCTAATTCATACATAGTTTCTAATTTATACATCATCTCTAAGTCATACATAGTTTCTAAGTCATACATAGTAGCTAGCTCTTACATAGAGTAACCGATGCTAAAGACTGCGGACTCTGTTGCCGAGTTATAGCCAGCACCTAGTATAAGGCGTTTACCTATAACGTAACGCAGGCCGACTTCTGCTCCCCATGTGGTATTTTTATCTGTTTCCCAGACGGGCTCAGTACCGACAATATAAGGGACGATATTGGTGGTTGAAGAATACTCTGTTGTATAGGCCGCGGCACCGCCATAGAGGCTGAGATCACTGGTGAGTGAATAACTGAGGCCAAAGCGCCAGAGGGTGTCACGAGTGTAGGCTTCACCCGGCGGCTCGACGTAAACATCTTCTTTTTTACTCTGGGCATAACCTATGTAATAGCCCCAGTCGGCATAGTCACGGTCATAATGGTGAGGCGCAACGGTGATACCGTACATAGCTTCTGCGGCGGGAATATAGTCTACAGTTATAGCCATTACGGGGGCTGGTTTGAACGTGTCGTCTTGGCTGTAATCATTTGCCATAGCGTTAAGGCTAAATAAAGCGACTAAGCTGGCTACTAATAATCTAATCATGCTTATCTCTTAAACGTCTGACATAGGATGATGGATTGTTCTCAATCTTTTGTTTACAGTCAACCAACAGTGCTAAAATAGCCGAAATAATAGCGGTTTGTAACAATAGTGTTGAACTAGCTCGATACTGATGTTGGGCTTTGTTTAGATCGATGCTCCGTGTGGGGTCGATCAAAAGTGGAGAGAGATTTTGGATCAGAAATTACGCTCATCGATAGTGGAGTGGCTTACCAAGTTCGGCATTGATGCTCAGCCATCAGATGGTATGTCTAGCGCTATTATGGTGGTTGCATGCTTTATTATCGCTTTTATTGGTTATTTCTTCGTCAAGCGCGGCGTTGTAACCACCATGAATATGGTTATTCTGCGTTCGAAAGCGCATTGGGACGATATTTTCATGCGTCATCAAGTACTCGAGAAGATCGCGATACTGGTTCCCGTTCTTATCTTGAATATTTTGATGCCGCTGGCGTTGAGTGACCATAAAGTAATGAGTAGCTTAAGCGACCGGTTACTCGACGTGATGATTGTGGTGTTGCTCGTTCGCGCTATTTATAGCTCGTTAGACGCTGCCAATGAAATCGCTGATTATAATTTAGTGAGTCGTAGATTACCGATTAAGAGCTTTGTGCAGCTGGCTAAATTGTTCATGTTCTTTGTGGCTATCATCATCTCTATTTCAGTGTTAGCAAACCAATCACCTGTTTATTTCTTAAGTGGTTTAGGTGTCGCGACGGGTTTAGTCATGTTGGTATTTAGAGATACCATTTTGGGCTTTGTGGCGGGTATTCAGCTTGCTGCTAACCGTATGGTGAGCCCGGGTGACTGGATCGAAATGGACAACTTTGGAGCCAATGGCACAGTAGAGGAGGTGTCGTTAACCACTGTTAAAGTGCGCAACTTTGACCAGACCCTGACCATGTTACCCGCTTATGCTTTGGTTTCTGGGGCCTTCAGAAACTGGCGTGGCATGTCTGAATCTGGTGGGCGACGGATCAAACGTGCGATACAAATTGACATTCAATCGGTGCGCTTTTTAACTGAAGATGATATGCGTAGCTTAAGCAAGATCAATCATCTTAAAGACTATTTCTCTGCAAAGTCGGCGGAGATCATTACATATAACGCTCATGTACAAGATGCAGACATGTATGTGAATAGCCGTCATCTAACCAACTTAGGTACTTTTAGGGCTTATATCCAAGAGTACTTAACTCAGCACGATAAGCTCCGTAAAGATATGACGCTGATGGTGCGTCAACTGGCACCAACCGAGCTAGGCGTCCCTATCGAGCTTTATGTGTTTACTAACGATACAAGATGGGATTTTTACGAGGGCATTCAAGCCGATATATTTGATCACCTGTTTGCGATATTGCCTGAATTTGGTTTAAGAGTATTCCAAGGCCCGACGGGAGCGGATGTTCGCAGCTTGAAGCATTAATCTTTTCTTGATATTGCGATACATAGCAACAGCCAGGTTTACACTCATCAGTATTAATCCTGGCTGTTTATTTTGTGGCTTACACTGATTGGTATTGGTGAGAAATTAGTTTTCGCGAGTCACCAAAATTGCCGCTAATGCCACAAATACTCCACCGCTAGTTCTATCAAACCAATGCAGTTTATTACTCGACTTCAGTGTTGGCGCGAGCACATTCGCCATGCTGGCGTAGATCATGACAAAGCTAAAATCTACCACGGCCCAAGTTGCAGCAAGTATGGCCAGTTGTGGCCCTTGAGGCGCTGTAATATCGATAAATTGAGGGAACAATGCGGCAAAAAACAGCAGATCTTTGGGGTTGCTAATGCCCACCAAAAAGGCCTGTTTAAATAGCTGTTTTGGCGTGCCTTTACCTTGGGTTGTCTTAAGCTCTAAGCCTTTACCATCGCCCTTGGTGAGCAGTAATTTAATCCCAAGAAGCAGAAGATAAGCTGCGCCACACCATTTTAATATCGTAAAGCCGTATTCAGTCGCGCTTAACAGGGCGCCTAAGCCAGCAGCTGACGCCATCATTAATATCAATGCCGAAGTGACGCTGCCAAATGCAGTGGCTATGCTGCGACTCTTACCATAGTGAATGCCGTGACCCATAGACAATACAGCCATGGTGCCAGGAGACACGGCAATCAACAATATGGCAAAGAGGTAGAGTAACCAGGTATCAAAGCTCATAGATTTTATACAATTTTAAATGACTGGCAGCACTATAGCCGCCAGACATTATTTAGGCAAACACCTAAGGATTATAGTCGGGGATAGCCTTAGGGTGACGGCCTTGAATTGAGCGGTAAAAGTCGACGATTTCGTTCATATCTTGTCGAATGTTGCCTGTTGGTGTTTTGCCTTCGGCAATCACGACTGTCTTGCTACCGAAATCGAGTCCGACGGTTATGATCGGTACTTGAGCTTTATTGGCGATATGATAAAAACCAGTTTTCCAGCGAGATACTGGGCTACGGGTGCCCTCTGGAGCCAAAGCTAGACGGAAATTGGGATTGGCTTGAAATAACTCGGCTACGGCATCGACCATATTGTTACTTTGACGTCTGTCGACGGGGGTGCCACCAATAGCACGAAAAAACCAGCCCCACGGTGGGATAAACAGTTGATGCTTACCTAAGAAGTTGATTTGTACGCCTAGTGCGCCACGGGCGATAACCCCAATGATGAAGTCCCAGTTGCTGGTATGCGGTGCGACAATCGCAATAAATTGCTTATCTTTTGGCAGCTCGCCGGATATTTTCCAGCCGATGAGTTTTAGCAGCCCTTTCCAAAATAATTGAAACATATAACGAAAACCTTCCGGCCTTTTTTTAGAGTATTGATGTTTTCTGCCGCTTTAGCCAATCATTAGCTATGATTGGCGGCAAGACGTCAGATGGATATTTGGGTATAGTACACCTAATAAAGCCCGATCGGAGAGTGGCAATGTTTAAAAAAGGAATCAGTGTCTTATTGTTGTGTTTGGCCTTTAATGCCAACGCTGTGCCAACGGATGATATTGCGAGTATTTTGGCTGAACAACAGGCTGCATGGAATCGCGGTGACTTGGATGCTTACATGCAAGGCTATTGGAATAACGACAAAATGCGTTTTGTGTCGAATGGCAAATTTAGCTACGGCTGGGATAAAACCTTAGCGGCATACAAGAAGCATTATCCAGACAAGGCGGCTTTAGGCGCACTCACTTTTACGATTAAAGAAACCAAGATGCTAAGTAACTATGCGGCGATCGTTGTCGGACGCTGGTCACTAGAGCGAGCTAAAGATAACCCTAATGGTGTGTTTACTTTGCTGGTTGAAAAAATCGATGATCGCTGGGTGATCACTCATGACCACACATCGGATTGAGCCTGCTAGACTAAAACTGTCATTAGCTAACCTCTCGCTGAGCGAGCAAACTTTTAGACTGCAAAGCTTGATATTGATAGCTTTAACAAAAGTAAGGAGTTTATATGGCGTTTATATTACCTGCGGCCTTACTGGTTATAGGCTCACTCTTTTTGATTGGGCATGCTGTGATAGATGAGCGTAAAGTAAAAGATTAATACCGGAGACGCTCATCTTACTATTGCTTGAACTCGCTCTAAGGTGAGTACAATATCAGATGAGCTCAATATTCGGCTCGCAAAAAAGCCAGCTTAACTTGCTGGCGCTATAACGAACTCATCCCTACCTAAGTTTCGCCCCTTGCCGTCATACCTCACTTCAGTGAAATGTATCTTGCCCTGTTTGTCTTTTAAAATAATGCTGGTCGAGCGAGTACCATACTCTTCATGCTGAATGTAGATTGATGATAAGTGGCGTTCCCACTCTACACTCACGCCTGTTGCCGGTAACTCTGCATCGGGCGCTTGGGTATTGTCGGTCATTATATTGATTAAGGCGTCGATATCGGGCGTGGTGTGATTGCTAATGTGCTGTTCTATTGCTTGAGTGCCCCGAGCCATCTTAGGCCAAATGTCATCTAGCGCACCATTACTGATGGAGTGAAATCCGCGGCTGAGAGTAGTCAGCGTTTGACTGCGACTATCGAAGCATTGCAACAGGTGTTCGTCGCCAAAGAGCAAATTGAATGGATTGTAGAAGCGACTGTAATCCTGCAACCAGCGTTGATCTATACCATCAGCCTCAAGGGCTTTTAGCACCAGTTCACCCCGGCTTTTCATGTCATTTTGGTTAAGTTCTGGCGCGCGAATATTGGTGAGGCCGGCAACCTTACCTTGCTGGTTTACTCCAAGCCAGGTGCCACCGGCTTCGAGATCTTTTCCGGCTAGCAGTTTATGTGACTGATTTAATGCGGGCCAGAAATGAGCGGGTTCGGTTGGCCGATAGTGAAACTCATCGCGATTCGCGCAGATGATTAATGGGAATTCGGGGTGGGTTTGCAGGGCTACAAATAGAATGCACATAAACAAAGCTCAAATCTAAGTCATGGATACAGGTTAATGCCCATGACTTAGAAAAGCTAGCGACTAGAGGTTTAGAACCTAAAGTCTAATGTCTAAAGCCTAGTGATGATGTTTGTGGTTATGCTTCTTTTTATGGCCATGGTTATGCACATGACTATTGTTATGTTCTTGTGCATCAGAGTGCGCATGCTTGTCTGAATGTGCGTGCCCGTGAGCGTGATCATGGGCATGTGATTTAGGCTTAAGTAGCATTAATCGACTCAAGAACTTACGTGGCCCAAGGCGAAGCAAACTGGTTGCAAACAAGATAGCCACTATGATTAAGCAGATATTGTTTAGCGTGGCAGGCAGATGAACCAGGGCTTGCCATTTAGGGTGTAATAACTCAATTGCACCTAGCAAGGTGATCAGTAGCGCAAATAAGCTGGCCTTTTGCGTCCAATTCATCAATTTTAGCTGAGCTAAATTAAATATTGGCGCGGCGATTAATGGCAGCATAACCGCTGTGGTCGTCCAGCCACTGTAGGCTAACGATAAAGATAATACCGCAGCACCTAAATTACAGAAGCGCATAGGTAAAAATACCAATAACAGCACAATAACCTGTACTAGCGGGCTCGATAATGGCACTGCAGGGTGACCAATTAGATTGGCTAACACTAGGCTCAATAGGATCCATGGCGCACTGCGGTCAACTAAGTGTGCGAAGCCAAAGCGCCACGCTGAAGCGGGAAGGTGGTCATGGGGATCCGTCGGCTCAACATTGCAGCGTGTCAATTGCCAGCCAATAATCAGTACCGAGATTGCTTGTAATAACGCAAATGTTGGTCCTAAAAGTAAGCCGGTAATGATAATGGCTTCAGGGCCAAGTAATCGTTGTAACCAGAGACGGCTTAACTGCTGATCATGAGGCGTGAGTCCATAATGAAAGCGCAGACTCGCCACCGCGTAAGCCAGTAATAACACTGGGGCTATCGTCAGCATCCAGTCGAGCAGGTGTTCTGTTGTATGACTATGGTGATGATGCTCGTGACCGCCTGAATCTACCATTAGCAGTAGTACCAGTAAAACGATACCCAACAAGCTGCCGATACCAGCCTGATATTCGTATTTGCCTTGCTTGTCAGTGTCGGGTGAGCCGTGAGGCTGATGCAGCACCACATGCAAGATTGAGCCTGTTACAAAGGCTTGTAAGTAAACTGTATTTTCTAGGCTTAACTGCGACAGTAGTTGTTCACCAGCAAAATAGCCTACACAGGTAAGTAGCATCATGGCAGCTAATACCACCATTGCCCAGCGACTGCCGACTTGTGGTTTGAGTAACCACCAGATCGCAACGCCTACAGGTAATCTATGTAGAATAATGCCGAGTGCTAGCAAGATGGAGTTGCCCTCTTGCTGGGCTAAGATCATCGCGCCACCATCTGTGATGGTATGCAGCAATAGGCCGCCAATACCTAGAATTAAGGTGAGGTTGTGGGTCACTTCTGAATAGCGGTGGAACAGACGCTCACTGAGAGTGGGCCCCCACATGCCGATAACGACAAATACAATGGCCAGAAATCCGCCATGTTCTAATAGCTCTGGAAGAATATGGATCAGCACTAAGCCGCCCAGAGACACGAATATAAATCCGTCTAGGCCTTTTTGTAATCCATTGCCTGCCGAAAAGAATCGATAAAACAGCGGACCTAATAATAGTGCGATACAGCTAGCTAAGAGATACAGCATTGAGTTCCAAATTAAACCGGCAGCACGGAAAAAACGCCATAGTATACCAGTGTTGTGGCGAATTAGCAGAGTGCAATGTTGAATTTACATTGATACTCAGTCGCAACTAATTCAAGTTAATTGTGAATTTATGTGGTGTTGTTTGGCTGCTATTTGTTAAGTTGTCGGTTAAACACTATAGAATATTATATTTTACAGCGAATAGAATTATTTACTTATGGATACTTTCTCTGCGGCAGTCATGTTATTTCTTATTATGGACCCTTTAGGTAATTTACCTATTTTTGCGTCGATATTACGTCATATTGAACCTAAAAAGCGCCGTGGCGTGTTGATCCGTGAGTTGCTATTTGCGCTGGTGATCATGATGTTATTTCTGTTCGCCGGGGAAGCTATCCTTAACTTTCTGAATTTACGCACTGAGTCGGTGAGTATTGCAGGCGGTATTATTCTCTTCTTAATCGCGATTCGGATGATTTTCCCTCAACCCGGTGGCGTGGTTGGTCTGGCGGCAGGTGAAGAGCCTTTTATTGTACCCATGGCTATCCCATTAATGGCTGGCCCTTCTGTGTTAGCCGCATTGATTTTACTGGCGCACACGGACAATGAGCGCATGCTCGATTGGACTATCGCACTGGTATCTGCTTGGGGCGTAAGTGCGGTGATTTTGCTGTTCTATAAAGCGTTCACTAAAGTCTTAGGTGAAAAAGGCCTAACTGCTGTCGAGCGTCTTATGGGGATGGTACTGGTGATGATCTCGGTGCAGATGTTCCTCGACGGTGTCGCTAATTACATTAGTCACACCGGGCAGTAAGCTGATTGGCAAACGCGCATCTACCACTGGTGGGCAGTCAGTTAAGTCTCGCTATCAATGACTGACAATAATGATTTCAGTTTTTGGATCGTGAACTAAGGTTAAACGGGCTTGCAGAACAAATTTTAGCCTGTAATACTCTGGATATAATATTCAAAAATAACAATAACTCATGCTAAATTGCCTGCTACTGTGTATCGCCAGTCTTTCCTCACTCGATTCTCCCGATTATCAAAACCTGCTGCCGTATCAGGGGACGCCAAGCTCGATGGAGCAGCGCGATAATAAGGGTAATCTGGCCATAGGCTCTGTTTATACCGACCAGGGTGCCTGGCATGGCTTTCACTTGCCCGACAATGCGGATTACTACGCGAGTTTTACTGGGCCCTTGTTTATCGCGCAAGAGTACAGTTTGCATCTGAGTGATAGTTTGCAGCGCTTGCAGCTTATTAATCTAGATAAAGACGAGTTTATTGCCTTTGAAAGTGCCAATAAGGTTGAGATTTACAGTAAGCCTGATGGTCTAGTGCAGTCTTTTACTTGGTCTGATCTGCAGGTGAATTTAAGCCTGAGTTATAGCGATAATCGCACAGCAGTGATCCATACTGAGTTAATCAACCTGTCTCATCAGCCGCAACACTGGCAGTTGGTGTGGCATGGCGCGCCCTTCACCTCACATCCTTCATTGCCTGATTACAGCTTGATAAAGCAGACGCTAGCCGGGGAAAACCATATTCGATGGCAACTTAATCCGATCATGGAAACTTGGCAAATTCAGTTAGCTGATGCCGAGTATGATCTTTGGTTTGATCGCGATATGAAGATTAATCTTAACGAGAAATCCGGTTATCGCGCCATCGCCAAGCCAATTGCCATAGAGGCGGGCCAGCAGCATACCTTCGTATCGGCGCAGCGTTATTTTCATACTCAAGCCGAGCGCACAGCACATAAGGAACCCGACTGGGCCCTGATTGATACCCAGCTTGCGAGCAATCGCGGTCAGTGGCAATCAAGACTCGATAACGTTATTCAAGGTGGTGATAAAAGTGCTCGCCAACTGGGCGTGAAAAGCATGCTGACCTTGCTGCATAACTGGCGTAGCCCAGCTGGAGCGCTTGCCCATGATGCGATTACCCCATCGATTACTTATAAATGGTTTAACGGTGTATGGGCCTGGGATACCTGGAAGCAGGCGGTTGCATTAGCCCGATTCGATACTGAGTTGGCGAAATCGAATGTACTCGCCATGTTTGATTATCAATTTACGGCGCAAGATCCGTTAAGACCACAAGATGCAGGCAATCTGCCTGACGCCATTTTTTACAATAAAGATGGTCAGCGTGGTGGTGGTGGAGGCAACTGGAACGAGCGTAATGGTAAGCCGCCATTGGCCGCGTGGGCGGTGTGGCAGATCTACGAGCAAGATAAGGATGTGGGCTTTCTCACGACCATGTATCCCAAATTGGTGGCGTATCATGAATGGTGGTATCGCAACCGTGACAACAACGATAACGGTTTAGCCGAGTACGGCGCTAATCTGCATCCAATGCACCTCAATGAAGATGGCTCTATTAATGCGGAAGCTGTTATTGAAGCGGCTGCGTGGGAGTCGGGAATGGATAACGCGCCACGATTTGATGTGGATGGTGCATTAACTGTGTGGCAAAACCATAGTGCAGGTCAATTAGTAGGTTATTCGGTATCACAGGAGTCGGTTGATCTTAATGCTTATCTGTATGCTGAGAAACGTTTTTTGCAGCAGATGGCTGAGGCATTGGGTAATGGTGATGCCAAGAAGTGGGATGTGGAGGCGACGAGGTTAGCCAAGCAGATCCAGATGCAGATGTATGATCCTGAATCAGGGTTTTTCTATGATATTCGTTATTTTGCAACAGGCAGCGAATTGATGATAGAGCAAGGTAAGGGCGTTGAAGGCTGGCTTCCCCTTTGGGCTGGGGCTGCAAGTGATGCCCAGGCCAAGATTATTGTTGAACGTCATCTTGGGGCTGCGCAATTTGGCACCTTGATTCCATTTCCAACAGTGAGTGCCGACAGTCCTAGCTTTGCTGCTGCAAAGTATTGGCGCGGACCAGTGTGGTTAGATCAGGCATTATTTGGCTTGCAAGGGATTGAGCGTTACGGTTATCACTCGCAAGCTCAGGCGCTTGCAACACAATTGGTGATGCAGGGAGAGGGGATTTTGGGCCAGAGTCCGATTCGGGAAAATTACAACCCACTCACAGGTGAGGGGTTGCACTGCACTAATTTTAGTTGGTCAGCTTCTGTACTATTGCTTATTTATCAATCATGGTTGACCGATGTGAATAATAATTAATCACAATGTTTTTGCTGCTAACTCAATGAAAATTAGTCGATAATCCTATTTTTAATAAATTGACCACCTAAATATATCAATCTGACTGTTAATGTATTGCTGTTATTGTTATTGTTTTGTGATTCAGCAGTGTTGGGTGGTCTATGAAAGTCTCTGTTTTTGTCTTTATTTTTCTTAGTGTTGTTTTGGTATCGGCCTGCAATAGTCGCTCTCACGAGATACAACAGCAGTCGATTATTACCGACTCCCATAGCGATGTTCCTCGCAAGCAAGCCTTGTGCAGCTCTATGTCACCCATTCACGATACCAGTAAATTACAGGCTAACCTTAAAGAGCGTGGCTTGATTACTGAGCAGATGACTGAGGCTGAAGCGCAAGAGGCGGTAAACGAATATATCCGCAAGCGTCAAAAGGCATTCAAAGACTGTAAAAAAGGAAGTCAGTAGTATGAATAAATTGCTTAAAACTAAATTGTTCACAGTATTTTTGGGTGCATTCATTTCATTTTCTCCTATCGCTCTGGCAGTTCCGGTGACATCGGGTACGACTGCTGATGCCAACATTATCAATAAAGAGCAGGTGCTATATTGGCTGGTTAAACGCGGAGATATTTCTGCTGACGCAACTGAAGCTGAAAAACAGCAAGCGATAGAGGCGTTTACTAAACGAGCTGGTGGGGTGAAGAAAATCCCATTGATCCAAGCACAGCAGCAATTTAAACGACTTGAGCGGGCTAAACAGCGGGCGAAGTTAGCTAGCAATTCATCACCCTTGGTGAAGAGTTTTAATGATAAAACGGTCAAAGTGCTTACCGTACTTATCGATTTCCCAGATCTTCCCCATAACGACAATGGCTTAACCAGTAGTGATACTCAGATGTTCTATAACGATTATTCGGTCGAACATTATCGCTCATTGTTATTTTCTGAAACGGGTTATGACGGTCCTCAAGGGCAAACCTTGATGACAGGGTATCAATACTATCAAGCCGAATCGGGTGGCAGTTTTTTCTTTACCGGTGATGTAAAGGGCTGGTATCGAGCGGATAATAATGCGGCTGTTTATGGCGGTAACGATCCCAATGATAATGATAACGACATCGCGGTGTCTGATTTAGTCAAAGAAGCTGTTACTGCTGCGGTTGCTGGTATGAGTGATGCTGAATTAGCTCGCTATGATATCGAAGATCCTTTTGACTTAAACAATAACGGTGTAACAAATGAAGCCGATGGCATTATCGACCATGTGATGATTTTCCACTCGAGCATTGGTGAAGAAGCGGGTGGAGGGATGTTGGGCGCCGATGCTATCTGGTCCCATCGCTCGTTTGTCGATGGGGGCAGTTATATGCTACCTGGAACAGCCATTAAGCTTTCGGGCTATACCATTCAGCCCATTGATGCGGCACTGGGTGTATGTGTGCATGAATTTGGCCATGACCTAGGCTTGCCTGACGAGTATGACACGACGCAGCTCGGTAAAGGGGCTCCGGTAGGGTTTTGGTCGCTCATGGCGGGAGGGAGTTGGGCCGGTTCGCTTGCTGGCTCAATGCCATCAGGCTTTAGCCCTTATGCGCGTTCTTACCTACAGAGTATCTATGGCGGTAATTGGGTTACTGAGCAAATTGTGCCCCTCGATTCTATTGCCGATACTGGGTTAGATATTAATCTTGTAGAGGCGGTCAACCATGAGCAGGTCAACCAAATCTCAATTCCAATCCCTGCTGTGGATGTTGAGTTTAAACAGCCATATAGCGGCTCGTATCAGTACTATTCAGATCAAGGCGATATGATTAATCATGCCATGTCATTCGATGTTGAATTACCCGCTGCCACCCCACTTGTATTATCGATGCAAGCACATTGGAGCATTGAGCAAGATTATGATTACGCGCAGCTGCTGGTCGATGGTGTACCTATAGCTGGTCAGTACACTAAGGCGAGTAACTCGAAGAATAATGAACGCAATATTATTACCGGTAAATCTAGCGATTTAGCTGGCGCCGAAGGCGCAGATGCTTGGGTTAACCTGCTGTTTGATTTGAGTCCTTATGCTGGCCGAGATGTACGTCTCTCGGTGCGATATGTGACGGATCAGGCCGTGGGTGACTATGGCATAGTGATCGATGATATCGACATCATGCTCGATAACACCGATACGATATTTTTTAATGGTGGTGAGTTAGAGGCTGATATTGCCTATGCAGGGTTTGCCAGAGTAAGTAATAAGCGTCCAGGTAAAGACAGGCGTTACATTGTTCAGCTAAGAAGCCAGCAAGGTATTGATAAAGGTCTTAAATCTAAATCTTATGATCCTGGGGTTGTATTATGGTTTGAAAACCAAGAGTACATTAACAATGAAGTGAGCAACCACCCCGGCTATAGCTTGATTAGTGTGGTCGATGCTGATCAAAACTTAATTGGCAGCAATGATTCGAGTGTTCAAGTCAGAGATGCAGCTTTTAGCTTATTTAACCAGTCGAGCTACCTTAACGATGAACACCTTGGGGCGGCTAAGTTATTCGATGATGCCAATGATTACAGTGCGCCACTGCAAAAGGAGTCTGGCACTGTGTTACCGGAATTGGGCTTAACCATGGAGGTGATGACTCAATCAGGCAATAGCAGTAATGCGATGGTGCAGTTTAGGTATACCAGCCAAACGCCAGCAGACTCACAAGAGCTCAACAGCAGTATTAGTTATAGCTTACAAGGTCGAGAAGCAAGCTTCTCCGCCAATGCGAGTGGTGGTGATGGCAATTATACTTACGCATGGGATTTTGGTACCACTGATGGCACCAGTAGTCAGGCTTCACCCAGCTACACCTACGCAACTGATGGTAATTACCTCATCACGGTAACCGTAACAGATGGTAATGGCATAAGTTTTACCAATAACGCCAACCTTGTTGTGGGGTCAGCGATAGAGGTGGGCTTCACTCAAACCACATCTAACTTATTAGTGAGCTTCATCAATCAGTCGACAGGCGGTAATGGTGACTTGAGTTACCTTTGGGACTTTGGCGATGGCAATACCAGCGCTGCTCAATCTCCTAGTTACACTTATGGCGTAGCAGGTAGCTATACCGTTAAGTTAACGGTGACAGACAGTATGGGGCAAACAGCGCAAAAGAGTGAACTCATTACGGTGGCAGCTGCAGTTATTGAGCCTGCGGGCTCTTCTGGAGGTGGAAGTTTAGGTTGGTTGTCGCTGGTAATGCTTGCTCTACTGGGTGTGTATCGTCGCCAATAACAGCATGACTCGCTGGCATAAAACAGATCGTTTTCTATGCCAGCGATAGCGCTAAAGTTTAGCGATGGCTGCTTGAGCGGCGGGTAAGAAAACCTCGCTCACCACCAATTGTTCGGTTTCATGTTGAAAGTAGCGACGGCGCCCCCACAACTCTTCACTGACATCTTGTTGCAGTGATTTTGCCAGTTTAGCTATTTTGCTGCAGGCTTCAAAATGCGCCACTTCAATTCTGCCTGGAGTAAACTCATCGGTTGAATAGAGTAATTCGCCCAATGGTCTGCCGCCTAAGCCTAGAAAATCTTGTTGTTTTTTCTCTAGTAATCGCCCAGGGATTAGGGTTCTCGCAAAAATCCACGGGATCCCATCTAAAACGAGTAACACCTCTCTAATCCACATGCTTTCGTTGCCAAAGGCCTCTTCTACAGGGGGAATTAGGGTGTCCTCTCCAAGAACTCGGACTTCAAAGTGAGTGCATTGCTTTTTTAGTTTTTGCGTTAAGCTACAAGTGCTTAATAGCCAGTCCTTAAAAGGTGGCGTAGGTAAATTGGCGATTTGTTCTGGTGAAAACCATTGGATTGATTCACCATAAGGGAAGCTTAGCCTAGTCACAGTCATCAAATTCTCGGTACAATACAGCAAACCGAAGCAGTCTAGCATGCCCATGCCGTTGCAGGTAGAGGTTGTCGACTCAGAGTGATTAGCTCGGCATGTAACAACATGGAATGAGACTCGGTCTCATCGAATATCGACTAGGGAGTAAGTTTGAAGATGAACAAAATAATAGCCGTACTACTCGTGGCGCTCTGCAGCAGCTTTAGTGCTGTGGCAGCCGACAATAAGCCGCTAGAAGAGTACGCTTACTATGGCTTCGAACCTGAGATAGTGACTAACTATATTTCCAATAGAAAGAAGTTGGGCTATGTCAGACTAAGTGTCGAATTAATGGTTAAAAAACCAGAACAACTGGTTAGTTTAGAGAGGCATGATCCTCTGTTAAGAGCTGCGATTGTTGAGATCTTAGGCAACCAGACTGAAGACAAGGTGAAGTCTTTAACGGGTAAGGAAGAGATCCGTCGTCAATGCTACGAGAAAGTGAATCAACTTCTGGAACAAGAAACGGGTAGTCCTCTGGTAGTAAACTTACTGTTTACTAAATACCTTTATGATTAATAAGATTAATTTTCAATGCAAACATTTGTAGTGTTTGCTCTTTTACAGGTGCTGGCGCGTTAAAACATGAGTCATAAAACTAAATCTTCAACTCAAGAGCGCAAGGCGAGTAAGCCTTCAGCACCCAAGCGAAAAGTAGCCTCTACATCGCCACATTCAAAGCCTGCGACTAAGGGGCAGAAAACTGCGATTGTTAAGGGGCAAACGACTAAGTCGCTGCATCCGCGAAATGTGCACAACCAGGGCTATGACTTTCCAGCTTTGATCGCAGCCTTTGCAGCGTTAAAACCGTTTGTTAAGCCTAATCCCTACGGTAATCTATCGATAGACTTTGCCGATCCACAAGCGGTTAAAATGCTCAATTCCGCGCTGTTGAAATTGCATTATGGCGTTGATAACTGGGATATACCAACTGGCTTTTTATGCCCGCCGATCCCTGGTCGTGCCGATTACATTCACTATGTGGCAGATCTACTCGCGGTTAAGAAATCCAGTAAGAAACGAGTACCTAAAGGGCCGAGAGTTAAGGTGTTAGATATCGGTACCGGTGCCAACGTTATCTATCCATTATTGGGGATCCAGTCTTATGGATGGAACTTTGTGGGCAGTGATGTGGATCCGCTTTCGATAACGAATGCACAAACAATATTTGCTCATAATCCAGAGATCAGTGATCACTTTGGTGCACGCCTACAAACAAATCCAAAACAGGTTTTTTGTGGTGTGATCCAAGCCGATGACCGTTTCGATCTGACCTTATGTAACCCACCGTTTCATGCCTCTTTGGCCGAGGCGAATGAAGGTACAGCTCGTAAAATTAAAAACTTAGCGGCAAATAGAGCTAAATCAGTAAAACTTGCTGCGGATAAACCTAAAGCGATCGCGGATAGGTCGAACACAGTACTGAACTTTGGCGGGCAAAAAGCTGAGTTATGGTGTGAGGGCGGTGAGCAGCAGTTTTTACAAGTGATGATTAGCGAGAGTCGAGATTTTGCCAATCAATGCTTATGGTTTACCACCTTGGTGTCTAAAAAAGAAAACTTGAAACCGGCGATGGCCTTACTTGAAAAAGTACAAGCCGATGAGGTGAAAGAGATCGAGATGCATCAGGGAAATAAAATTACTCGAGTGTTAGCTTGGACTTTCCTTAAACCTGAACAAAGAGAGTTGTGGCAACAGTTTCGTGATGCGCAGTAGTAACCTTTCAGAAGGTGGTCAGGTTTAATCGCTAAATAAGCACCTGAGATACTTCAAAAATATCAAAAGCTATCCTAGACTGATAAAGGGATAAATCTACTGGCGCTACGGGATTCTATTGTGAACTTCAAACTGGAAAACCTACTTGTTGAGCTAGAACTCTATCTGCAAAAGCCTGAAGTGAGAGCTTCTCGTGCTGAGCTGGAGCGTTTGCTGAGTGATGATTTTCTAGAGTTTGCAGCCAGCGGCTATAGCTTTGGCAAAGCGGAAGTGCTTTCTAGATTGCCCGATGAACGTATGCCATTGATTGAAACTAGCCAATTTGCAGTGAGAGAGTTGGCGCCTGATGTTTGTCAGGTAACCTATCGAGCTACATTAAAAAAAGCTGATGAGAATGTCATCAGCTTTTCAATTCGCAGTTCTATCTGGCGAAAAAATCGAGATTTATGGCAAATGGTATTTCATCAAGGTACCCAATGTAAGCCGTTCTAGTTTATTACTGGCCATTCCAGAGTAACTTACCGCAATCTGTTAAGTCATATCCCCCAAGCGTAGCTGCTAGTTGTTGGGTTTGTGGCTCAGCTAATAAGTTGAAAAGTCTTTGCAGCTGGCGTCTAAAGTAGATCCCCTGCGGCATGACAAAATCAAAAGACTCTGTGACGAGTGGCACAAAACTCAAGCCACTTTCGAGTGCCACCGACTGACAGCCAAAACCGATATCGGCATTGTTACGAGCAATATAACCCGCTAACTCTCGTTCACTCTGTGCCACAATACTTGAATTTAGCTCTTCAAATGAAGCACCTTGCTTCATCAGCCACTGTTCAAGGTGTTGTTGACTACCGGCTCCCGCTTGGCGAGCGACCCAACGCCAAGACTGTTGGGACACTTTGTCCAACTCCTGACAGCGGTGATGCATGTCTGGACGCATCATTAAGCCCTGTTTACGGGTATAGCCGTGCACCATGACCCATTGCTGGTGGTTAGCGTAACCCTGTAACAAAGCAGGGTGGCGAACACTACGCTCTTCAACACTGCCCCAGTGCAGAGTACACACATCGGCATAACCTCGTGAAAGCAAGTCTAAACCTAAGCGTGAACCAGTAGAGCTGTAACTGATGAGCTCGGTTTTACCCACCTGTGACATCATTCTAGCGACCAACATTGACAAGAGTGGGTCATCGCTACCTGTGATGTGCATACGATCAGATAGCATGCCGCTGTGGCATGAATCCATCACCCATCTATCGATTAAGATCTTTGGAAATAGCCATTTACCCGTTATTTTAGTCGCGGGAAGAATGCGGTCGTTGGCCATTGAGTAGACTTTCTTCTCATTGAGATCTAGGTACTCAGATACCTGTTTGGCACTCATATAGATCAGGTCAGTCGGCTCGGTCATGATTAATCCTTGTTGCGCATTTAATACTAGTTATTAGGTCTATTCGGTTAGGCAATTGCATCAAATTCAATATTCTCAGCACCGTTATAAATTAAGAAGTGGCGACCTTTAGCGCGAGCAATCATGGTAATTCCAAGCTGTTGTGCGAGTTCTAATCCCATCTGTGTTGCGCCGCTGCGGGATAACACCACTGGGATCCCCATTTTGGCGACTTTAATCACCATCTCAGAGGTTAAACGTCCTGTGGTGTAAAACAGTTTGTTGTTACCCGAATCTTGGTTTAACCACATCTCACCGGCTAAGGTATCAACAGCGTTGTGACGACCGACATCTTCAACAAAGCCAACAATTTGGTCTTCTTGGCATAAGCCACAACCATGCACTGCACCGGCATTTTTGTAGGTTTCATTGTAGGCACTGATATTTTTAAGCAAGCTATAGATCATGCTCTGTTTTAACTGAGGCGTGGGTAACTTAATGTCATCAAGTCCAGTCATAAAGTCGCCGTAAACCGTACCTTGTCCACAGCCTGTTGTGACGGTTTTTTCAGACAGTTTTTCATCTAGATTTTCAATTTTCTCACTGGTAATGATGGCGGCTGAATTCACATCCCAGTCAACGATGACAGATTCTAGCTTATTGATATCTGAGATGAATCCTTGGTTTTTAAGATAGCCTAATGACAATGCTTCAGCTCGGGCGCCAAGTGTCATTAACGTCACAATAGGCTGCCAATTTAGATAAACAGTGAGAGGGCGTTCGCAAGCAATGAACTTATCTACTTTTTCACCATTTTCATTAATGGCGGTTACAGCAATCGTAAGAGGGACTTCAGTATTGGTTTTAATTAACTTTGGATTGCTTTTGTATGCTGTCATGTGACCCATCATCTGTTAAAGGGAATAATTGCGCCTAGTTCTAAGCAATATCTGTACCTAATTTTATAGGGGGAATAAATTAGCAGTAGATCACAGTTCTAGTGTTAGGGTCGCCCTTTTATGTCCTATCGGTAATTGCTATTTAGACAAAATGTCCTAGTCTTTGCTTGGAATAGTTGATCTAGTTCAAACTATTTAATTGATATCGTATGGCACATATATTGCTTTAGCTTAGGGGAGTATTTATATAGTTGGACTGCTATATCGGCAGCCACCTCAGGCAAGACGGAGACTGAATGCAACATACCGAAAGCCAATGGCCAATGTACGTTTCTCTTAAGAAGACCGAGAAGCAAGTCGGAAGATGGACCTCAGTACAGTGGGAGGTCGATCAGATACTTCCTGCCACCCACGCCGCACCTGAAGGTGCCTACCTAATTCTACTTGAGCTACACAAAGATGAGCGCGGCAGCTACCGTATCAATATCGATATGGATAACGCGATGCTGTATATCGTCTGTGATGAAACGCTCGAAGGTGAGTGGATCCCAGTTGCCTTATCTGCTGACCAAAATGTCGCAGCCGGTTGTTTAGAAGCTGATACCCCAGTATTAAACATCCCTATGCCCAAGGCTATTGCCTGCTGGATTGAAGCGTTCATTACTCGTCATGGTGAAGTCGAAATTAGCGCACATCGCCGTAAACATGTGGATCGCCGTAAGAACCAAGGGCCAAGTACTAACCACATGGCGGACAGAACATGAGTGGATTTTTATCCCGCTGGAATTTACGTAAGCAACAAGTAGAGGCTGAGGGTGAAGCGGAAGTCGCTGCCGCAGAAGCCGCGGCACAGCAACAAGCCGAAGAGCAGGCGCTAGCAGCCCAACAGCAAGCTGAAGCAGAGCAAGTAACAGCATCAGATTCAACCCCAGCCTCTGACGACACACAAGCTGAAGCGCAAGCCGATAAGATTTTGCGTGCAGAGGACTTGCCTGATCCTGAAAAAATTGAAGTCGGTGGTAGTTTTGCCAGCTTTATGGGCGCTAATGTAGACCCGGCTGCAAAAGCTGCAGCACTAAAGGCACTATGGAAGCAGCCACACTACAGCGAAATTGATGGCTTGCTTGAATATGCGCTTGATTACAGTAATCAGCCTAAGCTAACAGCTGATGTCTCTGCTGAGCTATTTAAGAAAGTATTCCGCCATAACTTCAAAGATGAAGATGATGAGAATGGAGCCAAAGACGGCGTTGAGGCAGCATCAGATGAGATGATTGCAGCTGAAAATACCGATCAGAATGAACACCTTAATGATACAAAAGCTGTATCGGACATTTTGGACGACAATAAAGACGACTTGTCCCAAAATGAACCAAAAAGCAGTGATGTTACGACCGATAAAGTTGTTTAACGTCACTATAGAGTGTTTTTATTTCCACAAATTTGGTATGTGAATTGCTGTATTTAGAGAGTAATAAAAGCTGGTGCTAATGAAAAGCGCGATGAGATAACAGCGATACTCATGTACAGAAACAGCCAAAGAACTGTTCAGGAACGCAATGTGAGCAATAGTGAAACACAAGTTGGACTCAAAGAGGTTCGACAAAAGGTCCTTGCTGGGACTCAGATGATTCAAAATCTGATCCCACCGACCATTAGCTACACCACCGAAGGTAATGTTCTTGTTATCGGGCCAGAAGATTTGGCACGTTTAGCTGCGGACAAGTTGTCTAGTATGGGTAAGTGCGCCATTTTGGCGAACGAGCCAATCACTAGCCAGGACGAAGCCCATCTTGAAAAAGTAATGACTGCTGCTGAAGACGTAGAGAGCTATTACAACAAGCTTGTTGAAATTAAAGGTTTCTTAGGTCAGTTTCAAGTCAAGGTTGAACACGAAAACGGTAATGCAGAATTAAGTACTGTCGCCATTCGTAAAGCCCACTTCGACCTTATTCTCGACCTTAGCATGAGCCCTTGCATCAATCTTGAAATGCTGCCACCAGGCTATTTCTATGTGGGTCAAGACCAAGCTAAGCTCGATGAAGCGCTAGAGCAGCTTCCAGAGCTGGTTGGCCAATTCGATAAGCCACGCTACGTTAAAATTAACAGTGATATTTGTGCCCATTACCGTCACGGCAATGAAGGCTGTACTCGTTGTTTGAACTTCTGTCCCGCCGATGCGATTACTAGCGTAGGGAAGATGATCGAAATTGATCCTTACCTTTGTCACGGTGCTGGTAGTTGTACTAATGCTTGCCCAACAGGTGCTATTAGTTATGACTTGCCAACGCCGCAAGCTATGCATACCTACCTGAATAAGCTGGTGACGAACTTCCGCTCCCAAGCACAAATTGCTCCAGTGATCCTATTTCATGATATGGGTAAGGGCGAAGAGGCGATAACTGAAGCCCTCGCGGGTGAAATCATCCCGATTGCAATGGAGGAGATCACCGTTGCGAGCATGGACCATTGGTTGTCAGCATTAGCATGGGGTGCGCGTCAGGTATTAATCCTGCAAACGGATGCGACTGCGCCAACATTAACTCAAATGCTTAATGGTGAATTAGCGCTAGCCAACGACATTCTTGATGAAATGGGGCAACCGCGACGCGTGAGCCTTATCACCGAGGCTCATCTTAACGAAGCCGGTGCTAAAGAGCTTTCAGAGTTGCTTGTTACCAGTGCAAGCTGGCCAGTGATAGTGCCTGCTGAGTTTGTGGCAACCACTAAGCGTGAAACCATTTACAACGCAATCGATCATCTAAATGAACAGGCTGCATCTGTCGATACGTGTTTGTCACAGAGCAACCTGCCATACGGTCAAGTCAGTGTTAACACTGAAAACTGTACCTTGTGTATGTCTTGTGTGGCGACCTGTCCAACGATGGCATTGACCGATGGCGGTGATCGACCAGCGCTTTATTTTGTTGAGCAAGATTGTGTGCAGTGTGGTTTGTGTGAAACAGCATGCCCTGAGAAAGTTATCAGCTTAACGTCTCAGGTTAATTTTGATAAAGCTGCGCGTCAGGAGCGTAAAACCCTGCATGAGGAAGCTCCCTTCGAATGTATTACTTGCGGCGAACCGTTCGCAACACAATCCATGGTGAAGCGGATGTTAGAAGTGGTAGGAACCCACAGTGCCTTCAGTGCCAACACAGAGCGTTTAAAAATGTGTGGTGACTGTCGAGTAAAAGACATGTTTGAAGACATTCTTCAAGATCCTGAAAAGCAACTGCGATAAGAGTTTAGCCATGACCGAATTAGTAAGAGAAGTTTCAGAAAACGATCAGTTAAGAGCCGATATTTATCAGTTGTTTGCTGCGCTATTACGTCGTCAACCTAGCCCTGAACTCCTTGAGTTCTTAGCGGGTTTAGAAATTGATGCTGATGACGATAGCGACATGACTAAGGCTTGGGTTGGACTTAAATTGGCTGCTCAGCAGTTTAGTTCAGAACAGCTTGAAGATGAGTATTTCAGCGTATTCCTCGGTGTGGGCTGTGGTGAGATCCTACCTTATGGTAGCTGGTTCATGACTGGTTCACTAATGGACAAGCCATTAGCGCTGCTACGTAATGACCTGATGCAGCTTGGTTTTGAGCGTGAAGAAGACGTTAAAGAGCCTGAAGATCATGTGGCAGCACTTTGCGAAGTGATGGGCACCTTGATCTTAGAAGCGCCAGGTTACCGTCAGCTAGCTTTCTACCAACGCCATATGGGCAGCTGGATTGAGCGTTTTTGCGATAACTTAGCTAAAGCGCCAAGTGCGGCTTTTTATGCAACCGTTGCTCAGCTTGCTAAAGCATTTTTCGTTCTCGAAGCGAAAGAGTTTGAACAGTTAAGTTTGAATATTCCGGTTAACTGCCCAGGCAGTGAAGCAGAATCTTCTGAAAAGATTGAGCCTTCTACCAATGAGCTAGCGTCTTAATCGCTATCGGTAGAGGTTTGGATTTATGTCAGTTCAGTGCTTGGGCTCAATTTTGACTCAGCCTGAGCTGACATAGACAAAAACAGGGATTCTTCTCAGCAAGAAGCCCACAAGAACTGGATAGAGCGTTTAAACATAAGCAATTTATCTTAATTTTAGTAAATCTAAGGAGACACTATGAAGAAGCAAGCTTCCGACATGGGCCGTCGTCAACTGCTAAAGGCATTGGCTATCGGCGGTGCGGCTGGCGCAGTTGCAACTGCAAGTGGACAAGCTCTTGCCGCAGAACCTGAAGTCGCACCTATTGCGGAAAAAGGTATTGGTTATCAAGAGTCTGACCATGTTCGTAGTTATTACGACACATTGCGCAGTAACTAATTAAAGGAGAGTGTGATGCGATTAACCCGCAAAGCAGACCAAGCTGTCAAAAGCAATAAGCCAGTCTTAGGTCTAAACCGTCGCCAATTCCTCAAGTCCGCAAGCCTCGCGACAGGCGGTATTGCAGCGGCATCTATGCTTGGCGCAGGAATGATGCGTAAAGCAGAAGCTAAATTTATCCCCCACGATGTTCCCACCGAAACTAAACGTACTATCTGTTCTCACTGCTCTGTAGGCTGTGGCGTTTATGCCGGCGTTCAAAACGGTGTATGGACAACTCAGGAGCCAGCATTTGATCACCCATTTAATGCGGGTGGACACTGTGCAAAAGGTGCCGCGCTTCGTGAGCATGGCCATGGTGAAAAGCGTCTGAAATACCCTATGAAGCTAGAAGGCGGTAAGTGGAAGCGTCTTTCATGGGATCAAGCGATTGAAGAAGTGGGCCAACACGCACTAGATATTCGTAAAGAATCGGGTGCAGACTCTGTATTCTTCATGGGTAGTGCAAAGTTCTCTAACGAACAAGCTTATATGTACCGCAAATTTGCGGCAATGTGGGGCACCAACAATGTCGACCACTCTGCACGTATTTGTCACTCTACCACTGTAGCCGGTGTTGCAAACACTTGGGGCTATGGTGCGCAAACTAACTCTTTTAACGATATTCGCAATGCGAAGGCGATGATGTTCATCGGCTCAAACCCTTGTGAAGCTCACCCCGTTGCTATGCAACATATTTTGATTGGTAAAGAGCGCGGCGCAAAAATTATTGTTGTCGACCCTCGTTTCACCCGAACTGCAGCTAAGTCTGATGAGTTCGTGCATATTCGTCCAGGTACGGATATTCCTTTCATTTATGGTCTGTTATGGCACATCTTCGAAAATGGTTGGGAAGACCAAACCTTTATCGACCAGCGTGTTTACGGCATGGAACGTATTCGCGAAGAGGTGAAGAAGTATCACCCTGCTGAAGTTGCTAATATTGTTGGTGCAACCGAAGAGCAAATGCGTCGCGTCGCTAAGTTACTTGCTGAAACTAAGCCAGGCACTATCGTTTGGTGTATGGGTGGTACTCAGCATCACGTGGGTAATGCCAACACTCGTGCATATTGTATCTTACAGCTAGCCCTAGGTAACATGGGGGTATCTGGTGGCGGTACTAACATTTTCCGTGGCCACGATAACGTACAGGGTGCAACTGACATGGGTCTGTTGTTCGATACTCTACCGGGTTATTACGGTCTAAAAACAGGTTCTTGGAAGCATTGGTGTAACGTCTGGGATTTAGATTATGAGTGGGTGAAGGGCCGCTTCGACCCTGAGCCACGTTTAGGTCAAGATCCAATGACTTCGACGGGGATCCCGTGTTCACGTTGGCACGATGGTGTACTTGAAGACAAGTCTAAGATTGCTCAGAAAGATAACATCCACATGGCATTCTTCTGGGGGCAGTCAGTTAACACTGAAACCCGTGGTCGTGAAGTCCGTGAAGCACTGAACAAAATGAAAACCGTGGTTGTTGTGGATCCATTCCCAACGATGGCAGGTGTTATGCACGAGCGTACCGATGGCGTGTATCTACTGCCTGCATGTACTCAGTTTGAAACCTATGGTTCGGTATCGGCTTCAAACCGTTCGTTGCAATGGCGTACCAAGGTTATTGAACCTCTGTTTGAGTCTAAGCCTGATCACGAGATCATGTACAAGCTCGCCAAGAAATGGGGCATTGAAAAAGAGTTCTGTAAGCATATCAAAGTGAACGGTGATGAGCCGTTGATTGAAGATATGACGCGTGAGTTCAACAGAGGTATGTGGACCATTGGTTACACAGGCCAAAGCCCTGAGCGTTTGAAGATGCACCAAGAAAACTGGGGCACTTTCGATATCAAATCGCTTGAAGCACCGGGTGGCCCAGCTAAGGGAGAAACCTATGGTTTACCTTGGCCATGTTGGGGTACGCCAGAGTTTAAGCACCCAGGTACTCAGATCCTGTATCGCACCGGTCGCGAAGTGATGAATGGTGGCGGTAACTTCCGCGCCCGTTATGGTGTTGAGCATGACGGCGTTAACATCTTGGCTGAAGGCTCTTACTCTAAGGGCAGTGAAATCAAAGATGGTTACCCTGAGTTTACCGACAAGATGCTCAAGCAGCTTGGTTGGTGGGATGATCTGACAGCAGAGGAGAAAGTCTCTGCTGAAGGTAAAAACTGGAAGACCGATATTTCTGGTGGTATTCAGCGAGTAGCGATTAAGCATGGCTGTATTCCTTACGGTAATGCGAAAGCACGTTGTATTGTTTGGAACTTCCCTGATGATATCCCACTGCACCGTGAGCCGTTATATACGCCTCGTCGTGACTTAGTGGCTAAGTATCCAACGTACGAAGACCGTATGGTTGCACGTCTGCCTACCCTGTATAAGACTATTCAGGAGAAGGACTTCGCTAAAGATTTCCCACTTATTATTACGACTGGACGTTTGGTCGAATATGAAGGTGGTGGTGAAGAAACGCGTTCGAATCCATGGCTTGCTGAACTTCAGCAAGAGATGTTTATCGAGATCAATCCAGCTGATGCAGCCGATCGCGGTATTCGTAATAATGACACAGTGTTTGTTCATAGCCCTGAAGGTGCGAAAATCACCGTTAAGGCCATGGTCATTCCACGAGTTGTACCAGGTGAATGCTTCATGCCATATCATTTCGCGGGTGTATTTGAAGGTAAGAGCCTAGAGAAGAACTACCCAGAAGGAACGGTTCCTTACGTTATTGGCGAAGCTGCTAATACCGTAATGACCTATGGATATGATGTTGTGACACAGATGCAAGAGACGAAAGCGAGCTTGTGTCAGGTCAGTAAAGCCTAATTAACTTGATGAGGAGATAAGCCATTATGGCAGTCATGAAATTCTTATGTGACACCAAACGCTGCATCGAGTGTAACGGTTGCGTCACAGCATGTAAAAACGCCAATGCTTCTGCTATTGGGTGGGGGATTCAACGTCGTCGCGTGGTTACGCTCAATGACGGTGAGCCGGGTGAAGCATCAATCTCAGTGGCATGTATGCACTGTACCGATGCACCTTGTATGGCAGTTTGTCCTGCAGATTGCTTCTATCGTACTGATGAAGGCATCGTCTTACACAACAAAGAAACCTGTATCGGTTGTGGTTACTGTTTCTATGCATGTCCTTTTGGAGCGCCTCAGTTCCCTAAGAAGGATGCATTTGGTAGTCGCGGCAAGATGGATAAATGTACCTTCTGCGCGGGTGGTCCAGTGCCCGATTTCTCTGAAGAAGAGCAGAAATTATACGGTGCGAACCGTATTGCAGAAGGGAAATTACCTTTATGTGCAGAGTTTTGTTCGACTAAGTCACTACTTGCGGGGGATGCTTTAGTCATTTCTAACATCTTCCGTGAACGTTCTGCCGCACGAGGTGCACCAGAAGCGCTTTGGGGTTATACCCCAACCACTGGCTAGTCTGGCTGAATAGGGCTGCAAGCCTTGGCTTGCGGTCCAATAAAGGAGTGAATATGTTTATGAAATCACTGCGCAGCCTGTTTGCACTGCTAGTTATTCCATTGGTACTTTCAATGGGGTTAGGGCTTAGCGCTTCTGCAATGGCAGCGGATGGTCAAACGAATCAGCAAAAAGTTGCAACCAATGACGTCGATCTTTGGCGTGCCGTTAAGGCTGGTGATTCGGGTTACACCACTGCAAAAGGTATTGAGACTGGTGTTCTAATTAACGTTGTAGGTAATGAGGGCGAAATCGTTCGCAATAAGTACTTAACCCCTGTGATGGGTATTACTGTTGTTGGCGTATTTGCAGCATTTCTATTTTTCTATTTAGTGAACGGCCCTTCTAAATTGAGTAAAGGCTTTTCAGGAAAAATGGTTCTACGTTGGTCTAAAGCAGATCTCTGGATCCACTGGGTATTAGCGACGTCTTGTTTGGCGCTAATCTTCACGGGTCTAAATATCATGCTGGGTAAACACGTATTACAACCTTATATCGGTGAAGGCCTGTGGGCTGCACTGATTTATGGTAGTAAGACAATACACGACTGGGTTGGACCGATATTTATCGTGTCTTGGGTCTTGTGTGTTGTTAAGTGGATGCCGATGCAGACCTTCAAGATGTATGACTTAAAATGGTTCCTCGTAGTTGGTGGTTACATCAACTTTGGCCCATTTAAAGGTAAGCATCCTGACAGTGGATTTGCTAACGCTGGTGAGAAAATGTGGTTTTGGAGCTTAACTCTTTTCGGTTTATTTATCGCCGCATCTGGGTTAATGCTTGTATTACCAGGTTTAGATTTACCACGTGAAGCCTCGATGGCCGCGTTATTAATCCACTCTATCAGCGCGATTATTATTATCGCATTTACTATCGTGCATATCTGGATGGCAACGGTATTAAGTGAAGGTGGTATGGAGTGTATGGTATCGGGCTATTGCGATGAAAACTGGGCAATCCAACATCACAATGTTTGGTACGATGAAATGAAAGATGGTAATAGTATCGTTTATAAAGACTAACGCTAGATCCATTATCATATGAAAAATGCCTCGACTTAGTCGGGGCATTTTTTTTGCTGTCTACTTCTGCGTTGAATGAGTTTGCCAAACACATTCTGAGTCGTTCACTTTTCTATACTGATGGATTTTAATTCGGACGGGTTAGACAAAATGCGATTGTAACGACTTTTGTTTAACGCCCGTTTTCCCCCATTTAGCAAAGTGCGTCAGCGATAGGACTGGGAGGGGTTGTTTTAAAAGGTAAAAGTTTTACTGCAGTGGTTAAGAGATATTAACGTTTTGTGTATGGACAGATTTGTAGTCTGTCTTTATTGCCGAACCCGCTAATGATTTCTTGTCTTAAATAGTCAGTTTAGTACAAATAACCAGCACTAAGGGCTATATATGTTAATAGTTGCTATTTAGCTTATATATCGGCTTTAAAGTACTGTAGTTGCTAAATTTTTGTTAACTGTTTTATTGCCGTAACTGCGGATTTATTAGTGCTCTATACCGTCTTTAGTTCTGTAAACATGCGCTGCTTAACACTTCCGGTAAAATTTGTCCCAAAGTAGAAATTTAACCAGATTCAGATCAATTTTTCCTGACATAAAATTCTTTATATTACGCAGGTGATTTGAATGGATACCTTTAATAAGTAAACACTTTTTACAATGTTGATCATTTTATTTACAAATGATTCAGTTGAAGTGTATGCCGTCCAATTTTTAAACGTATCTTAAGTTTTTATAACCAGAGTATTCCTTTCTACCAGGAGTAAAAATGAAGAAGCAACAGCCTGATCTGAACCGCAGATCTTTGCTGAAAGCACTGACCATTGGTGGCACTGCAAGTGTTGCTATCGCCGCTACGGGCGTGAGTGTTGCTCAAGCAAGTGAAAGTAAAGTCAGCTCGAACAATGACAATGGCTATCATGAAACTGCGCATATACGCAGTTATTACAATAGCTTACGCGGCTAGTTTAGGAGAATTTAAGCGATGAAGTTAACTCGCAAATCCAACGCGGCATCTACGGTAGAGAAAAAGTCTCTAGGTATTAGCCGTCGTCAGTTTATGAAGCAAGCTGGTATCACCTCTGGTGGTATTGCTGCGGCTTCTTTGTTGGGTACAGGCATGATGCGCAAAGCAGAAGCCAAAGATATCCCACATGATGTACCAACTGAAATCAAACGTACTGTATGTAGTGCGTGTGCGGTAGGTTGTGGTCTTTACGCAGAAGTTCAAAATGGCGTATGGACAGGTCAAGAGCCTGCTTTCGATCACCCATTCAACGCGGGCGGTCACTGTGCTAAAGGTGCTGCACTTCGTGAACACGGTCACGGTGAAAAGCGTCTTAAGTATCCAATGAAGCTTGTTGATGGCAAGTGGAAGAAAATCTCTTGGGAGCAGGCTTTCAACGAAGTTGGCGACCAAATGCAGACCATTCGTAAAGAATCAGGTCCAGACTCTGTTTACTTTATGGGTAGCGCTAAGTTCTCGAACGAAGGCTGTTACATGTATCGTAAATTTGCGGCTATGTGGGGCACGAACAACGTCGACCACTCAGCACGTATTTGTCACTCTACCACGGTAGCCGGTGTTGCTAACACTTGGGGTTACGGTGCGCAAACTAACTCTTTCAACGATATCCAGAATGCAAACGCAATCTTCTTCATCGGGGCAAACCCTGCTGAAGCGCATCCTGTTGCAATGCAGCATATCTTGATCGCTAAAGAGAAAAACAACGCTAAATTAATCGTTGTTGATCCACGCTTCTCTCGTACAGCAGCTCACTCTGATCTTCACTGTGCACTGCGTCCAGGTACGGATATCCCATTCATTTACGGTATGCTTTGGCACATCTTTGAAAATGGTTGGGAAGATAAGACGTTCATTAAAGAGCGTGTATTTGAGATGGAAAGCATTCGCGCTGAAGCGAAGAAGTTCCCACCAAAAGAAGTTACAGACATCACTGGATGTAGCGAAGAAGAAGTTTACCAAGCCGCTAAGCTTATGGCCGACAACCGTCCTGGCACTGTAGTTTGGTGTATGGGTGGTACTCAGCATCACGTGGGTAACGCGAACACTCGTGCATACTGTATCCTTCAGCTAGCCCTAGGTAACATGGGTGTATCTGGTGGCGGTACTAACATTTTCCGTGGTCACGATAACGTTCAGGGTGCGACTGACTTAGGTCTATTGTTCGACAACCTTCCTGGTTATTACGGTTTGACTTCAGGCGCATGGGATCACTGGACTAACGTTTGGGAACTAGATCCTAGCTGGGTTAAAGGTCGTTTCGATCAAAACTCATACTTAGGTCGCGTTCCGATGAACACACCTGGTATTCCTTGTTCACGTTGGCACGACGGTGTTTTAGAAACACCTGAAAAGCTAGCTCAGAAAGATCGTGTTCGCATGGCATTTTTCTGGGGTCAATCAGTTAACACTGAAACGCGTCAGCGCGACGTACGTGATGCATTAGACAAGATGGACACTGTTGTTGTTGTGGATCCATTCCCAACTATGGCGGGTGTTATGCACCGTCGTAAGAATGGTGTTTACCTATTGCCTGCTGCAACTCAGTTTGAAACTGAAGGTTCAGTATCTAACTCTGGCCGTAGCCAGCAGTGGCGCGAAAAGGTTATCGAGCCATTATTCGAATCTAAGACCGACCTTGAGATCATGTACCGTCTATCTCAAAAGCTTGGTTTTGCTAACGAATATACTAAGCGTATCGCTAAAGATGCCAACGACGTTCTTGTTATCGAAGACATCACTCGCGAAATTAACCGCGGTATGTGGACGATTGGTATGTCTGGTCAAAGCCCAGAGCGTATTAAAGAGCACACAATGAACTGGGGTACCTTCAGCAACAAGACTCTTGAAGCTGCTGGCGGTCCTGCTAAAGGCGAAACTTATGGTCTACCTTGGCCATGTTGGGGTACGCCAGAGCAGAAGCATCCTGGTACACAGATCCTTTATAACACAAGCAAACATGTTCTAGACGGCGGTGGTAACTTCCGTGCACGTTATGGTGTTGAGTATAAAGGCGAAAACATCTTGGCTGACGGTAGCTTCTCTAAAGGCGCTGAAATCCAAGACGGTTACCCAGAATTCTCTGCCGCTATGCTTAAGCAGCTTGGCTGGTGGGATGAACTGACTGCTGACGAAAAAGCGCAAGCAGAAGGTAAAAACTGGAAGACCGATCTATCTGGCGGTATCGTTCGCGTAGCGATGAAGCACGGTTGTATCCCATACGGTAACGCTAAAGCGCGTTGTATCGTTTGGACATTCCCAGACCAAGTGCCTGTTCACCGTGAGCCGTTATACACGCCTCGTCGTGATCTTGTGTCTAAGTACCCAACTTATGACGATATGCAAGTTCATCGTTTACCAACTCTGTACAAGTCAATCCAAGAGGTGGACAACACAGATAAGTACCCACTAGGTCTGACTTCTGGTCGTCTAGTTGAGTATGAAGGTGGTGGTGAAGAGTCGCGTTCAAACCCATGGTTGGCTGAACTTCAACAAGAGATGTTTGTTGAAATCAGTCCTGCTGATGCTGCTGACCGTAACATTCAAGACGGTGACACAGTATGGCTAGAAGGTGCTGAAGGCGGTCGCATTAAGATTAAGGCTATGGTCACTCCACGCGTTAAGCCTGGTGTAACTTGGATGCCTTACCACTTTGCGGGTGTCATGGAAGGTGAAAGCTTAGCGCCTAACTATCCAGAAGGTACTGTTCCTTACGTTATCGGTGAATCTTGTAACACTGCAATGACTTATGGTTATGACCCTGTGACTCAGATGCAGGAAACCAAGGCAACGCTGTGTCAGATCACTAAAGCGTAATAGCAGAATTAGCTAGGAGAATTGCCAGAATGGCTACAATGAAATTTTTATGTGATACCAAGCGCTGCATCGAGTGTAACGGTTGTGTCACAGCATGTAAGAACGAAAACGACTCTGCTCTAGAGTGGGGTATTCAACGTCGTCGCGTTGTGACTATCAATGATGGTGAGAGAGGCGAAGCGTCTATCTCAGTAGCATGTATGCACTGTAGTGATGCACCTTGTATGGCTGTTTGCCCTGCAAACTGTTTCTACAAGACTGAAGATGGCATCGTATTGCACGACAAAGATACTTGTATCGGTTGTGGTTACTGCCTATATGCTTGCCCATTTGGTGCTCCTCAGTTCCCTCAAGGCGGCGCTTTCGGTGCTCGCGGTAAGATGGACAAGTGTACTTTCTGTGCCGGTGGCCCAGAAGAGAACTTCTCTGAAGCAGAGCGTCAGAAATACGGTGCAAACCGAATTGCTGAAGGCAAGCTACCTATGTGTGCTGAGTTGTGTGCAACTAAAGCGCTACTTGCGGGTGATGCTGAGATTGTTTCTTCAATCTTCCGTGAGCGTGTTGCATACCGTGGTTCTAAAAACGCAGCTTGGGGTTAATCAACTTAGGTTGACTAACATCCAACATACCCTGAGTGGTTCATTGACTTGAACCACTTAGTGGTAACAGAGGACGTATTATGAACAAATGGTTAAAACACATAGGCGTGGCAATTGCACTGTTTTTCAGTGTGTCAGTATTTGCCAATGCTTCAGACAAACTAGGTGACACTGTTGATATCAACAACGGCCAAGTTTGGGCTCAGCTTAAAGCTGGCGAAGAAGGTCGTACAACATCAACAAGCGAGTTTCACGGTCAAGCAATCAACACGTATGACTTACGTGTTTTAGAGCTACGTAGTGATATTCTTGCTCCAGCATTAATGGCTGCCCTTTTCGGCATGATCATTATTTTTGTTCTGTTTATCAAAGTGAATGGCATTTCTAAGCTTCACGGTGGTTACTCAGGCAAGCTGGTTTACCGTTGGTCTAAGTTTGACGTATCAATTCACTGGTTAGGTGCTATTCCTTGCCTGCTATTGATCCTGACAGGCTTAACGCTACTTGCTGGTCGTTATTTCGTCCAGCCGTACATCGGTGAAGGCCTATGGGCTGGTATGGTAAACGCTGCTAAGCAAGTTCACGACATCATGGCGATCCCGTTCATGTTGGGGTGGGCGCTTATGGTTACGCTATGGGCTAAAAATCAGATGCCTAAGATGTACGACATTAAGTGGATGATGGTTGTTGGTGGTTACATCAATTTCGGTCCATTTAAAGGTAAGCATCCAGACGCTGGTTTTGCTAACGCGGGTGAGAAATTATGGTTCTGGGCATTCGCTGCCTTTGGCCTACTGATTTCTGCATCAGGTATGTTATTGCTATTCCCGAACTGGTTCGAGCCTAGCCGTACATTAAGCCTAATTGCGTTAGTACTTCACTCTGTCAGTGCTATCATCATTACTGCTTTCTCAATCGTGCATATCTTTATGGCAACGGTTATGTCTGAAGGTGGTATGGAGTGTATGGTTTCTGGTTACTGTGATGAAACTTGGGCAAGCCAACACCACAATCTTTGGTTCGATGAAATCAAAGAGAACGGTACGCTTAAGTACAAAGAGTAATCCTCTTTATGCTTAACGCCTAAACACCCTAGCTATTCGTAGCTGGGGTGTTTTTATATTAAGTACTCGTCGTACAATTTATGCGCAATCGCTAAAGTATGATCTGCTTAACAAAAAAAACTACATTTCATTGATAGGAAACGCTAAGTTATAACCTAATCACGTTTTATGCTCATTTAACGTGCTAATTTTGTTCACCTCAATTGCATTCCAATTTCCGATTCTTTTGTCATTAGCATTCTTCTTATAGGAACTTTTATGTCTTCAATTATTTTGCCTGGAACTGCTCAACCCTATAGCGCCAATATCACCACGCCTAACTGGATGATTAGCGGTATGGAGAAAGTCATGCAGTTTTATGTTGATCGCAATTTAAGACTGGACACCGTTTCGGCTGAAATGATGCCAAACCCAATTGAGGGTAAGAAATACATGCTTTATGCGCATGTGCCTTTCTGTCACACCTTGTGTTCATTCTGCACCTTCCACCGCTTCCTATTTAAAGAAGATAAGGCACGCGCCTATTTTATCTCTCTGCGTAAAGAGATGGATATGGTTAAAGCGTTAGGCTATGACTTCGAGTCTATGTATATCGGTGGCGGTACCACAACCGTATTAGAAGATGAGCTTGCCCGTACCATCGAGCACGCAAAGAAGTTGTTCCCAAGTATAAAAGAAGTGTCGTGTGAATCAGATCCACAGCACTTAGATAGCCCTGGCTTTAAACAGCTAGAAGGCTTGGTCGATCGTATGTCGATCGGGGTGCAGAGCTTTAATGATGATATCCTCGCGATGACAGACCGTCTTGATAAGTTCGGTTCTGGACAAGAGACTTTCGATAAGATTATGGCGGCTAAAGAGCTGTTTCCGATCATTAACGTCGATCTTATTTTTGGCTTCCGTGGCCAGACCGATGAGGTGATCCAGCATGACTTGGATATGGCCTCTCGTTTGGACCCTCGCCAAATTACGACTTATCCGCTGATGATTACTCACCAAACACGTAAGAGTGTCAAAGGTAAGTTAGCAGCCCCCCATGGTGATATGGCGCGTCAGTATCGTCAAATCCTGAATAGCTTGAATGGTCAATATAACCAGTTATCAGCTTGGGCGTTTGGTAAGGCGAATAACGAAGGCTTTGATGAATACGTTATCGATTATGATGAGTATCTAGGTGTCGGTTCAGGTTCATTTAGTTTCTTAAATGACACGCTTTATGTGAATACATTCTCACTCAGAAATTACCAAGAACGCATTGCTGATGGTCGTATGGGTGTTGATCAACAGAAGAATTATGGTCGTAAGGAAGTGATGCAATATCGTTTCTTACTCGGTATGTTCTCTGGCCGTTTATCGCGTAAATATTTCCGCGATACTTTTGGTGTAAATCTTGATACCGCTCTGTTTAAAGAGATGACATCGATGAAAGCCATCGGTGCGATTAAGAACGATCCAACTGACCCTGATAAGTTGATTGTGACCGATAACGGTAAGATGATGGGCTTACTGATGATGAAAGAGTTCTATTCAGGTATGGATAACGTACGAGCTCAGTTGCGCAAGCCGCTTAAAGCCTGCGACATGTAAACAATCTCGCGAGTCCCGTTATATGCGGTTCAGCAACAAAAAAGGGTGAAGCTATATAGCTTCACCCTTTTTTTCTATAAGGTGCTGTAACTTCTTAATATCTTCTTTGATCTGCAAAACATAGTCATCGGTGTACTGCAGTTGTTCAAATTCACATAAACACGCTTGATAACGAGCAAGCTGTGCTTCAGGTGTCGCCCCAAATTCCATTTGATCGAGCATGCCAATAATTGAGTCCATTCAACTATCCTGTAAGTAGGCTTACCAATATCATAAATCGTAAATTTGATTTGCATAGCGCAGTATCAACTCAGATACGATAAGGGTAGCTTATACCCAGTGAATTACTCTGTATGGAGTGGATTTTTTTCAATAAGTTACCCGTAAATTGAAAAAACAGGGCTAAAGCCACTGACTATAAGCTCTCACATTAGTTTAAGAGATCGCTTACATCGCTGGTAATAAAAGCATTACAGAGGCTTTGTTTGTTGATTTCTTGGCCAGAGCTTGGAACCCTGAATAAAATCTCTTACTATCGAGTGAACTCTTGCTTATATCGAGCTGTTATGGCGAATATCTTGTTGGTAGCAAACCTCAACTGCGATCGTATTTTTAACCTAAATCAACCTATCAAGCCCGGTGGGCGATTCCATTATCAAGATGGTGGTCAGCGCTTAGGTGGCGGCGGAGCTAACACGGGCATAGGTTTAGTGTGGGCGGGTAACCAAGTCACCCTTGTCACCGAGGTGGGCCGTGATGATGTTGGTGATTGGTTGATAGCCGAAGCCAGTACTCAGGGGATTAACTGCAGCTTGATCCAGCGCCGCGCGGGTAATACTTGTGAGATGCTACTGATGATGACGCCGGATGGTGAGCGAACCATTATCCGGCCTGAGCGACCTAAGTTTGAATTACCATTACCACCGAACTGGCAAAATATTGATGCCCTTTATATTAACTCTTCAAGCGAAGGGGCGGTGAGTTGGGCCAAAACTGCAATGCAGCATTGTTGGGTCGTCGCCCAACTGGCTAAAGATCAACGTCCGCGCCCATGCCACGTATTAATCGCATCCTTAAGTGATATGCAGGGCCGTTGTGATGGAGATCTTTGGCATTTTGCAACATCGATAGCGGGTGACAATCTCAAATATTTTGTGGTTACCGACGGCGAAAACGGGGCGATCTTATATAGCGCAGCAGAGCCTGTAACGGTTGCGGCAGTCCCGAGTAACGTTGTGGATACAACTGGTGCAGGCGATGCCTACGCGGCAGGGCTGATTCACGCCTTAGTGAGTCATAAAGATATTATCGAATCGATGCAAGAGGCCGCTATTTGGTCCGGCTTTGCAGTGGCGTGTCATAGCTCTATTCCTGGAAAAGGCTTAAAGCAATATCTCACTGAAGCGCCATGAGCTTGTCATATTGGTGTCATGTCACTGACATCAATTCAGCCTAGAATTGGTATTGAATCATCTCTGAATGTAACTTTTTCACTTCCTTTTGCCCTGTCACTGCGACAGGGCTTTCTTTTTCTAGCCTCTATCAAATCGCTATAAAAAGACTAAAAGTCGATGCGAGCCCATGGGTTTTCAGTTACGATTGAGAAAATTTAACAAATAGTTAACGCTGGCTAGGTTTTATTGACTGTGGCTTTAGATGTTAAGCAAGGACGGTTTATGGGCGATAGGTTTTTTAACGATAAGAAACGCTTTATATGGATTTTATCCTTATTGTTATTAGTTGCCTTCGTGGTGACCAGTGGGATCAGTTATCAAGTCGCCCACGATTCACTCAGTGAACAGGTTAAAGATAATAACCTGCCACTGACCAGTGACAATATCTACTCTGAAATTCAACAAGATCTGCTTAGGCCTATCTTTATCTCGTCATTGATGGCGCAAGATACTTTTGTTCGTGATTGGACCCTTAACCAAGAAAAGAATCCAGAAAAACTTATTCGCTATTTGAAAGAGATCCAAGAGAAGTACGGCACTGTCACTAGCTTTTTTGTTTCCGAAGCCTCACGTAAGTATTACCACTCAAGTGGCGTGCTCAAACAGATTAAAGATATTGATCCTGAGGATGCTTGGTATTTTAGAGTTCGCTCTCTACCTGAATCTGAACATTTTGAGGTCAATATTGATCCCGATTCAGCAGATCTAAATCGAACCGTTATTTACGTTAACTATAAGGTGTTTGACTTTGAAGGTAACTTTATCGGCGTGACAGGGGTAGGGTTAGCGGTTGAAAGTGTAAAGCATCTCATCGAGCTCTATCAGACTCGTTATAATCGCAGCGTATATTTTAGTGACAGGCAAGGCAACATTACTCTGCAGAGTGAGCAGTATAGTGGCGCGTCGACGCTGCAAACGAGTCCTGGGCTTGAAAAGCTTGCAACAAGAATACTGACCAGCCCAAGCACCGCATTTTCGTATCAAAAAGATGGCAACACCATCTTCCTTAATAGCCGTTTAGTGCCGGAGTTTAAGTGGTACTTAATTGTGGAACAGAATGAGGCGCGGGGAGAGCAAAAGCTGTTAACCACCTTTTGGATAAATATTGGTTTAAGTTTGTTGGTGACTATTGGGATCCTGATAATCGCCAATATGACTCTGGGGAAGTATCAACGTAAGTTGGAATTGATGGCATCAACCGACAAGCTCACTGGCGCGGCTAATCGACAAGCTTTTGAAGAACATTTTGCTCATTCATTGGCAAGATCAGTGCTTGATAATAGTCCGATATCGCTATTATTAGTCGATATCGATCATTTCAAACAGGTCAACGACTCTTACGGACATAATATTGGTGACTTGGTTATCCAAACCGTTAGCCATATGCTCAAAAGTCAGCTTAAAGAGGATGACTTGTTGTGTCGTTGGGGCGGCGAGGAGTTTTTAATCTTGCTGCCTAATAGCAGTTTAAGCCAGAGTAGTGAGCTAGCCGAAAAGATAAGACAGCAGGTGGCTGAGCGACTATTACGCGTCAATGGTTGTGAAATCAATGTCACCTTGAGTTGTGGTGCTGCGCAGCACCGGGCAACAGAAAATGCCGAAGACCTGATCAATCGTGTCGATATCGCGCTCTATCAAGCCAAAGAGCAAGGACGTAATCGAGTCGTGCTGTCTTATTAGCGCGTGCCCTAGGCTACAGAAATGTGGGGATCTTCTATTGCTTAGCTCTGGGGGCCTCAGCCTAAATCAAGTTACTGCATCTTTTGCTGACGATGTTAGGATAGTTCAAGTTTTTCAGCAGAGTAGATATTAATGGCACCTCAAACATTAGTGGAGCAGATCTCAGGCTTATACCAGGGTGAAGTCATCGTTGGGCTAGGTAGCGTGACCTCTGGGATTAATCACAAGCGCCGTGCGGTTCAATTGCAAGTCGGTATCCAAGGCGTTGCCGGAGATGCTCAGGCCGATGTTAAGCACCATGGTGGACTCGATCGAGTGTTGCATCATTTCCCTCGGGAGCATTATGGTCAGTATCGTCGCTGGGACATGATGGCGAGCTTTAAAGATGCCCCTGCTATGGGGGAGAATATCAGTACTGTTGGCTTAGATGAAACCGAGGTGAATATTGGCGATATCATCAAAATCGGTGAGGTCGAACTGCAAGTAACTCAACCGCGCTCTCCCTGTTTTAAGCTCAATTTACAGTTTGGTCATAATGAGTTTGCTTTGGCGATGCAGCAAAGTGGACGATGTGGTTGGTTTTACCGAGTATTAAAGCCCGGCACGGTTGTTGAAACCGATACCATCGAGCGGATTAAGCGCTTAACGGATATCAGTGTGGCAGAGGCTATGCATATCTATTTCTTGCCAGAATTTAACGCAGAGCAATATCAACGTTTGCTTGATTGCGAAGGTTTAGCGGCTGCCTGGGTCAATAGTTTACAGCGACGAATAGAGAACAATGCCATCGAAGATTGGCAAATGCGCCTGTATGGCCCACAAACTCCTTAAGGCTTTATCTGATAAGGGGCTAACTAATGGCCACAATTAATGCAAGGAGTGGTGTGTATGACGCAAGATGAAAAAAATATGGGGATTATTGTACAGGTTGCTAGTTTTTCTGGTTACCTTGTCCCGTTTGGCAGTATTTTAGGGCCCTTAATCGTTTGGTTAATGAAACGTGATGAGTTTCCTCTGGTTGAGAGCTGCGGTCGTAACTGTTTAAACTTTAAAATCAGTATGCTTATCTATGTCACTGTGAGTGCCATTTTGATGTTGGTGGGTATTGGTTTTATTCTCATTGCGCTATTCGCAATAGCCGATATCGTCTTTACTATTATCGCGATAATTAAAGCAAGCGAGGGTGAGAGTTATAAATATCCGCTGACGATTAACTTCATTAAGCCTAGGGTTTATTAATTTCTTTACCGCCTAGGTAAGATACCTTAAACAAAAATGCCTATTGGAAATATCCGATAGGCATTTTATTTGGCTCTTTATTTAGTTCTGCAATCAAACTACATATTGGATGCTACATATTAGGGTAGTTTGGTCCACCGCCACCCTCAGGGGTTACCCAGGTGATATTTTGGCTTGGATCTTTAATGTCGCAGGTCTTGCAGTGAATGCAGTTCTGAGCGTTGATAATAAACTTCTTCTCACCTGCTTCTTCGACAATTTCATACACGCCAGCAGGGCAGTATCGCTGGGCAGGCTCATCAAATTTAACCAGGTTCACATCAATTGGAATACGAACATCTTTTAAACGTAGATGACATAACTGATCTTCTTCATGGAAGGTATTTGAGAGATACACTGAAGAAAGCTTATCAAAACTTAACTTACCGTCCGGCTTAGGATAATCAATTTTGCTGTAGGCACTCGACTCTGCCATCTGCGCATAATCAGGTTTCTCGTCCCTTAGGGTGATAGGCAGCTTACCGCCAAACCAGTTTTGGTCGACAAAGTTAAATGCACCGCCAAGATAGGTACCAAATTTATGCATAGCTGGGCCAAAATTACGGGAAGAATATAGCTCCTCTTTAAGCCAGCTTTTATCAAGTCTGTCTTGTAAGCAATCGAGATCTTTACCCGCTTCAACCCCAGCCATCATGGCCTGTGCTAGTGTTTCAGCAGCTAGCATGCCGCTCTTCATTGCGGTATGAGTGCCTTTGATCTTAGCAAAGTTGAGTGTGCCAGCATCACAACCGATAATCATACCGCCCGGGAAGGTCAGTTTAGGGAGTGAGTTTAAACCACCTTTAGTGATAGCTCTTGCGCCGTATGCAACACGCTCACCACCGGTTAGCGTTTGAGCGATAACTGGGTGAGTCTTATAACGCTGGAATTCATCGAACGGACTTAAATGTGGATTCTTATAGTTAAGGTCGACAATTAAGCCCACTGCAATCTGATTATCTTCCATATGATACATAAAGCCGCCGCCAGAGGCGCCTTCAGTTAATGGCCAGCCGCCAGTGTGCACCACTTTACCGAGCTCATGTTGCTCGCTGGGTACGGTCCAGATCTCTTTAAAGCCTAGACCGTAATGTTGTGGGGTTTTGCCATTGTCGAGGTGGTACTTGTCGATGAGCTGTTTACCTAAGTGACCACGACAGCCTTCAGCAAATACGGTGTATTTGGCGTGCAGCTCCATGCCTGGCTCATAGCCATCTTTGGGCTGACCGTCTTCGCCAACACCCATGTCACCAATTTGAATGCCTTTAACGCTGCCATCCTCGTTGAACAGCAACTCGCTTGCAGGGAAACCAGGGAAGACTTCGACACCTAACTCTTCAGCACGCTCAGCTAACCAACGGCATAGGTTGCCGACGCTGATGATGTAGTTACCTTGGTTGTGCATGGTTTTTGGTACAAACGCATTTGGCATGGCTCGCGCGTCGATTGGCGAGTTAAGCATGTGAATTTCATCATGGGTGACAGCGGTAAGTAGAGGGGCATTTTTATCGCGCCAATCGTTAAATAGCTCATCAAGTACTTTGGGTTCGAATACTGCGCCAGATAAAATGTGCGCACCCACTTCGGAGCCTTTTTCGACTACGCAGACGGTTAGCTCTTGGCCACTATCTTGAGATATTTGCATTAAACGACATGCTGCTGCTAATCCTGAGGGACCCGCCCCCACGATTACAACATCGAATTCCATCGATTCGCGTTCCATCAGATCACCTTTCCTTCTTTCTCCCCCGATGACAATAGCGCTAATTGAGTCAACAACACTATAAACGGGTGTTTTAATGTTTTAGTTCACCTTACCTGAAAATCGCTCAAGGGCACAGTGTTTCCACGATAACAGTGCAGATATTTTAAGCAGCTCATTGCATGATCGTTGTCACAAAATCTTTGCATTTGGTGCTTTTGGCCAGCAATTCTGGCTCTTGGGGTATGGTTTGTCACAGAAATACGCCTATAATCAAGGTTGACGGTTCTCCGAGCTTCTTACCCTACGTCGAGACAGATACGGGTTTTTAGCCGTGGCAATAACGCCACCGGGGTGAGAAAAGAAATGCTCTCACCTCCCCTTACTTGGAAAGGTGATCATGTCCCAACTACAAGACAACTTTGGTCGACGGTTTCATTATTTACGTATGTCAGTTACTGACGTATGTAACTTTAAGTGTACGTATTGCCTCCCCGATGGCTACCGCCCAGACGGTAAGCCTAAATTTCTCGATCTCAACGAAATCGAACATTTAGTCTCGGCTTTTTCAAAAGTCGGTACTCAGAAGATCCGTATCACAGGTGGCGAGCCATCTTTGCGAAGAGACTTCACTGATATTATTCGTATCGTTAAAGATAACGATAAGATTAATACCATTGCGACTACGACAAACGGTTATCGCTTAGCTAAGCATGCCCAAGAATGGTATGACGCAGGGCTAAGACGCATCAATATTTCGGTCGATAGTTTAGACCCGAAAATGTTCTACCAGATCACTGGTGAGAATAAGTTTGATGAAGTGATGCGTGGTGTGGATGCTGCTCTAGAAGCGGGCTTTGAGCGGGTGAAGATCAATGCGGTATTGCTTAAAGGTCTTAATGATAAAGACTTACCGCGCTTCTTGCATTGGATTAAAAACACGCCTATTGATTTGCGTTTTATTGAGCTAATGGAAACGGGCTTAGGTCACGACTATTTCAAGGCGCATCATCTAGCGGGTAACGATATCAAGTTGCAGCTTGAGCAGGCGGGTTGGCAGTTTGATACGCCAGCGGTTGACGATGGCCCAGCGCAAAACTTCAGTCACCAAGATTACCAAGGTCGTATTGGGCTTATCATGCCTTATGCGAAAAATTTCTGTGCCAGTTGTAACCGTTTGCGGGTATCGGCCAAAGGCAAATTACACCTTTGCTTGTTCACAGAAAACGGTGTCGATCTGCGTGATTTACTGCAAACACCAGATCAACAAGCTGAATTAATAGAGCGCTTACACGGTCAACTTGCGCAGAAGAAAGAAACGCACTTCTTGCATGACGGCATCACTGGTGTGACACAGCACCTCGCTTCTATTGGTGGCTAATTAAATTCTGATCTGACGCAACTTAGTTGCGTCAGAAGCTAGGTATAATCGTCGCTAGACTCTGATAAATAAGAGACCATAATGGGACACTGCACTCAAAGCCAATTTACGGCGCTAAACATTGCTGTTTTAACCTTATCTGACACCCGTGATTTTGAATCTGATACATCAGGTGCTTTTCTTGAAAGCGCACTGTTAGCGGCGGGGCATAAGCTTGCCGAACGCCAGATTATCAAAGATGATAAATACCAAATTCGTTCGGTGCTTTCTCAATGGATTGCATCCGATAACGTACAGGTGATTATCACCACGGGGGGCACCGGTTTTACCGATAGAGATAATACCCCTGAAGCGGTAAAGCCGTTATTCGATAGAGATATCGAAGGCTTTGGTGAGCTCTTCCGTCATATCACTTATACCGAGCTTGGCACCTCGACAGTGCAGTCGCGTGCCTTAGGTGGCATTGCCAATAAAACTGCGGTTTTCTGTCTTCCTGGCTCAACAGGTGCCTGCAAGACTGGCTGGAATAAGCTGATTAAAGAACAACTTGATGCAACTCATCGTCCTTGTAACTTTGTGATGCATGTGAAAAAAATTACCGAATAAGCCTCACTAGAGGCCAATGTTACGGTACTCTTTTTGATTCATATTCTATGACCCATATTTTATAAAAGGCGTAAACCCAATGACCAATGCTTTTACCCATATCAATGCAGATGGTAATGCTCACATGGTAGATGTGACAGATAAGTCTGTTACCGAGCGAGAAGCACGAGCTGAAGCCTATATTGAAATGGCGAGTGAAACCTTAGAGATGATCATGAGCGGCAGTCATCACAAGGGTGATGTGTTTGCTACCGCACGTATTGCGGGCATACAAGCGGCGAAGAAGACCTCTGATCTTATTCCACTTTGTCATCCGCTGATGCTGACCAAAGTTGAAGTTGAACTAGAAGCGCAACCTGAGCATAACCGCGTGTGGATCCGCAGTCTTTGTAAGCTTTCGGGCAAAACAGGGGTTGAAATGGAGGCGCTTACAGCCGCTTCGGTTGCGGCGCTGACTATCTACGATATGTGTAAAGCGGTGCAAAAAGATATGGTGATTTCTCAGGTGCGTTTGACTGAGAAACGTGGCGGTAAGTCTGGGCACTTTAAGGTATAGAGACCAATATGATTAACGTATTATTTTTTGCACAAGTTAGAGAACTACTTGGCACCGCTGGCGTAAAAGTTGAAGCCGGTGAGCACACGCAAACCGCTGAAGGTCTACGTGCAACGCTAGCCGCTACCGACGATAAATGGGCCAAAGTGTTGGCGTCTGACAAGCTATTGGTGGCTGTAAACCAAACCATTAGCCAGTGGGATGCGGCGATTGTAGATGGTGATGAAGTGGCATTCTTCCCACCGGTTACCGGAGGTTAATATGATCCGTGTTCAGACCCAGGACTTTAATGTTCCAGAGGAATACCACTTAATCAGTCAAGACAATAGCGATGGCGCCGTGGTGACTTTTGTCGGTAAAGTACGTGACTTTAACGATGGCAGTGCGGTGACCGATCTCACTCTTGAGCATTACCCAGGCATGACCGAAGCGGTATTGAACCAGATTGAAGCGCAGGCGCGTGAGCGTTGGCCGCTCAATAACGTCACGATTATTCACCGCGTGGGTGCTATGGCGCTGGGTGAGCAGATTGTCTTTATCGGCGTAACCAGTGCTCATCGAAAGGCAGCTTTTGCTGCTTGTGAGTTCTTGATTGATTTTCTTAAGACCAAAGCGCCGTTTTGGAAATTAGAAGCCGGTGACAAAGGCGCTAACTGGGTAGAGGCCCGTGACGCCGATGAACAAGCTGCAAAAATGTGGGATAAAAAAGCGTAGCAAACGCTTTAGCAAGGAGATCGGCTCAATGAAGTTTAGGGTTATGGTGCTTGCTCTATTGCTGCCATTTTTAGCAATAAGCAAAGGTGCGCTAGCAGCACAAGATGTGCCCGCGATAGCGGCTGCATCGAGTATTAAGTTTGCACTGGATGATATCGCTAAGCAATTTACTCAAGAGACTGGCCGTAAAGTCAGGATCTCCTATGGCTCTTCTGGCAATTTTGTTGCGCAGATTAGGCATGGTGCTCCCTTTGAGCTGTTCCTTTCTGCTGATGAGCGTTATATCAAACAGCTAGCCAAAGCTAAGCAGACGCTCGATGACGGGGTGATATACGCAGTGGGTCAACTCGCCATTGCAGCGCCTAAGTCATCGCCACTAACGCTTAACCCTAACTTAGAGGGGCTTAAGCAGTTGCTGGCTGCAAATAAGCTTAAACGCTTCGCCATCGCTAATCCTGACCATGCTCCCTACGGTGAGCGCGCCAAAGAAGTGTTGCAAAAGCTGGGACTTTGGCAACCGATTCAACCCTATCTGGTGTTTGGCGAAAACGTGTCTCAAGCGGCACAGTTTGCACTTAGTGGTGCCACTCAAGGTGGCTTAGTTGCCTTGTCGCTAGCCTCGGCGGAACGTTTTAAGGCGCGTGCAAATTATGTGGTTATCCCACAAGAATATTATACGCCATTGGATCAGCGCATGGTGCTAACCCTAAAAGCGGGTGAAACTGCCAAACTATTTTATAGCTACCTGCTGTCTGAACCCGCTCAGGATATCTTTGCCGATTACGGCTTTGCGAGAGCGACACAGTAATGGATTGGGAAGCGCTATTGCTATCAATCAAGCTCAGTAGTGTCACTGTACTGATCTTGATCCCGCTGGCGATTCTAGCGGGACGTTTTTTGGCTTATCGACATTTTCCCGGTAAGTCCTGGGTAGAAGCCTTAGTCATGGTGCCGCTGGTGTTGCCACCTACGGTTATTGGTTATTACTTGCTGGTGGGGCTTGGCAGTGAGTCTTGGCTAGGTCGAATGCTAGAGCAACTGCTTGGGCATCAGCTGGTATTTCACTTCTCTGGCTTAGTCGTAGCCTCCATCTTAGTCAATATCCCCTTTGCTATTCAGCCTATTCAGCGCGCATTTGAAGCCGTGCCTGAAGATGTGCGTGATGCGGCTGCCTGCTGCGGTATGAGTCGCTTTAAAGTGCTGTTCAAGATTGAGCTTCCTATGGTGTGGCCGGGCGTATTAACGGCTATAGTGTTGTGCTTCTCCCATGTGCTGGGTGAGTTTGGCGTGGTGCTGATGATGGGCGGTAATATTGCCGGTGAAACCAAAACCATTGCTATCTCTATCTACGACAGCGTGCAGGCATTTGATTTTGCCAGTGCGGGTAATATGTCGCTGGTATTACTGCTGTTTGCGATAACGGTATTGGCATTGACCACTAGTTTGTCGCGTCGTGTTGGAGGCCAGCATGTCGCAAACCGTCGCTGATCTATATTGCCGCATTAAACAGACCAAACATATTAAGTTAGATGCCGAGTTCAGCTGTAAGGCTGGAGAGGTCTTGGCCGTTGTTGGTCCCTCAGGAGGCGGTAAGTCGACGCTACTGCGGATGATAGCAGGTCTGACTCAGCCAGAAGATGGCGAGATCTGTTACGGTGATAAGCAGTGGTTTAATCGCCAGCAGAGCATACAGCTAACGCCGCAGCAACGTCACTTAGGTTATGTACCACAACATTTTGGACTGTTCCCTAATTTAACCGCGTTAGAGAACGTGGTGGCAGCGCTGGACCATATACCTAAAGCCGAGCGTGAAGCGCGGGCAAAAGATTGGCTTGAGCGAGTGAACTTACATGGTTTACCCGACAGACTGCCTGCGCACCTTTCTGGCGGACAACGTCAAAGGGTGGCACTGGCTAGAGCATTGGCGCGAGAGCCGTCAGTATTACTACTCGATGAACCTTTCTCGGCAGTTGACAGAGAAACCCGTGAGCGTCTTTATCTGGAGCTCGCTAGGCTTAAAGAGCAGTTAGCGATTCCGGTGATAATGGTGACCCATGATCTGAATGAGGCGATGTTATTAGCTGACAGCATGATTTTGATTAGCCAAGGAAAAATGTTGCAGCAAGGCAGGCCACGTGAGGTATTAACTCGTCCACGCGATGAAGCCGTTGCCAAACAGATGGGCCTGCGTAACATCTTCGACGCCGATGTGATTGCGCAAGAAGCGGAGCGACAGATCACCTGGCTTAAGTTTGGTGAGCACCTCATTGCGAGTACCTATTTTGAAAGCTTAGATGTCGGTGCTAAAGTCCGCTGGGTGATCCCCAATCAAGGCGTGCGTTTCAATTCGATTAAAAAAGGCCGTTTGTGCCGTAGCTTCAATAAACTGGATATTACTATCGACTCGATGTTGATCATGGGGGAGACAGTGCGAGTGCTGGCAAGTGTCGTTGGCGTGCAGCATAAAATTCATGCCGAAGTACCACTACATTTAGCACAAAAGTTAGCCCTAAGCGTCGGCACGCAAACAACGGTGGCGCTAAAATCTGAGTTAATCCATATACTGGAAAAGTAACTTATTTTCAGACAATTTAGCCAAGTTAGACTCGGCTTCACGCATATGATCAAAGTTTAATCTTTGCACCATCTAGATGTTATATAGCGTGTCATATCATGTGCTCCTACATGTAAGAGGAGTATTATGTTATGTCAAAAAAATTAACGGGTTTAATCATGTTGTCTGCAGTGTTAACCCTTCCTGCTATGGCCGCATATAATGGTCCAGGTCCAGTAAGTCAGATTAAAACCGCTTCTGACGCAGCGACAGCAAAAGACGATACTCCTGTAGAGCTGACAGGCTATTTAGTGCAAAGCCTAGGCGATGAAAAGTACCTTTTCCGTGATGACAGCGGTAATGTCGAAGTTGAAATCGATAATAAGCTGCTGCGTGACATCGAAGTTTCTAGCGACTCGAAAGTGAAGCTTGTCGGTGAAGTTGATGATGAGTGGAGCGGTATTGAAATAGAAATTGACAGCATACGTCTGATTTCTGAATAATCCTTTATTGAAAGTGGTTTAGCGTTTATTTTTCGGAGGAGCCATGGCTCGCTGGCTAATTGGTTTATTGTTAGTTTCTGGTAGTTCGTTTGCTGGACAAGGCTTGTATTCATTGCTGTCTACGGGAGATTATCCCTCGCCTACAGAAATGGTGCAGAAGCTTGAACAGCAACATGTGGGCGTGATCTCTGAATTTGAAGCGAATATCGAACATGGTGAATTGGTTTATGAATTCAAGATGATCGATCAGCAAGCTAACACCATTACAGAATATGAATATCGAGCCATAGATGGCAGCTTAAAAGAGCGCGAAGTCGGCCGTATTAAAAAAGACGATAACGATGAGCTTGCGGGTGTGGTTATGCTGCAGGAAAATGGTTTATCGCTATCTGATATGCTTACCTTAGTCGGTAAAGAAACCAGCGGCTACATTGTCAAAGCTGAAGTCGACAACGATCTAGGTATTAGCTATATAGAATTAGAAATTCTTGATATTGATGGTAAACGTCAGTTAGCCTTCGATATTGAAAATAAACAATTATTACCACTGCTCAAATGGGACTAAAACATGAAAATACTCATGGTTGAAGATGACGCGACTACCATCGATTATGTCGTTAAGGGATTTGTTGAGCAAGGGCACAATATAGAAACAGCAACAGACGGTCACCAAGGCTTATTGCTGGCTACCAGCATGAAGTACGACTTGATCATTTTAGATCGTATGTTGCCACAGCTCGATGGGCTAAAACTGTTAGCTGCGCTGCGCGCGACCGGCAGTCAAACACCTGTGTTGATCTTGTCTGCACTCAGTCATGTTGATGAGCGAGTCAAAGGGTTGCGAGCGGGTGGCGATGACTACATGACTAAGCCGTTTGCTTTCTCTGAGTTGTTGGTTCGTGCTGAAAAATTAATGCAACGTGGTGAATCTCAGCCCACTATTACCGACTTGACTGTTGGTCCGCTTAGCATCGAGCTGCTGACACGCAAAGTGACCTTAGATGGACAAGAGATCATGCTGCAGCCAAAAGAATTCCAGTTACTTAAGTACCTGATGGAGCATGTAAACCAAGTGATCAGTCGCACGCTACTGTTTGAAGCGGTGTGGGATTACCATTTCGATCCACGTACCAATGTTATCGACGTGCATATTGCTAAGCTAAGACGTAAGTTTGAAGAGCTTGGTCATGGCGAATTAATCGAAACTGTTCGAGGTGCCGGATATCGGTTACGCCAAGGGCATTAAGCCCTATCAGAGTAGTGCCTGGCGCATTACCATCATTTTCTCAGCCCTAGTAACGGTCATTATTGGCACCTTGTTACTGGGCATGTATCGCCAGCTGATAAATGAACAAGAGCATCAGCTGGACTTACATCTAGATGCAGAAAAGACCCGTTACCAACAGATGGCGTTAACACTTGATAGGCGCAGTTTTGCGACTCAGGTGCGCGGTGCCGACCCTAAAGTTGCCCTGATTGTTTGGCGTGACTCCCTCGATCTGGTTGGTTCGCTAAGTATGATCCCCAAAGATATGCCTATGCTTCCCGAGAAACGTGAGTTTCCGGTATTTACCGGTGGGCCCGAAAAGCTGCATATCTTAACGGGTGGCATGGTGATGACTCGCTATGGCCCTATGCTCATCGCAACCCGTGTCGACCAGCTTGGCGCGTTAATCGACAAATTCACTAATGCGGCAATTACCGCACTGATGCTGACCGTAGTGCTAACGCTAGCACTGGGCTATCTATTTTCTAAAGCTATTTTACGCCGCCTAGTACAGTACAACCGCTTGAGTAAGCGGATTGAGCGGGGACAATATTCGACTCGATTACCAGTGAGCTGGCGTCAAGATGAGTTTGATATGCTGGCACGCCAATTTAATGGGGTACTCGATGCCCTAGAGAAGAACTTAGCGGCAGTGCGTGGGGTTACCGATAATATCGCCCACGATCTGCGTACGCCCTTGTCTCACCTACGTATTGGGCTTGAGCAGTTACCGAGTAAGCCAGAGGCTGAGCTTGCTGAAAGTTGCGCTATTCTCACTGAAGAACTCGATCATTGTTTGGCGACGTTCGACGCCATGTTGTCATTAACACGCATCGAAGAGGGGCAGCAAACACTCGAACTGCAAGATGTTAGCTTAATTAATATCAGCCAAGATCTATTTGAAATGGCCGATGCGATGGCCGAGTTTAACGGTCAGTCGTTGAAGCTCAGCACGGGTGAAGAGTTTCAGGTCAGTGGCGACAAGTATCTATTATTTCAGGCACTGTTTAACTTGGTCGATAACGCGATTAAATATTCGGGTGAGGGCGCTGAAATTAGCATTTCTCAGAACCGTAATGTTATTTCAATTCAAGATAATGGCCCCGGGATCCCTGAGACTTCTCGTGAGAAGGTATTCGAGCGCTTAGTGCGGTTAGATCCGAGTCGTCACCATAAAGGCACGGGCTTAGGTTTATCTATGGTGAAGGCGATTCTGTCGCGTCATAATGCTAAAATAGCCTTAACCGATAATCAGCCTGGTCTAAAGGTTATTATTACGTTTTAATCTTTGCGCTAGCCGAGCTACTGCCAATTCCTGGAAATCTCAATCTATGTATCAAGTCATTGCCGATGAACGCGACTTTATTGTTATTAATAAGTCCGCCGAGGTGCATTTCCATAGCCAAGACGGTAGCGCTGGCGTAGTTGCTCAAGCCGAGGCCGATCTTGGGATTAAGCTCTACGCCGTCCATCGACTCGATACCATGACCTCTGGGCTTATTATCCTTGCTAAATCTAGTGCTGCTGCGGCTGAGTTTACTCGCATGTTTTCAACGCATTTAGTGCAAAAGTATTATCTCGCACTGGCAAAGGGAAAGCCTAAAAAGAAGCAAGGCTGGGTGATTGGTGACATGGCCAAATCTCGTCGTAGCATGCATAAACTCCTTCGCACGACAGACAACCCGGCAATTACCCAGTTCTTTTCTCATTCTATTGCAGAGGGCGATCGTTTGTATCTGCTCAAGCCCCATAGTGGTAAAACGCATCAACTTAGAGTCGCACTCGCTAGCATAGGTGTGCCTATCTTAGGCGATAGTCTTTACGGCGGAGCGGATGCTGATAGGGGCTATCTGCATGCTTACTGCCTGCAGTTCGATTACTTAGGTGTGCAGTATCAATATATTGCAGCACCAACCTCCGGAGAGTTCTTCCAACAGTCCGCAGTCAGTGCGCAACTTAACGTTTGGCAGCAGCCTCATGATTTATCTTGGCCTAAGCTAAAGAAAAGCTAGATGCGTTAGCACGTTTTTTATTTATGTTTCGTCTTGTGGGTTTAAGTGTCAATAATCGGTAAGTATTGTGGCTTATATTGGCTTTTGCATTCACAATTCAGGCGATAACGAGTAGGATAGTGCCCCTAAAAAGTCCTTATCATTGGGCTATGAATTTTATGGTCGCTCATATCACTGAGTGACAATACTAAGGGTAGACTTAAACGTGCATAAGCGAGCCATATATCCTGGAACATTTGACCCAGTTACCAATGGTCATGCCGATCTTATTGAGCGTGCCGCCAATTTATTTGAGCACGTGATTATTGGCATTGCGGCGAATCCCTCTAAACAGCCTAGATTTACCCTTGCAGAGCGTGTCGATTTATTAAAAATAGTCACGGCTCACCTCGATAACGTCGAGGTGGTCGGCTTTAGTGGCTTATTAGTGGATTTCGCAAAGGAGCAAAATGCTAGCGTCTTGGTCAGAGGATTACGCGCAGTATCAGACTTCGAGTATGAATTCCAACTAGCCAATATGAATCGTCGTTTGAGTCCTGATCTTGAAAGCGTGTTTCTAACTCCGGCAGAAGAAAACTCATTTATTTCATCGACCCTAGTCAAAGAGGTTGCGCTTCATGGCGGCGATGTTAGCCAGTTTGTTCACGCTGAAGTCGCAAATGCATTAACGGTTAAGGCTAAATAGTTGTCCATGCTTAAATTTATTAAAACATCTGCCATTCAGCTTTTATCGGTATTAGCACTGGTTTACTCAAGTGTTAGCATTGCAGCACCTTGGGTCGACACCTCAGATATCTACCTTAGAGCCGATATTCAAGCCCTGGCCGATGCGGGTGTGATTACGGTTCCGGTTAATACCTATCCATTAATGTGGTCAGGTATTGGGGCGGATCTTGCAAACACTGAGCCATCAACGCTCACACCTGCATTAATCGATGCCTATTCGCGGGTGAATTATTACTACCGTAATGCGGTCGATAATCGCGGTAATACCAGTATAAAGCTTGCGGCAGCAAGCGACCCAGCGCGGTTTCAACACTTTGGCTCAGATTATCGTGAGCAAGGTGAGCTGGGTGCATCATACGAGTACGTAGGCGAGCGATTTGCTTATAAGCTATCGGCGTCAGCCAATTATAAACCGAGTGATGACGAAGAGTTTCGTTTCGATGACTCCTATCTTGCGATGGCACTGGGTAACTGGATGTTTACCTTTGGCGCTGTTGAACAGTGGTGGGGGCCGGGATTTGACTCGGCGCTGCATAAGTCGAATAACGCGAGGCCAATGCCGTCGTTAATGCTGAGCCGTAATAATGCACAGGCTTTCGAGACGCCTTGGTTATCTTGGCTCGGCCCTTGGACCTTTACCGCAGGCATTAGTCGATTTGAAGAGGAGCGCTATGCTCCTAATGCACTGTTATGGAATTTCCGAGGCTCGATTCGCCCCTTTAGACAACTTGAAATGGGGCTGTCGTGGACCACTCAATTTTGTGGTGATGGTCAAGAGTGTACTTGGGACAGCGCCTTTAAATCGATAACGGGTCAGCGCGATTGCCGTGCAGATAACGTCGATGAAGTGGGCTGTAGTAACTATGGCAACCAGATGGCCGGATACGACATCCGCTTTAGCGATACTTGGTACAATGTGCCGTTTGGTGTGTATTACGAAAGAACCTGTGAAGATGCTAAAAGCTCTGCGCCATGGGATATCGTAGATTGTGGTTCAATGTTCGGTGCCGATACGCGTTTTAACTTAGATGGTCAGCAGTATAAATTGTTCCTCGAGTACACAGATACTATGGTGTTCTGCGGTGAAGATGAAAATGCCTTTAACTGTTTCTATGAGCATTCAACCTATAGAAGTGGTTCACGTTATTACGGCCGCGCATTGGGTAGCACCTATGACAGTGACGCTAATGTGTATGTTTTAGGCTTAATCGGTCAGTTTGCTGATAGCAAAGGTTTTACCTCGTTACTGCGTTATGCTCAGCTTAATAAAGATGGTAAAAGCCCTAGCCACGGATGGGCACCACAGCCGAAAAAAGAGGACTTGTTGATGCTGGAGTTGAGCTATCGCATGCCATTTTGGTATGGCATGATGAGCGTGGGTGGCACTGTGTCTCAATCAGAATTTGAGGTGCAAGACAACGAAACCAATGCCACCGTATTTGGTACATACGAGTACAAATTCTAGATGATTAAATAGAGCCAACGCCAAAAGCGTTGGCTTTTTAGTATTTAAAGCAGATGAGGTTGGCACTGCAAAGATGCAGCTTGTACTGATCTCTATCGAGCCTACTAACTAAAAATTACATAATAGTGGGTTAAAGTACGTTTTTATTTTTAAATCTTTATCTTTTTCTGTAGGTTACAGCAGAAGCTTAATCAGTTTCTGTATAGAGATGTTTGGTGAGGATCATAGAGGAAAGCCTGAATTTCCCAGTGCTCGCCGATAGTGAATACACCTCTTTGGTAGTGGTTTCAGTCAAAGATTGAACAGGGCTAAGTTTAGCTCTAACAACTTTTTTGGAGTACATATTTTGATTTCAGTCGTTATCCCAGCAAAAGACGAGCAAGCTAATATCGGTCCCTTAGTCGAAGAGATCCATCGAGCCCTAAAAGATAAAACGCCTTTTGAAGTGATAGTTGTTGATGACGGCAGCAGTGATGATACTTTTGGTGAGTTGCTGCGCACCGGCGAGCGACTCGGTTGTGCGACGAAAGCAATTCGTCATCAAAAAAGCACCGGCCAAAGTACCGCGCTGCATACAGGCGTACAAAACGCCAGTGGAGACATCATTGCCACCTTAGATGCCGATGGTCAAAATGATCCAGCCGATATTCCCGCGATGTTAGATCTTATTCCCACCATGACCCATAGTGATTTTTGTATCGCCGGTTACCGTAAAAACCGTAAAGATACCGCCTGGAAACGCTTTCAGTCTCGTGTCGCCAATAAAATTCGCGACGCCCTACTCGGTGACGGCGTGCCAGATACTGGTTGTGGTTTAAAAGTCTTCCCAAAAGCCAGCTTTTTAAAGCTGCCTTATTTCGATCATATGCACCGCTATATTCCAGCACTTATCCGTCGCCATGGCGGTGAGATAAAAGTCTCGGTAGTCAATCACAGAGACCGCATGGAAGGTGAGTCAAAGTACACCGCATGGAACCGTGTGTGGGTGGGCATTGTTGATATCATGGGTGTGATGTGGCTTAACCGCAGAACGCGTTTACCCAATGTAGTTAAAACTGAGACCACACAGGTCAAGTAGTAATGAAACGCTTAGCTAAAACATTATTCGTTATCGCAATACTGGTATTGCTGATGTTTGCTGCCCAGCAAGGTCTATTTGAACACCTAACCGATAGTAACTGGGTGGCTAACTACGTAGAAAGTAATGGCAACAGCGCCTTGGCGGTACTGTTTGTGATGGGGGCGGCATTCACCAGTGTTGGTGGGCCTCGTCAGGTCATCGCTTTTGTATTGGGCTTTGCCTTAGGCGGCGTTTATGGTGCATTACTGGCCACATTGTCAGCACTGCTCGGTTGCGTGATCACCTTCTACTTTGCCCGGTTAACCTTCAGAAGCAGCCTTAAGAAACGCTTCAAAGATAAACTGTTTCGTTTCGAGAGGTTGATCATTCATCGTACTTTCTTGAAGGTACTGATGATTCGATTGTTACCTATTGGCAGTAACGCTTTAACCAACTTATTTGCAGGCACGACTCATGTGAGTGCGTGGAAATTTTTTGCCGGTAGCGGTATAGGTTACCTGCCGCAGATGCTTATCTTTAGTTTTGCAGGTGCAGGCATTGGCCTGTCAGACCACAACAACTTAATCATTAGTATTGTGCTGTTTATTTTCTCCTCTCTGATCGGTGCATACCTGTATAAAACACGCTTGCGTAAACAGGTAGATGAAATTGTCACCGATGAATAATAAGTTTTAATAACTAGTTTTAACAACTGGCTTTAACAACAAGGTCTAATAAAATGGTATTGAAATCGCTACAACAACGATTCAATAGTGATGACTATTATCAAGTGCTGAGCATGCTGCTGCTGTTTGCAGCAGTGATTTTGCTTGTCGGCATTGGCTGGCGTTCGCCTTGGCCTGCTGATGAACCCCGTTTTGCCGAAGTCGCCAGAGAGATGGTGGATTCAGGTCAATGGTTTTTCCCCCAGCGCGGAGGGGAGTTTTACCCTGATAAACCGCCCGTATTTATGTGGGCAATCGCGCTGTTTTATGGCTTGACAGGCAGCTTAAAAGTCGCCTTCTTGCTACCCAATGCATTAGCAGGGTTTTTAACACTATTCCTCGTTTATGACCTAGGTTCAAGACTGTGGAATGTACGTGTCGGCCGTAATGCCGCTCTGCTGTTGATGTTGGCACCGCAGTTTTTAATTCAGAGTAAAAACGCGCAAATCGATGCCATGGTGATGTGTTGGATCACCTTGGGCTGTTATGGTTTGCTGCGTCACTTTATGACGGGGCCCCATTGGCGCTGGTATTTTGCTGGCTGGGCATTTATGGGGCTAGGGGTTATTACCAAAGGTGTGGGTTTCTTACCACTACTTATGCTTATCCCGATTATCGCTTATGCGCTGATCCAAAAAGATCTGTTTAAAGGCCGCCTTAAATGGTGGTGCCTGGCAGGGCCATTGGCCATGTTGGCGGTGATTGCCTGTTGGCTGGTGCCTATGGTGCTGATTGTTCAAAGCCAAGGCACCCCGGAGCTAATTCAGTATCAAAACAATATTTTGTTTAAGCAAACCGGTGAGCGATACGTTAATGCTTGGCACCATATTGAGCCTTGGTATTACTTCTTGATGAGTGTGATACCTGTAATGTGGTTCCCGTTGCCGCTATTGATAGTGGCTCACTGGCAACGCTTTGTCGCCAAGGTAAAAGCCGAGCCTACCATTGCCATATTGTTGGTCTGGGTAGTACTCGTAATCGTGTTCTTCAGTATCAGTCCGGGTAAGCGAGGCGTGTATATCTTGCCTGCACTGCCAATGCTCGCACTCGCGTTATCGGCGATTATTACAGGTACCGAGCCTAAGCGTTGGTTTGAGTGGGGCCTAACAGGCTTACTTTGGTTGCTTGGCTTAGTGTTTACCACAGCGGGTATTTTGGCGCTAATTCATCATCCCGTCGTTGTTAAGGCGATGGCCGATTATTCGGCTGACTTAACGCATATGGGCTATCTGTTGCTGACGGTTGGTTTTATCTGGTTTGCTGTGCTCATTACGCTGCGCCGCTCACAAGCCATGGTGAGAATGGGGATTAGCCTAGCGCTGACATGGATTGTAATGAGCACATGGGGTTACAGTATTTTAGAGCCTATGCGTACGCCGCAAGCCTTAATGGCTAACGCTGCTAAGGCGATAGGCCCAGATGGTCAACTTGGCTTAGTTAAATTTAAAGAACAGTTTATCTTGTTCTCTCCTGTTGATATTACCCACTTTAGCTACCTTGCCCCGCTTGAGCAGCAAGAGCGAAATGCATGGCAGTGGATGCATGAAGGCGATAAGCGCTTTATCTTAGTCGGCGATCATCAACAGCTTAACTGTTTTGATTTTACTGGTGCGAAAAGCATGGGCGTCGCTCATCGCGATGATTGGGTATTGTTAAGCAAAGATAATTTGCTACCGACATGCGCCGAGCCAGATAGACGTTATCAGTATGTCACCCCGACGCCAGGGCGCTGGATGGATTGATCTTAGGTTCTAGGTCCTAGTAAAGGCAGGTCCTAGGATTTAGAGCCTAGGTCCTAGGAAAAGCTGAGACGGTTCAAGCGAAGACGGAAAAGCCGGGAAAGTATGTTCTCTATATGTAGGTTGGGTTTTAGCCCATCAATTCTGGTTTATATAGGATTTGTCGGCCTAAATGCCGACCTACGGAAAGGCTAAGACGGTTTAAAAAAGGTTCTAGGAAAAGCAGGTCCTAGGATTTAGAGCTTAGGTCCTAGGTCCTAGGAAAGCTAAGACGGAAAAGCCGGAAAGGCAAAGAAGGGAAAGTATGTTCTCTATATGTAGGTTGGGTTTTAGCCCATCAATTCTGTTTTATATAGGATTTGTCGGCATAAATGCCGACCTACGGAAAGGATAAGACGGTTTAAAAAAGGTTCTAGGAAAAAAAGGTCCTAGGAAAAGCTAAGACGGTACAAGTCAAGATGGAAAAGCCGTAAAAGCTAAGCAAAGCCAAAGCTACGGTTTTGGCTTTTGCATTTGCTTTTCCTCGCAGGGCGCAGCCCGTCCTAGAACCTAGGTCCTAGAAGTGAGCTTGCGAACGCTCTCGTACCTTCTTTTAAAGCTTTTGGCAAAGGCTACAGAAAACCGTCGCCCGCTGGCCAAGCTTTATTTCACTCAGCATATGTCCGCACTGAGTGCAGGTCTCGCCGCCGCGGCCATAAACATGCAGCTTTTGCGCAAAGTAGCCCGGTTTGCCATCGGCATTAGTAAAGTCTTTTAAAGTCGTACCACCTTGCTCTATCGCCCTTGCCAAGATCTGTTTCACTTCGCTAACCAAAATAGTAATACGCTCTGCATCGACTTTGCCAGCTTCAGTCTGTGGATGAATGCCTGCGGCAAACAGCGCCTCATTCGCGTAAATATTACCCACGCCAACCACGATATGATTGTCCATTAAACACAGTTTTATGGCCTTTTTCTTATTGGCCAAGGCTGCAAGTAGGTAGGGGGCATTAAAAGCATCAGTGAGTGGTTCAGGGCCCAGTTTTGATAATAACGGGTGAGCTTGTTCAGGCAGTTCACACCATAGCCAAGCACCAAAGCGCCTTGGGTCATTAAAGCGCAGGGCTTTACCGCTCGCGAGCACCAGATCAATATGATCATGCTTTTCCACTGGCGTGGAGGCGGGCAGAATACGAAGGCTACCCGACATGCCTAAATGCACTATGGTGGTTCCCGCATCCGTATCAATCAGCAGATACTTAGCACGGCGGCGTACATTACGAATGGTCTGGCCGATAATCTGCTTAGCAATGTCGGGGACTGGCCATCTAAGTGAAGGGTTACGGATGATTAACTCAGTCACTTCATTACCAATAAGGTAAGGCGATACACCTTGCCTGGTGACTTCAACTTCGGGGAGTTCCGGCATGTATTCTCTCTTTTATGGTTATTTAGTGATGGCTTGAATTTCGCGATACGACGAACTTACTTTACGTTCAGGATTCGAGCCTATATTACGCACTTAGCTTGCTAGCCTAAATTACTAGCTTAGTTTGCTTGAGCACGAACAATAGGGATTAAGCTTTCACGTAAACTTGCTGGGATCTGATACCAATTCCCAGCAGGTGACTTTAGCAAGCCTTGCTCACTAAATAAAATCCACAGCTGTGCATCAATCAGGTCATCGACCTGGATCACCAACTCTATAGGCTCGCCTGAAGTTTCAGGATTATCGGTGAGTGCCGAGATATGCACTTGTTCCCACGCATTAGACCACTCTAAACAGTTGAGCACTTCGCTGCTACATTGCCAACCAGACTGGCGTTTTTGCAGCCAAAGCTCACCGTATTGTAACTGGGATAGCGGCGCAGCTTTGTCGAAGAGTGCCTGAGTCTGCAGTGGCGTTATTTTGCTGTTATCGTCAATGACGGTAAGCACTGAAATCATCAAAATAGATGCGAGGATGATGATGGTGTTCCACTTTTTGCGAGAGAAAGCCATGTTGGGAATTCAGCTTTTTGTTTTATTTAGGGGATCTGATAAGTGTATCTGCAAGTGGGTGGAACCACAAATTATGCTAACGGTGGGTGTACCGTCATTTACCACTTTTTGGTGCATCAGGCTGCACCTGACTTTTAAGTTAGACTGCGTCTAACTATTAAATCAATCAAGCTTCGCTTGATAAAAGTCGTGAGCTTCCAGCTCACACTCGGCCAAGAGGGGATCAACAGCAATCCCCTCTTGGATCGCCCCTGCCGCCCCGACGAAGTTACATGCATTAGATACGGGCCTCGTACTTATTCGAAATAGCCTAACGCTTCCGATGGGACATCTGATGTGAATGGATTCACAAATGCCGTGAAGGCATGAATGCCTAGGAACGGCCTGTCCCGCGAAAGCTATGCCCACATCCGTGGGGGCATTACGACTATTTCTTCAACGTATTTCGGCAACTTCGATGGGGAAATCGTGGTTTCTGCTTGTTAATCTATTTCATTTTTTTCGATGGATAGTCGCTTAATAAACATGAAATCAGCGACCTAGCTGATACTTGCAGAGAACAATCATGTTACCTAAAGAAATTGCTCAATTGGCTGTGCAGAAGCTAAATAAGAAGTTATCTAACGAAATTTTTTTGATTATTCAGAATGACCGTGAATTAATGCAGGCTTACCTAAAAGCTGTTGAGGCGAATGGTGTTGAATCGGTAAACCAGCAAATTGGTAAAGAGATTAAAGCGTCTTACCAATTGGTTAATATCAATAAGCGCGAAGATGATCCGTCTTGTACTTTGATTAAGAGTCATCAGATGTTTGAGTAGCGAGACTCTTGCTCGTTTTTGCTTAATCTATCAGGCTGCGCCTGACTTCTAAGTTAGACTTCGTCTAACAACTAAAGTCGTGAGCTTCCAGCTCACACACGTCCAAAAGGGGATCAACAGCAATCCCCTCTTGGATCACCCCTGCCGCCCCGACGAAGTTACATGCATTAGATACGGGCCTCATGCTTCAATAAAAATCGCCTAACGGCTCAGATGGGACATCCATGTCCCGCTGAGCCTGAACCATCATCCATGATGGTTCCACGGCATTTTCATTTCCGTATTTCGGCAACTCCGATGGGGAGTTGGCGTTTTCTGTAACCTTTGAGTCGTTGTTGGTCTTGCAGTGTCTTTGTTTTTTCTTGTCTTTTTATAGGTCTAACGCAGAGGTTGAAAGGTTGTGCTTTTCGAACCCAGTGCAGATGCGGCCGTGACCGCCCATGACATGGACGTCATGGGCGAGCTTCCATGGATGGACTTGCAGCGTGTCGCGGCAGTGTCTGCACATACGCTGACCGCAGGTCATTGGAACCACAGATGGTTGATTTCAATCTGCGCTTGATAAAGGTCGTGGTGCTTCGCTTCACATTGGTAGTGCATCAGGCTGCGCCTGACTTCTAAGTTAGACTTCGTCTAACAATTAACGTCGTGGGATTCCATCCCACACCCGGGCAAGGAGGACTGCTCGTCCTTATCCTCCTTGCATCCACCATGACGCCCCGACGAAGTTGTTGATCCTCATACTCCAATAAAAATCGCCTAACGGCTCAGATGGGACATCCATGTCCCGCTGAGCCTGAGCCATCATCCATGATGGCTCCACGGCATTTTCATTTCCGTATTTCGGCAACTCCGATGGGGAGTTGGCGTTTTCTGTAACCTTTGAGTCGTTGTTGGTCTTGCAGTGTCTTTGTTTTTTCTTTGTCTTTTTATAGGTCTAACGCAGAGGTTGAAAGGTTGTGCTTTTCGAACCCAGTGCAGATGCGGCCGTGACCATCCATGACATGGATGTCATGGTCGAGCCTCCATGGATGGACTTGCCGCGTGTCACGGCAGTATCTGCACATACGCTGACCGCAGGTCATTGGAACCACAGATGGTGGATTTCAATCTGCGCTTGATAAAGGTCGTGGCGCTTCGCTTCACATTGGTAGTGCATCAGGCTGCGCCTGACTTCTAAGTTAGACTTCGTCTAACAACTAAAGTCGTGAGCTTCCAGCTCACACACGGCCAAAAGGGGATCAACAGCAATCCCCTCTTGGATCACCCCTGCCGCCCCGACGAAGTTGTTGATCCTCATACTCCAATAAAAATCGCCTAACGGCTCAGATGGGACATCCATGTCCCGCTGAGCCTGAACCATCATCCATGATGGTTCCACGCATTTTCATTTCCGTATTTCGGCAACTTCGATGGGGAACTGGTGTTTTCTGTAACTACAGGTGAGCCTCTTGTTTTTTGTTTTTATATTGAGAACTCAGAACTGAAAGTTTCCAGCTTTTCTAACCCGGTGTAGATGCGGCTTAGGCCTTCGAAAACAAGGATGTTTTCGCAGAGCGGTCAGGGCCAGTTCTATTATGAAGAGAAAAAGCGAGCCTCAGAAGTATCTGCACAATTGCCTGCCGCAGGCAATTGGAACCATTGATGAGGCAAAGGTTCACACCTTATTTCTAGTGGAATTAACATTCTGAAAAGACACATAAAGTGTATCAAGTAATTTGATGTGTTATTTTAAAACAATGGGTTATATTCGATTGATGAACATTAACTAGACTTATTTATAATGGTTAAAGTTCTGTACGGATAGAAGGATTACACACCTGTTTCGTTAGGGGCTATTAATTTTTTTGGGAGGGGAATGTGGAATTTCCTACAGATCGTATCTATAAATTCTCGTCATTTAGCGATAACTCTATTTCGGCGTTAGCAGAAGGGGCTGTCTGGTTTTCAAAAGTTAAAAATCTCAATGATCCTTTTGAAGGTTTTGTCTCCTATATAGAACCGAAAGATGAGGATGAGAAAGTCACACAACTTATTAAGTTTGGTGCAGAGTTTTTGAAAGGTAAAGTGGCTCCTCAAGAAGCCCTAGAAATCGCAACGCAAAGGTATTTAGTTGACAGCGAGGTGTTCATTGAAAAAATGAATAACTCTATGATCGAACTTAAAAAACAGCGAGAGGCTTTTTTTAATTCATTGTGTGTATTTTCAACTACAGTGGACATACCCGAATACCCTTATCCCAACTATGCCAATATGTTGATGTGGTCGCATTATGGAAACGGCTTCTCTGGATTTTGTTTGCAGTTTTCTGCTAGTGAGTTTTATCGGTCACTCAAAGTGCTTAATCCAAAAATTGCTTGGAGTACCGTTGATTATGTGAGTGAGCCTAAGAATTTCAACATCTTAGATTATTTAAGTGAAGATGATATCGAGTATTGTCGACCTATTTTAACCAAACATGAGCAATGGGATTATGAAGGTGAATTGCGCTTTATCTCTCATAATGAAGGTCTGCATCGTTACTCTATCGATGCTCTTGAGGCTATTTATATTGGAGAGAAAATGCCATTAGGACAGCAGAAGGTTATATTAGCTATTGCTAGTCAATACTTTCCAAATGTTAAGGTGTTGAAGGTTTGTGTTCATCCGAGTGGTTATAGTGTCATAACAGAAGAAATAAGAATATAGGATCTAGTACGTGTGCCGATTAGGTTATATTGGATATAGCCCCATACCGCATTAGCTTAGATAAATAATATGCCAAGTTTTGGAGCGAAAACCTGTTTTACCCATCTAATCTTAATAGACCAGAAGCAAAAAAGTTCTTAAGCGAACGTGATACTTTTGGCTGTTTCGGTGTTAAATCATCTGCAATTTTTGATGTTTTACCCAAAACAGGCATATACATAAAACCCGACAGTGACGTCGGGTTTTATGTATCTAGCGTACAGCTAATTCAAAGCTAACCACAGTGGCTGCAGAAAACACCAGACCACCAACAAGCGAAAACTAACTGTTCAAGCAACAGTTAACCGCCCGTTGCATTCATAAACCGCAGGATCTGGGTTTCGCCGTTGGGGTCAAAATGGTGCTCTTTTGGCTTGTGTTGAATGCCGTCTAGAATCGCTACTTTAAGCTTTTCTATGTCACCGGGGAACTCGCGTACAATCGCTTTTAAGTCGACCGAGTTTTCGTTGCCTAAGCAGAGTAACAGTTTGCCCTCTACGGTGACGCGGACACGGTTACATTCGTGGCAAAAGTTGTTGCTGTGTGGCGAGATAAAGCCTACGTGGATGTCGCTGCCGGGCATGGTGAAGTAACGCGCAGGTCCACCTGTACGGCGGTTTGAGGCGATAAGTGGGTAACGCTCGGTGATAATGTCCTGGATCTCTTTACTGCTGCAATGGCGGCTGCGCTTGCGCTCGTCGATAACGCCAAGCGGCATCTCTTCGATAAAGGCGATATCTAGGTCTCGCTCGCGGCAAAACTCGATTAAATCTAAGACTTCATCATCGTTTTGACCACGCAAAATCACCGCGTTGATCTTAATCTTTTTAAAGCCCGCTGCAATGGCGGCGTCGATACCCGCGATAACGCGGTCAACTTTGCCGTTACGGGTCAGCGTGGTAAACAGATCCGGCTTTAGCGTATCTAGGCTGATGTTGAGTCGGTTTAACCCTGAATCATGCATCTCTGCCGCGAAGCGGGTTAAACGCGAGCCGTTGGTTGTCATCGACAACTCTTCAAGCCCAGGTAACTTACCTAATAGCTTCACTAGCTGATCGCAGTCGGTGCGCACTAACGGCTCACCGCCGGTTAAGCGGATTTTCTTTACGCCAAGTTCGGTAAAAGCTTGGGCAACCCAAGCTAATTCTTCCAGACTTAACACATGCTCTCTGCCTAAAAAGCAGGGATCTTCGCTCATGCAATACACGCAGCGAAAATCACAGCGATCAGTGACTGATAGGCGCAGGTATTCTACCGTGCGACCAAAAGTGTCAACGATTAAACTCATACTAACTACCTACATGACCTCTATAGAAGGTCGGCAAAAGGTTGAATATAAACTGTGTCACCTGGATTTAACTGGTCATCTTTCTCGCCTATTACGATGAGGCAGTTTCCTTTTACCATTGAGCTAAGCATCCCTGAGCCCTGAGCACCTGTTGTGGTTACATGTAACTTGCCGTCAGCAGCTAAATGATAGATGCCGCGGGTAAACTCTGTTCGGCCAGTACGGCTGCGCAGCGGTTTGTCGGTAATCGCGGGTACCATAGCCGGTGCCCAGTTTTGCTCGCCTGCAAGCTTACGAATTGCTGGCTGTACAAATTGTAAGAACGACACCATTACTGCTACTGGGTTACCCGGTAAACCGAAGAATAAGCTATCGTCGATTTGGCCAAAGGCTAGTGGGCGACCCGGACGCATATTGATGCGCCAGAAGTTAATTTGTCCGACCTGTTCAAGTACGGTTTTAATATAATCGGCGTCGCCGACTGATACACCGCCTGAACTGATCACAATATCTGCCTGGGCGGCGCCATCTTTTAACGCTTGCGCCAGTGCCGCTTCTGAATCTTGAATAATGCCTAAATCGATCACTTCACAACCTAGCTTTTTCGCCATCGACTTGATGGTGTAGCGGTTAGAATCGAATATGCAGTTAGCCTTTAATGGCTCCCCTGGCTGGCAAACTTCATCGCCAGTTGAGAACACGGCAACTTTTGGACGTTTAAATACCGGTAACTCACCAAAGCCAAGTGAGGCGAGTAAACCTTGCTCTGCAGCGTGCAAGCGAGTGTGGGCTGCAAGGGCTGTTGCACCTTGAGCAATGTCTTCACCCGCTTGGCGTACGTGCTGGCCTAGGCTCATTTCACCTTCAAAACGCACTTCGCCATCTTGCTCGTTGGCAAGCTCGCGTAGCTGAATCGTGTCTGCTCCTGCTGGCAATGGTGCGCCTGTCATAATGCGCACGGCTTCGCCAGCGGCAATTGTGCCGTTGTAAGCGTGGCCAGCCATCACTTCGCCAACCATCTTGTACGCTGCGCTGCTGTCATCACTCAGTTTAAAGGCGTAACCGTCCATTGCTGAGTTGGTGTGCTGTGGCACATCGACAGGTGAAATGGCGTCGCTTGCAAGGATACGGTTCTCTAGTTCATCAAGCTCAACCGCTTCTGTTGCGGTTACCGGCTTAACGTAAGATAAAATCTTATCGATACCTTGTCGCACTGACAGCGTGCTGCTGTTATCTAACTCGCAGCCACAGGTTGGCGCCATCGGCAAATCAACCGGGCATGGCTTCCATGCGGCAATGTACTCACCCACATAGTCAGCGATTTGCTCAATATTATTGATGTCTAAGCGGCGTAGTTCGCTGGGTAATTCTGTGTCATCACAGCAGGCAATGGCTTGAATATTATCATCATTGGTATGGATGAAAGGCTTGCCATGAGCGGCGCGGTGCAGTTCAATTTTAGGCAGTTCGAGCTTTTTAAAACCTTCAACGAGGACGATATCAACCTTGTCGGCTTCAATCTGTTTCAGCAAATGTGGTAGCTCAGGGTCGCCGTCTTTGGCGTCTTCAGTCATTAACGCCCAGCGTACATGAGAGGCAACCAGCATCTGCTTTGCGCCTGCTTTGCGCATTTCATAGCTGTCTTTACCTGGAATATCGACGTCGAAGTTATGATGAGCATGCTTAATGACTGCGAGTCGCACACCTCGGCGATTAAGCTCAGGGATTAATTGCTTTAACAATGTGGTCTTGCCTGTGCCACTGTAGGCGCAGAATCCGAGTACAGGAATCGATAACGGATTAGTAAAAGGTATGCTCATTTACACCTCTAGTGATTTTTTTCATTAGCTATGGCTTCACCTAGCTGCTGTTTTTGTTCTGGTGTGTTCACGTTTACAAATGCATTTGGCTGATCTGAAAACTCGGTGACCACATAGTGATGCTTGGCGTACCAAAAATCGATTTTGCGTTCGCCAGCATCTAAAAATGCTTTCATGGATGCACGTAAACTTGGCTTGAGCAGCATGACGACAGGTTGCTCGCGTTTACCGTCACTCGCCACAGCGAGCTCGGCATCTTCAGCCGTTAATTTCGCTAGCATTCTAGCGACTAAATCTGTTGGTAACAGTGGGCAATCGCAAGGAACGACCAGTAAATATTCTGCATCGGTATTGCTCATTGCGGTGATCATGCCAGCTAGTGGGCCTAAATAGCCGCTATCTTGGTCACTGATCACTTTAAAACCAAACTCAGAATAACGGTTTTGGTTTCGATTTGCGTTGATCAGGATCTCCTTAACTTGAGGTTTTATCCGATCAATAGCATGTTTAATCATCGGCTGATTTTCTAGCTCGACTAAACCTTTGTCGTTTCCACCCATGCGTCTGGCCATACCGCCAGCAAGGATTACTGCATCAACTCGTGCTGTCATCACTGTTACCCTATTGTTTATTGCAGTTTTACTTAAAACTTGCTCATTTAAGTTACCCAAGCGATACGTTCAAATTAGCTGAAAACTCAGCCTGCGCATCATTACTGCTTTTAAGTGCGCAAAGTGTATCGGTGGTAATGGTTTTATCGCTAATCAGCCAAGCATGATCGCATACTTTGGTTAACATACAAGTCTGATGGCTACTAATTAACATGCCAGTTCCCTGCTGTTTTAAGTCGCTAATCATCTGCAAAACTAAATGTTGCGAGTGTTTATCCATATTAGAGGTCGGTTCATCTAGCATCAGTAGCTTGGGCTGGATAATCCAAGCTCTAGCAATCGCTAAGCGCTGCTTTTCTCCGCCAGACAGGCTAGAAGCGGCTTGGGTCAACAGGTGGCGCAACTGCGCTTTGTCGATCGCTTGCTCGGTTCGAGCTTTGAGAAGCTGTGTATCTGCGTGTAAGAATCTTAACGGGTAGGTCAAGTTATACAACACGCTACCTTCAAACAAGTAAGGGTGCTGGTGCAAATAAATGGCCTTGCCGGTGATAGAGTTGCTACGCCACCAGGGGGCAATGCTAAAGCCTTGGGCTTGAATCGTCCCCGATGTTGGCTGAATAAAGCCTGCGAGCAATTTCATCAAGGTGGTTTTACCGCAGCCGTTGTCACCTTGTAGATGAATGACACGGTTTTGTTCAAACACTAATTTAGCAGCGCTAAACAGATGCTTGCCTTCAAAACGCATCTCAAGATCCTGTGCAATGATCCTCGCACCCGCTTTTGTATTATTGCTTGCTGTTTTCGCTGCCATGATAGATGCCATTTGTTTAATGACTCCTCGGCTCGGCTTTGCCTCTAAGTGTACCTAGAGCAAAGTTTAAAATGAGTGCTAGAACGAGTAGTACAAGTCCGAGTGCAATCGCTTGGGCAAAGTCACCTTTACTGGTTTCCAGTGCAATTGCGGTGGGAATATTACGTGTGACGCCAGCAATATTGCCGCCGACCATCATCGAACAACCAATTTCAGTCAATATACGACTAAACGCGGCAACAATAGCTAATAATAGTGGAACTTTAAGTTCTCTGCAGACTGCCCAGATGGCACTTAATGCTGGTGCACCTAGTGTTCGAGAGGTTTCCCATGCACGGCGATCGACACTGGTAAAAGCCGCTTGGCTCATGGCAACTAATACAGGAGCGCAAATTAGCATCTGGCCTAAAATCATGCCTTTTTGGGTGAACAGCCATTTGAGATCGCCAAGGGGACCCATGCGGGTTAGCAGCAGATAGACCAGCAGGCCGATGACAACTGTTGGAATAGATTGCAAGGTTTGGATTAGATTGGTGACTAACCAGCGGCCAGGAAAGCGAGTAAAGGCCAACAGAAAGCCCAGCACCATAGAAGGCAATAGCGTGATCGCTAAAGCCGCAAATGAGACTGAAAAAGAAACAGCTATAATGGACCACACTTCTGGGTCCAATGAAAACAGCAGGCTTAATGCCTGCTGTATAAGGGCTAACCAGCCTTCATTCATTCGCTATATGTTGCCTTGAACAATTGTTCTCCCTGAACTTTATAATTGTTGATCATGCCTTGCGCTTCAGCGCCGATCAGCCAGTCGCTCAATGCTTTAGCACCCTTGTGGTTTAGTGTTGGGTACTTAGCTTCACTGATGAGTATGATTTGGTATGGGTTAGCCAGTGCTTTACCGCCATCAAAATCTACTGCTAGATCTATTTTACCTGAATAAGCAACAAAAGTGCCACGGTCAGATAGTGTATAACCTTCTAATTCGCTAGCCATTAGTAGCGTTTTGCCCATACCTTGACCAACTGCAGTGTAACCTTTGAATTCTGGAGTAATATTAGCATTCTTCCAAATAAGCAGCTCTTTCATGTTGGTGCCGGAGTTGTCACCACGTGAGATAAAAGGTACACCTGATTTAGCGATTTTAGCAAAGGCTTCTTCAGCGGTTTTGCTTGAACGAATTTGAGCAGGATCGTTCTTTGGACCTAGCACTACGAAGTCATTTTCCATAATGCCACGTGGTAGACGGCCGTAACCCTCTTCAACGAATTTTGCTTCAGCGCCTGGCGCATGAGTCATCACAACGTCCACGTCACCCTGGCGAGCAAGCTTAAGGGCTTTGCCGGTACCTGTTGCAATAACTTGTACTTGGTAGCCTGTTTCAGCTTCAAATTTGGGTAATAAATTCTTCAGTAGACCTGAGTTTTCAGTACTAGTCGTGGTAGCAAGCTTAATGACTTCGTTAGCTTGAGCTGGCATACCAACAAATAGCGCAGCGGTAACCGCAAGACCAATAACGCGTTTAAGGTTTAGCATTTTTACTCCTTGGAAAATAAAATGGGCTACTCGATACCTGAGCACCTGATTGAAATCGAATTCAATCGACTTAAAAGCAAGTTTGATGCCATGCTTGGTTTGCGTTATTTCAGTTCACATTTGTAACTCATGTGTGATCTTGGTCGCGTTGATGGCAAAAAAAGCACAGACATTATGTCCCAAGATCGCGATTACATGGTTCATAGTGACCTATTTGAACGGGTTAGATGTTAGACTTGATGCATAATGAGTCAAATTGTCCCTCGGCCAGACAAGGTGGGACAGAGAATAAATAATATGAAGCCACTTCCTTCTGCAGTATCTGTACTGATCGTTGATGATGAACCCGGCATGCGCAGCTTTTTAAAGAAAGCGCTTGCTAAAAAGTTTGCTTTAGTCGAAACCGCGTCCAGCGTCGAAGATGCTGAGCAACTGCGTTCGCGCTGTCATTTTGATCTGTTAATTGTTGATATTCGTCTACCCGGTCGTTCAGGTATTGAATGGCATGAGGCGCTCAACGATCAAGAACGCCGCTCTGATATCATCTTTATGACGGGCTATGCCGATATGGATGTGGCGATCAAGGCACTACGAGCTGGCGCGTCTGATTTCATTATGAAGCCTTTCCATTTAGAGCAGATGATGAAGGCGGTTGACCGCTGTATTGAACGTCGCTTGCTTAAGCGTGAAAATCTGATGCTGCGCCGAGAGGTGTCATTTAACCAATCCTCGACCATCATTGGTCAAAGCGATGCGATGACGGAAGTGAAGCATATTATCGAACGCGTCGCACCAACCAACGCCGTGGTGTTGATTGAGGGCGAATCGGGTACGGGTAAAGAGCTGGTCGCCAGACAGTTGCATATTCTTAGTGGTCGCCAGGGGCCGTTTGTGCCCGTTAACTGTGGCGCGATTGCACCAGAGCTATTAGAAAGTGAGCTGTTTGGTCATTCAGCGGGCGCATTTACCGGTGCAAAAGGTAACAGAGAAGGCTTATTTAGCTTTGCCTCAGGTGGTACAATTTTCCTCGACGAAATCGGTGAAATGCCACTTAAGATGCAAACGGCATTATTGCGCGTACTTGAGCAACGCACCATTCGTCCTGTGGGTAGCGAAAAAGAAATTAATATCGATGTGCGCGTGTTGGCGGCAACTAACCGTAAATTGTCGGAAGAAGTTGAAGCCGGCAACTTTAGACGTGACCTGTACTACCGTCTTAACGTGCTCGATATCGTGATCCCGCCACTGCGCGATCGCCCTGAAGATATCGTTGAGCTAACCCATCACTTTACTTGCCAGTTGGCAGCAGAGTTGGGGGTAAAAGAGGTGGTCTGGAGTCATGAAGACCTATTAAAGCTGCAACAACACGAATGGCCAGGTAATATTCGTGAATTGCGCAATATGATTGAACGCTGCATTTTGTTAGGTAAGCCACCCGCCGAGTACTGGAAAGCACAACCTAAGGCTGAAATGCTGGTTGAGTCGGGTTATCCATTACAATGGGCGCTTAAAGACGTTGAGCGTGACCATGTGACACGTGTTGTTGATGTGCATGGTGGTAATAAATCAGCCGCCGCGCGCGATTTAGGTGTGTCACGTAAGACGCTAGATAGAAAATACAAAGAGTGGTTCGGCGGCGAAGCCGATAAAGAAGAATAACAATAACAATGAGATCGCTCTAGGGGAGTAGCTGTGTCGTTTTTTTCCAATATGTTTGGTGTGAGTTGGCAGCAAATGCAGGCTAAGGTGCGTTATCGCATCTTGATTTTAACCTTGTTGCCTATCTTGCTAACCTTAGTCAGTTTGGTTTTTATTACCATATATTGGAATATAAGCTACACAGGTAAGCAGCTGTTTATGAAGGTCAAAGCCGATTTGACCGTGGCAAACAGTACTCTAATTACCGTCCAGGATAATCAAGAAAAACAGCTTGAGTTGGTGATGGAGTCCTGGCCGTTTCAGAATGATTTTCGCCAAATTGGTAATGACTCCAAGCAACAGCGCAATAATCTGCAGCAGGTTTTAGACCAGGCCAAAAAAGATCTTAACTTAGATTTTTTACGGCTGATTAGTGTGTCTGAAGCCGCGGCCGATCCCGATTTAAGGCAGATGCTTCCCCACATCGAAGGCGTGGCACCTTTCTCTGGCTTAATGGTACTCGAACCAAGCCGTTTAGCCCGCATAGACCCTGAACTCGCCGACAGAGCCCAAGTGACTGTAATGAAGACATTGCGGGCACAAGAACCCAGTAAACATTTAGAAAAACGTGGCCTGTTAAGCAGAAGCTTACTGCCCGTTGCTGATACCAATGGCAACGTTTCCTGGTATTTAGATGGCGGTATCATGCTTAACCGTGACACCCGTATCGTCGATCACATTCGCGACTTAGTGTACGACAAGGGCACATTACCAGAACGCTCAATCGGTACTGTCACCATCTTCCTCGATAATATCCGCATCAGTACTAACGTTCCGCTGCATTTCTTCCCTCAAGGGGATGACAAACAAGGTCGAGCACTCGGCAGTTTGGTGTCATCTGAAGTGCGCGAAAAGGTGCTTAATCAAGGCCTACTCTGGGTCGATAGAGCATTTGTTTTCAACGATTGGTTTATTTCAGCCTATTCACCACTAGAAGATATTAACGGTAAACGTATCGGTATGATCTATACCGGATTTTCTGAGTCGCCGTTTATCCATAATTACCTGCTTAACATTATTGAGCTCGGGACTATCTTGATGTTGGTGTTGCTGGTCTCTGGTTGGCTGGTTTATCGCGGTGCCTACAGCTTATTGCAACCGATAGAGCGTATTCACCATGTGGTAAAAGCGGTGCAATCGGGTCGTAATTTACGCATAGGATCATTGGGTCTAGACAGTGGCAATGAGCTGTCTAACCTCGCAGAGCAGTTTGATCGCATGCTGGATCTTCTGCAGCGACGCAACACCCAAATTCAAGCCGCAGCCGAGCAGTTAGAAGTTAAAGTTGAAGAGCGTACTCGCAGCTTGCAAGAAAAAACTGAAGAGCTACAAGCTAATGTGGCACTGCTTAATGAGACTCGACAACAGTTGGTGATCAATGAAAAATTGACCGCGTTGGGTGAGCTTACAGCGGGTATTGCTCATGAGATCAATAACCCGACAGCGGTGATCTTAGGCAATATGGAATTGCTTAAATACGAGCTAGGCGATAGAGCTGATGACGTTGAAGAAGAGATTGAGCTAGTGATCCAGCAAGTGGGTCGTATTAGCACCATTATCCGCAGCTTGTTGCAATACAGCCGTCCTGGGGAGTTTAACGCCCCGTTAGAGATGCACCAGATCACCCCCATTATCGAAGAGATGCTGGTATTAGTGCGCCACTCGATTCAAAAGCAGCAAGTGGTGCTTAACCAAGAACTCAATGCGAGTTATCCCATTCAGGTGAACCGCCCGCAACTGCTGCAAGTGCTTATTAATCTCGTGGTAAACGCCGCCCATGCAATGAACGGTAAAGGCCAAATCTGGATCCGTACCTATGACTGGGTGCAGCATGGCGAGCCAGTTGGAGTGAAAATTGAAGTCGAAGATGAAGGTAAGGGTATTCCAGAGGAAGAGCTTAACCGTATTTTCGACCCTTTTTACACCACGCGTAAAGATGGTACTGGATTAGGCTTATCGCTGAGTTACGGCATTATTAAGCGTATTGGTGGCACCATTGAGGTGAGTTCTACAGTAGGCAAGGGCAGCTTGTTTACTATTGGTTTGTACCATAAGGCCATCGAAGACCAGAGTAATACTCCCTATGAAGGCTTGCAGTTTAGCGGTAAGCATAGCGATATGTCGAAAGACTAGCTGCTTAATCAGATCGCTTAAACAAGAGCTCTTGCTCAGAGCTCTTAAACAAGAGTGTTTCAGTAGAACGCTTGAACAGGGCCTTTTAAAGAGTATGGCCAATGCGGTGTCGCTTGCCTACATGCAGGTATTAATCTCAGCACAACTGAATGACAGATAAAAAAATAGCCAGGAAATAATCCTGGCCACAAAGAGTGTGTGAGCAATGTCGTGCTTAATAAAACTCAAACTTTAAGGAGATGAGATGCCTTTAAGTATTAGCGAGTTTCGGAACGCATGCAAATAGTAATCATTATCATTTGATCTTGCAAGTACAATAACCAATCAAATCGTAATTATTTCAAAAATAAATATTACTTGATTTAAAACAGTATTTTAGCTTTCGTTATTTACATTGAAAACCCACTCAGTTTCAGACTGAAATATGTATTTCTTTGAACTTAACTCAAAAAAATAGCCAGGAAATAATCCTGGCCACAAAGAGTGTGTGAGCAATGTCGTGCTTAATAAAACTCTATTGCAGATAAAGATGATGAGAACTTTATGTGTTAATCCGAGTTTTGGAACGCAAGGCAACAATAATCATTCTCATTTGGGTTTGCAAGTTTTATTACGCACTTTTAGCCAATTTACTCACTTATTTCACTAACAGTTATACCCAGCAGTATTAAAAATGCTTTTGTAAGTGCAGCTTATTCTGGCTGTGATTTTGAGCATCGCTAACCATAGCGGTGATCTGATATTGATTACTGATCAGCATGTTTAGCATGCTAGGGAAGCAGTTACGGGTTTTAACGTCGATACGTTGATAGCCTTGCTCAGTCGCCCAGCGTTCTTGATACTCAAGTAAGCTCTTAGCTAAACCTAGACCACGAAAATCAGGTGTTACTCCACCTAGCCAGCTGTAAAATACCTGGTCTTCAGTTTGGTAGCCAAGTTTAAAACCGGCAATTTCACCTTCGACTTTAGCAACAAGCAATAACGCAGGGCCAGCAAGTAGGCGCTGGCTGATCTCTTGGCTAGCGTAACCTTGTTCAAATTCAGGAATGGCAGAATAGACAGTCTGGATCAGCTCAAGCACTTCAGGCGTAAACTCAGTTACGGCTTCAATTTCAATGGTGTACATTTCTAACTCTCAATAACTTCGCCAGTTCACCCTGTAATACAACCAAACCATTGGCTGAAAGGTGAACGAATTGGCGAAATTATAACAGGTCAGTCCAGTTGTTGTTAAGCGTTAACTGCCGTTAGCTGGCGGTTTTGCGAGCCGAATCTTGTAAGATCTTATCTTGTAAGAACTTTAATAACAGACCGTATACGGGCAAGAACAGGCCTAAACTAACAATTAGCTTAAATCCGTAATCGACAGTGGCGATTTCTGGCCAGTGTGTTGCCATAAACTCGTCAGTTGAAGCGTAGAAGGCTAGGCCGAAGAACACGATAGTGTCTATCAGGTTGCCGACTATGGTAGATGCTGAAGGTGCAACCCACCAAGACTTGGTCTCTCTGAGCTTGGCAAAAACAAAAATATCCATCAGCTGCCCAACCAGATAGGCCGCGAAGCTTGCAAAAGCGATTCGGAACACAAAACTGTTGAACTCAAGTAGTGCTTCAGCGCCTTGGAAGCTACCTTGGTGGAACACCACGCCCATCAAATAAGAGATGATCAGTGCTGGTACCATGGCGAGGAAGATAATTTTTCTTGCCGCTTGCTGGCCGAATATTCGAACCGTTAGATCGGTAGCTAAATAGACAAAGGGAAAGCTAAATGCGCCCCATGTGGTATGGAAGCCAAATATCTGAAAGGGAAGTTGTACAAGGTAGTTACTCGCACAAATAATAACAATATGAAAGCCTGCTAATAGCAGTAATGCACGGCGAACCTGTGCAGGGGTTAACATCAACATCTTGTGGCCTTTTTAAATAAATCGGGCGGGGTTAGGGAACCCGCAATAGCGAACATCGCTATAATTTTACAATTTTTGGTTAAACAGAGTGGTTCGTCCCCTACTGAATATAGGGGGGCGCAAATTATAGAGCAGTTTTTTATTTGAGCAAGCTTAAATCTCAGCAGCAGCATAATTTCTGCGTGCTGAGTATGATTAGCAATAGGGATTAAGCGTTACAACTCAGTCAATATCGATAAAATCGTAGTGAGTTTGTTCTCAAGCTCGGTCCACTCTTTATCGGCTTCTGAGCCCGCAACAATACCAGCGCCAGCAAATAAATTGATGCGGCCAGGTTCAATCAGTGCACTGCGTATTGCCACGGCAAATTCGCTTTCATGCTTATTAAAATACCCACATGCTCCCGCATACCAGCCTCTAACGTAGCCTTCTTGCTGACGAATAAAGTTCATCGCTGACTCTTTAGGCAAGCCGCCTACGGCAGGTGTTGGATGCAGCGCCTGGATCAGCTGAAAGTCATTCACACCGGGCTTTAGCTCGGCACGAATAGAGCGGTGCAGATGCTGAATGTGGCTTAGTTTGAATACCGTTGGTGTTTCATCAGCGCCGACATAATTACTGAGTGGGTTAAGAACATTAACGATATGCTGTCTAACAAGTTGGTTTTCGTGGCTATTTTTAGTGTCATCCAGTAACGCCTGCGCCAGTTCTTTGTCTTCTTCTTGGTTTAGCCCGCGCACAGTCGTGCCCGCTAGCGCCTCGGTAAATAGTTCACGTTGACGACGGCGATATAAGCGCTCAGGGGTGCAAGAGATAAAAGTACTGTCTGGGCTAAACTGAAAGCCAAACTGAAAACTGGTTGGATTACGTCCTTGCCAGCAGGCCAGTAACATCCAAGGGTCAACGACTTCATTGATCTCAAGTTGAGTCAGTCGAGACAAAACCACTTTAGGGGTGTCTTCAATAAATTTAGGATGGGTGACACGATTAACCAATTCGTTCCAACGATACTTATCAGGCCGATCGCTACGGCTCATCAGTGCCACTTTGTTAGGTGGTGCTAATGGCTTAGGTGCATCTAATGCTTGCAATGACTGTAGCGCATCATCAATTTCTTGAGCGAAAGCTTGCTCGGTAAAATTGAGGTTAACTAATAGTTTGAATTCGTTACCACTGCGGCGAAGCTCGATGCGCGGCAGAATAAAATGTGCTTTACCAAATTCAGGCCAGCTTTCATTGCGGCGATCAAAAGCCACGCCACCGTAATAGCGTATGTCTTGATTGTTGGTAAGGGACCGCTGTTTTTGATACTCAGCAGAGAGCTCACTATCATCAACGTCATCGCCAAAGAAAAAATCTTTGCAACAGCCAATGGCTGCAACTTCTTCCTGGGTATCACGGCCTTTCCAATACACTCTAGGGTAAGTGGTTTGCGCTGCCAGCCAGGCAATCACCGGGATCGGCGAAACCACCACAGACAGCTGCACAATCGGGTCGCTGTTTGGTTGAAGAGTAAAGGATTTGATTTTGTCGGTTAAAGACTTAATAGCTTGAGGCAGCAAGGGGATGGTCAATAAGTACTCCAAACAAATATCATTAGGGCTTGCTTAGAGGAGCTGCCTCTAATTGGGATACACCCATCGCACATTGGTAATAAGAATCTTTACCACAAACTAATAGTCTGAGCATGCAGTGTCAAGTCGATTACTCTACCTGTGTGAGCTTCCACTGACTATTTTATCAGCATGGTTTAGATTTAACCGAAATCATTTCCTTATTCTTTAGTAATAACCTTAGTTATAGCCACTTAGCCATTACCGATACCCAGTGTGCGTTTTTTAATCTGTGACATTCGTGCCCCCTTTTGTCCTTTGCACACAAAGTGTGGGTCAATTTGTCCGTCATTGAGTTTCCATTCTTACCTTAAAGTTCAAATTAGTCGATCTAAGTTTGTTTTATGATTTTATTTACTTGAGAGATAGGCGCAGCTTTTTGAGAATAGCGAAAAACAGATCGTTAGGATGATGAAACTAGATGAAAATGAAACAAAAAGTGCTGAAAGTATCCACATTAGCATTGGCGATGAGCTTAGCTTATCAAGTTCAAGCTGATGAGCTCGAGCGAAGCCCTATTTTAGATGTAACAGACGTTATCGTGGTGCATGGTGAACGTGCTTCTGTGACTGAAGCGGCCACTACTCACTGGAGCATCGATGCTGACGAGATTAAGGCATCAGGCGCGCAAAGCTTAGATCAAGTACTTCAAAATGTACCAGGTATCTATGTAAGAACAGGGGCTGCAGGCATTCCAAGAGTTGATATTCGCGGTTTAAAAACTCGCCATATTACGTTCTTAATTAACGGTGTACCTGCAAGTAGCACTGAAGATGGTCAGTTTGATCCCACTGTTATTCCAACCAATCAAATCGCCCGGGTTGAAGTTTCGGTTGGCCCTACCTCGGTGCTGTACGGGCCTGGCGGAAGTGCCGGTGTCATCAACATTATTACCAAGCAAGGTGATAATGCGCCGGCTCTTTCTGGTCGTTTAGAGGCTGCGCATGACAATACCTTTAATGGCGACTTAAGTGCAGCGGGTAGCGGCGATAACTGGCAAGGCATTATGAGTGTGACTCATCAAGAAACAGATGGCACACCAATGGCAGATGATTTTGAAGATACTAGAAATCAAACCGGTGACGTACGTTTTAACTCTGATAGAAAACTAACTAACTATTATGCTCAAGGTAGTTATTTCATCAATGATTCAACCAAACTGATGGCTAACTACAGCCAACGTGATGGTAAATGGGGACTATCACCCACAGTAGATCGTAAGAAACCGCCATCAAGAGTTGAAGATTATAACGAGCAAAGCATGCAGTTAGGTGCGGCGCATGAAATAAATAATGCTCAGACTCTACGTGGCTTTGTTTATTATAATCAAACAGATATGGTTGAAAACTTTTATAACCATAGAATGAATAATGTAAACAGTATTGTGGACAGTACCTCGAAAGTCAGTGGTACCAACATACAGTTTATCAATGAATTTGATTATGGCGCGGTATTAACGACGTCAGTGATTGTAGAAAAGCAAGATTGGTTCTCTTATACCAACAAATTGCGCAGTGTTAGCGTTAAAAGTGGTGGCAACGGCACTGGTGGCGGGCAAGCTGGCCAAAGCGATATTGACGAAAGCATTGTTATTTATACCGGCGCTGCTGAGTATCAATATCAAGATGACGGTAAATATGGTTACAGCTTAGGTGCAGCTGTACATAATTATGATCGCGATATTAATAGTGAAACAGACTTTTCAGCACAAGCGTCAGCATTTTATCAAGTAACAGATTCAAGCCGTATTCATACCGGTATCGCACAAAAAGTACGTTACCCATCAATTAGTGATTTATATGCGGCTACTAGCGGTAATGTGGATCTTAAGGCTGAGGTAGCTCACCAGTTTGAACTTGGTCTACAACAATCTTTACCTTTTGATAGCCAATTAGACATTAGTAGCTATGTTACTGATGCCAATGATTACATTGCTAAAGATGATCTTGGTCAAGAACAAAATATAGGCGACTACCGCTTTATGGGTGTTGATCTACAGATGACTAACCAATATTTCGATGATCTGGGATTAACGTTCGCCTATAGCTACATAGATACAGAAGACCGTGCTACCAATGAGCGTTTGCAATACCGCCCAACTCACAACCTTCGCTTACAAGCGAGTTATGACTTCTCCTTTGGTTTAACGACGCGTTTAGATGCTGAGCGCATCATAGATCAAGTCAACGGCAAAGGTGTTCAATTAGATAATTACACCTTAGTTGATCTAAGTTTGAGCCAAAATATTTGGCATGAAAATTTAGAGTTATATGTTCGAGCAACGAACTTATTTGATGAGCTTTATTATCAAAGCGACTTTATGCCACAAGCGGGTCGTCAGGTATTCGTCGGCATAAACTGGCAGATCTAGGTTTTCGGGGGAAAGTATGAAACTCATAGCGCTAGAAGGGATTCAATTTGGCTATGGCTCGCACCAAAGTGAGATCTTGGATGATCTCAATTTGGTGGTTAATCGTGGGGAATGCCACTGTATTAACGGCCCGACAGGATGCGGAAAATCAAGCTTACTGCACTTGATGGCTTCAGAGCTGACTCGACCCCATGGTGGGGAGGTGTATCGTGCCCCCTCATTGCTGGTCGGCTTAGTCATGCAAGATCCCAATGTACAAATTCTGCGTAAAAGTGCCGGAGCAGAAATCGCTTTTGCGTTAGAAAACCTCGGTGTTGATGCCGAGCAGATGGTTGAAAAAGTTCAGCAATCACTAAGGCGAGTAGGGCTTTACATCAGTTTAGATACGCCTGTAGAGGTGTTGTCATTAGGGCAGAAATATCGGCTTATGATGGCAGCGCAGCTGGTGTTTAAGCCCTCTTTATTACTGCTTGATGAACCTTGGGCGCAGCTCGATGACGGTGGCGTACGTGAATTGCACAGTGTTCTCGAGTCCCTGTTAGATGAGGGCGTTGCAATTGTCATGGTTGAGCATAACCCTAGTGCTTTTGCTGGCATAGTTAACTACCTATGGCACTTAGAAGATGGCGTGCTAAAAGAGGGAGTGTTAACCGCTACAAGGAGCTGCACAGAGAAAACCGCTACAGGCAAAGGCGTATCAGGTGACGGGCAAGAGAGTGCTTTTAAGCTAGCCTCGGGATCGGATAAAGACGCTGTCATTGGTATCAAGTCTGGTTTTAAACTTGAGAGCTGCGAATGCCTCATCAAAATACAACCACATCACTTTCGATTCATCGATCAAGATTGTCTGTTTGACTGCCAGCAGAGCTTGTCACTGTTTAGTGGTGAGGTCATTGCCTTAGTCGGTGATAACGGCGCAGGTAAAAGCAGTTTGCTTAAAACCTTGGCAGGTATTCAGGCCAATATCCCTAACTTTCCTATTACTGTGCTGGGCAAGCGGCCGCAATTGGGGATTTATGGCGCTAACTTAGGTTTATTGATGCAACGGCCAAATCGTCAGTTATTTGAGCAAAATGTCCTCGCTGAGCTGCAATTTAGCTTAAAGCGTTTCAAGCTCCCCTTAGTGCGTGCAGAGCAGATGTTAGACACCTTGGGCTTAACTCATCTGGCTAAGTGCTCACCGCATAAATTGTCCTATGGTCAGCAGCATCTTATCGCTCTGGCTTCTTTGGTTTGTTTGCAGCCTAAGATTTTACTGCTTGATGATCCATTTGCCGGGCTTGATAAGCGCTATGTCGACAAGGTGGTGAACTTACTACAGCAATTGAGTAAGCAAGGCTGCGGGATCTTGCTTACGAGTCATCGTGCGATCCCCGCTTTCGAGGTTGATCGCTACTGGTTGATAGGCTCTGGCAAGCTGGTTGATGGCGCAGAACAAATAGAGTCGCGTAATGTGGGCTAAGCACCGCATAGGACGGCGCGCCAATAAGCATTCAGGCTTGAGTTTGAGTGCGACTCAATACTGCGCGCTGGCGTTAGTACTGAGCTTAGTCTTATCGAGTAGCGCTTTTTTTCTTCCCAACACTGGGCTCATCTGGCTAGTGCTGGTGGATCTAATACTGGTTGCTCATGGTTTATATCTTAAGAACAAGATCATCGCCTTACTGAGACTCGGTCTCGTGCAGTTGGCATTAACGTTACCGCTCTATTATCTATTACATGGCGAAGCGCAACTGCTAGAGGGGGTGATTGTGGTGCTGCGAGTATTCCTGGCCATGTTACCAGGCTGGTGGCTATCGAGTACTCAGAGCCCGGAGCGCCTTGGTGAGGTGTTGAGTTGGGGGCTCCCCGCTAAATGGGCTTTTGTCATCGCCGCTTCCATTGGTTTGCTGCCCTATATGCTGCAAGAAACCAAAGAAATATACGCCATTCAGTGCTTACGAGGAGCAAACATTACCCCTAAGGCACTGAGGAACCCTAAAAACTGGCCAGAGCTCATCTATTGTGTGGTGCTCCCGGTACTGATCCAATTATTAAAGCTATCAAAGCAGATGGCACAAGCAGCCAAATTACGCCATTTCGGTAAAGTTAATCAGCCAACACATTGGCCTGCAACAAGAGAGGATGAATGAAATCTCCATTTGATCTACAAGATGCCCTATTTATTGGGTTTTGTGCCACCTTGCTGGTGGTATTAAAAAGCATGTTACGCCTCAAGCTAGGATTGAGCGGGCACTCTATGTTCTTAATGACCTTCTTTTACTTGGTTTGCTATGGCGCTGTGGGCCGAGTGGGTTGCATTACCGCTTGTGGTTTTCTCGCTGGCTTAGTGGCCATGATGTTAAGCGTGGGCAAAGGAGGGCCGTTGATATTGCTTAAATTTGGCCTGCCAGCATTGGCAATGGATCTGATGTTACTCATGATGGCGGGGCTGTTTAGCGTGCGTTGGCAGAGCATTATTTTAGCGCTAGTGGGTTGTTTAGCCTGGGCGGGTAAAAGTTGGGTTGGTAATTTGCTTGCAGGAATGAGCGGCCAAGTTGCGTTGGCTCAATTTGGACTCAGTTTTATACAAGGTGGTGCATTTGCTATCGCGGCAGCGCTATTAGTGCCCACAGTATTAAGGCGGCTGCATGCCCACGATCTGCTACATAGAGATCAGCTTGATGATAAGTAACGCCGTTTAAAAATGACAATTAATAACTGCACCAATAAATAAGGGTTTTAGATGAAAGAGTGGCTGATCTGCATTGATGATACTGATGATATCGGTACCAAGGGCACGGGCGAAATTGCCGAAGAGATTGCGGCAAAACTGGCTGTGGTAGCATCAACCGAAGACAATGCACTTGCTGTTAGTCGACTGGTGACACGTCATCAACTGTTTGTGCATCCTGATATTCCTTACACATCGCACAATAGTGCCATGTGCTTTCAGATTGCTACAACATTGAGCTTTAATGAGATTAAAGCCATCTGTATTGCGCATTTAAAGCAAGAATCGGCAGCGGCATCGGATCCCGGTTTAGCCATCTTAGATTTAGCCTCCCGCTATGACATCGAGCAACTGATCGCTTTTGGTCAGCAGGCAAAAGTAGAAGTAAAGACAAAACCGCAGGCTTACACCTTGGCTGAAGCGCTAGGCATTGATCTCTCTGAGCATGGCGGTACAGGCCAAGGCGTGATCGGTGCACTTGCGGGGTTGGGCTTACGTCTCAGCGGTCAAGATGGTCGCGTGAAAGGCCAGCTAAAGCTAGGACAAGCTGCGGATGAGTCAGATGAAGTACAGATGAGCGTAGCAGAGGTATTAGCACTGACAGGATTACAGGCGGTGATCTCCGTTGATGGAGAGAAGCTAGCAGATGATCAACAGCTGTTTCTTAAAGGTAAGATCAAGGCGGTATTCACTCAGTATCAATTTGCGCTACTCGTTAGCGCTGAGACTGGCCGGTGGTTAAATGCGACTAAGCAGCAGTTAAAGCCTTACTAATTTTCATACCGTTTAGGATAATAGGAGGGAGTATGGTGCTGTGGTTTACCCAAGTAGATGGCTTATGGCAGTTTAAGTTTGGCGTAGAAGATTATCTGCCGGCCCGCGCCGCCGCCGCCAGTTGTGAGATATTTCTCAGTGATGACGAAGATGAGCATACTGATAATGTTGCTCGCTCTTGTTACAACTGTATGTATCGCCGCTGGCAGCCGACGAGTTTTCAATGTCATAAGCGGCGCGCCGAATAGCCATTGATATTTGCATGAGTAATGAAATATCGTTTTTTCTTACAAGTTGGTGTGTATTTGTCGTGCATTAGTGAATATTAATTAACTTTGTCTATGGTGATTTAACAGTTCAGAGAATAGAATAGCCAACTTCTTACAGGAAATAACAAGATGGGCTCTGCGTAAGCCGGGTCACAACATCAGAGATCTGTGAGGGATACCGTGACTAATTAGTTGCTGTATTTATGGCTAAATCATCCGGGGACCTAAGAGATAATGGGTGATTCATTCGAATCAAATAACTTAATAAAGATACCTGTTTCTAAGTTGAAAGTAGGTATGTTTGTTGAAGCAATAGACAAAAGTAACAGCCAAGTTAATATTGCGAGCGCTGGGCAAATTCGCAGTGCTGAAGCCATTTTAAGACTACATAAGAGCCAAGTGACTCATGTGTGGGTTAATGCTGAGCGCTCAGCACCAGACTTGGGATTACAGCGGCCAACAGCTGCGCCTAAGCCAGTGGTAAAAAAAGTCAGTGTTGAACGTGCCACTACTCAAAAGCAGGCAAAAGAGCTGATTGTTGAGGCTAAAGATCTCATCCAAAAAGTGCTATCTGAAACATTTCAAGGCAAGGCAGTCGAGGTCGAGCCGTTCGAACAGTTAGCAGATAGCATGATTGAGTCGGTGATGCTCGATGCCGATGCCCTCAAATGTGTCTCAGCCTTGCGTTCCAAAGACGCCTATCTGCTCGAGCATTCTATTAATGTCGCCTTTTTGCTGGTGACTTTCGGCCGTTACCTAAACTTCGATACTGACATGCTGCGTCAAATGGCGGTTGGTGGAATTTTGCATGATATTGGCAAGATTAAGGTCGATAGTGAAGTGTTAAACAAGCCGGGTAAATTAACTGCCGAAGAGTATGAGCACGTTAAGCTGCATCAAACTTATGCTGTTGAAATTATGGAGCAGACCACAGGGTTATCTCAAGTCAGTAAAGATATTAGTTTGATGCACCATGAAAAACTCGATGGCAAAGGCTACCCGCTGGGATTGAAGGGGGATGAGATCCCTGTTCATGGGCGGATGAGCTGTATTGTCGACATCTTCGATGCGTTAACAGCGACCCGTTGTTATAAAGAAGCTATGAGCCCTGCAGCCGCATTTAAGATCTTATTGAGTTTGACGCCATTTCACTTAGATCAACAACTTGTTTATGAATTTATCCGCTGTGTCGGCGTTTATCCGGTAGGTTCGTTAGTACAGCTATCAGATGGTCGCATTGGGATTGTATGGGAATCTAAAGGACGAGACGCATTACACCCCAAAGTGAAGTGCTTCTACTCTATGAAGCATAAATGCTACACCAAGGTGGAGATTGTCGATCTGCTTCGATCGTCATTTAATATCGAAAAAGGCATATCGCCAAGCAGTTTAGATATCGATCCGACACAATTCTACTAGTGAAAAGTCGGGTTTATCGAACATCAAGCGTCCTTAATTGGGCGCTTTTTTGTGCCGATTTCACATCTCTTAGATCTCAATAAGAAATTAAAGTTTGAGCCGCCTCTATTTTTGGTGAACGATTTGTTATTTCGGCTGAATAAGCATTGAATTAATTTCACTGGTCATAGACTAAGCCTACATAAAATATTGAGATTGATGGGGAACAAATAATGCAACGTAGACAGTTTATAAAAGGGGCTTCGCTGATGATGGCCGGCAGTGTTATTGCGCCTACGCTACAGGCTAAAACAAGCTTGCAGCTATCTGCTACTAACACACCGTTCACCAAGGGCACATACCGCATACTGGCACTGGTGTTTGATGACTACGAAACCCTAGACTTACACGGCCCAGTTGAGATGCTTGGGCATATGCCCAATACCGAGATAAAGCTGGTGGCCACCACAGAGATCGTCAAAAGTTATCAGGGGCCGCGTGTGGTTGCCGATTGTTTAACAACAGAGAGTTATGACTGCGATCTGCTATTAATTCCTGGTGGATTAGGTACTCGCACATTAGTTAGCGATACAGCACTGCGCCAATGGCTTATTAAGCAGATTGACCGTAGTCAAAACGTGTTTACTGTGTGCACGGGTACCGCATTGCTGGCAATGACTTCTGTGCTTAACGGGCGTAAAGCCACCACCAATAAAATGGCGTTTCAATGGGTGACATCACTAAACGATAATCCACAATGGCAGCCCAAAGCGCGTTGGGTGTTTGATGGTAAGTTTTTAACCTCATCGGGCGTATCGGCAGGCACAGACGCGGCGCTGTTTTGGGTCAAGCACCTGCATGGCGAGCAGGAGGCGAAGCGTATCCAAACACTAACCGAATATAACTGGATTGAAGACCCCAATAATGACCCTTATGCCGCGGACTTAGCTTAGGTCATTTATAAGTAAATCATCTAGCCTTAGTAGTTATTGCTATTTATTAGTAATAAAGGATATTGGCGAGATCAGTACTAAGCACCAATAATAGCCATTCATTTAGCCTGCCTAAGAGGGGAGATTACATTGAATAACTGGCTAATATTATTGTGTTGCGCAGTGTTAATTACTGCCTCTTTACTCACCAGCGGTTTAACGCGCGCCTTAATAGATTTAGGTGCGTTTAGTTGCTTGCTTGGCTTATTGGTTTGGCGTCATAGCGCTCGAGATCGTAATAGAGAAGGTAGTAAGACGTCGCAATAAAAAGCAGCGCCTGTAAGGGCACTGCTTTATGGTTATATCGCGCGATTGTACAGCGCACTAATCAGTAATGAGACTAATCAGTAATGAGTTAGTTAAGCAGTAATGAGTTAGTTAAGCAGTAAAATGTACGCCAGTGAACTGCTACCTATCGCCAGCCATAACAACACGCCTAAAATGAGTGGCTTAGGACCAGTTGATTTCATTTTCTTAATCGTAATACCGGCACCAATCAAGAACAGACACACTACCAGTAATCGTTTTGATACCTCAAATATTGCCCCGTACACGACTTCGCCTTGCGGCAGCCAATGGGCAATCGCAATCGCTAAGCAATAAAAGCCAATAAAGTAGGGGATAGCAATCTTATTTTTATCGCCTTTAAACAACATGGCACTGATGAGTGCGATTGGAATGATCCACAGTGCGCGTGCCAGCTTAATCGTCGTAGCGGTTGTAAGGGCTTCACTGCCATAAGCTGAAGCAGCTCCCACGACAGATGACGTATCGTGAATAGCAATCGCGCTCCAAACCCCAAAATCATGCTGGCTCATCGATAGAGCATGGCCGATGGCCGGAAACACAAACAGTGCAATCGAGTTAAGAATAAATACCGTGGCTAAGGCAATAGCCGTTTGTTCGCTGTTGGCTTTAATTGCGGGAGATACGGCCGCAATGGCGCTGCCACCACAAATAGCGGTGCCAGAGGCAATTAGGTGGCCGGTTTTATGATCTAGCTTGAGTAGGCGCGTTAAGGCAAAACCTAAAATCAGCGTGAATATAATCGAGCCCAAAATGAGGGGGAGATTGGCTAAGCTAATGCTAACAGCGGCGTCAAGCTGAATGCCAAATCCAAGACCGACAATCGAATAGGCCAGAAGCTTCTTGGTCAGCGCGCCAAGATGTATTTGATCCGGCGCCCAGCCTATGCTGGCAAGCGTAAAGCCCAAAATTAGCGCCACAGGAGACGACACCATAGGTAATAGGCAGATGAGACCAACAATAATAAAAATGGCTAAATGGGTTTTGTTGCGGGTTTCGCTGGTCATTAAAAGGCAGTCGTATATAGCAGATCGGTTGATAATTATAACGCTCGAACAAGATTTAATAAATTAAATAGTGTTGACGGTTGTAGTCAGCAAAATTGAATGTCTGGAAGGTTTTAGGAAAAGCTAAGACGGACGGCCTGCAGCCTAGGGAACGTGACTGCGTCACTGACGGAACGCTGTGCTTACGGAAAAAAGCTAAGACGGAAAAGCATATTTTTTAGTAGGTTGGGCTTTAACCCATCAAGCTTGGTTTATATAAATAATTTGTCGGCATAAATGCCGACCTACAGAAAGACGAGAAAGGTTCTAGGAAAAGAAAGATCCTAGGTGCGAGGTTCTAGGTCCTAGGTAAAGCTAAGACGGTAAAGCTAAGACGGTAAAGCTAAGACGGTAAAGCTAAGACGGTAAAGCTAAGACGGTAAAGCTAAGAGGTTCTGTTGGGCTGCTTTTATGCTTTTCCTAGCAGCCAACTTGTTGGCGTCCTCGTAGGTACGCAGTACCGTTCTAGAAGCGAGCCTGTGAGCGCTCTATCTTTACGCTGTGAGCCTGCGAACGCCCTAGGATCTAGCACCTAGCACCTAGGATCTAGAACCTAGGACCTATCAGGACGTAGTCCGTCCTTTCTTTTAATAACAAAAAAGCCGCAGTTAAGCGGCTTTTTGTCATCTAAATTCAGTGAATTTATTTAGCAGTGCTGTGCATGCCTTCCCAAACGATTTGACGGTAACGGTCTGGGTTAGTGTCGCCTTCAGTGCTGAACAGCATGATAACCGCATCTTGGTCTAGGCCAAGCTGTGTACGGTACTCGCTGTACTCTTCTCGGCTTGCTAGCATGTAAAGTAGACCTAGCGTTAGTGAGCCTGACTCGCCGCTAACCACTTTAGTATCGCCAGCTAGTGGGTTACCAAGCACGCGCATACCTGTTGCAGTCACTTCGTCTTCAACTGATGCGAAGAAGCTGCTGCACTGCTTTAGGATTGGCCAAGTCACAGGGTTAGGCTCGCCACATGCAAGACCTGCCATGATAGAGTTTAGCTCGCCAGTAACGGCAACCATTTCGCCTTTTATGCCTGAGTTGTAGATACAATCCGCTTTTGCAGGCTCTGCAATAATAGTCTTGAAGTTAGCTGCGCCAACTTTGTCAGCGAAGTAGCCTAATAGGCCGCCAGCCATAGCGCCAACACCAGCTTGTAGCATTAGGTGAGTCGGCTTAAGGCCCATAGCTTCAACTTGCTCTTGCGCTTCAACAGCCATAGTCATATAGCCTTGCGAGATCCAAGTTGGGATCTTGTCGTAGCCTTCCCAAGCGGTATCTTGCACTAGCATCCAACCATTTTCAGTTGCAGTCTGGTTAGCAATACGTACCGTATCGTCGTAGTTACAGTCAGTAACGATACACTCAGCACCCAAATTCTTAATGCGAGTCACACTTGCTTGAGATGAACCTTTTGGCATGTAAACAACAGCCTTTTGACCCATTTCACGTGCAGCCCAGGCAACACCTGTTCCGTGATTACCAGCAGTTGCTGTAGCGAAAACCAATGGCTCGCTTAACTTAGCTGCTACGGTTTTCATATCAATTTCACTGATATCTACATTTAAGTGCTCAGCAAGTTGCTTACCTAAAGCGTAAGAACCACCCAGTACTTTAAAAGCATTTAGACCGAAACGGTAAGATTCGTCTTTAACCAGAATCGCTTTAACACCAAGACGCGCCGCTAGCTGCTCTAGAGAGATAAGCGGAGTCGGTTGGTAAGCTTCGATCTGCTGGTGGAATTGACGAGTTTGTTCAGCGATCTGAGCTGTAAAAAGATCAGAAGTCTCGCCGTTAAAGAAATCATTTTGAGTCAGCTTTAGCATGGTAACCACTATAAATTATGAACAAGGAGGCATTTGTCCACTCACTAAAGGTAAGTGGACAGCAGGGCTTACTTTAAAACTAAATTATTTGATGAAGGCGATTGCTTCAACTTCAACTAACGCGTCTTTTGGAAGACGAGCAGCTTGTACACAAGAACGAGCAGGAGCTGCTTCAGTACCGAATACTTCAGTGTAAACTTCGTTGAAAACAGCAAAGTCTTCCATGTTAGCTAGGAAACAAGTTGTTTTAAGTACGGTGTCAGTACCTGCGCCAGCTTGCTCTAGAACAGCTTTAAGGTTCTTTAGAGATTGGTAAGCTTGCTCTTTAACGCCGCCTTCAACGAAAGCCATAGTCACAGGATCTAGTGGTAGCTGACCTGAGGTGAATACTAACTTGTCGAAAGCAAGAGCTTGAGAGTATGGACCAATTGCAGCAGGAGCATTTTCAGTATGGATTACAGTTTTCATAGCGTTGTTATCTCGATAATTAGGATTTAAATTCACGGATGTACTTGTACACCGCATGTTTGGTAATACTTAAATGGTTAGCAACAATGTTAGTTGCTTCTTTTAATTCAAAGATGCCGTTATCAAACAACACCTTAGTAATAGCTTTATTGCGACCTTTCAGGTTAACGCTGGTATCAGCTTCAACTTCTGAAATCGCGTGGTTTAGCGCTTGCTCAACCACATCTCCAGCTGATGCGCTGAAGTTTTCGGTCATATCAAAACTGTGATGCTGGCTTGTATCTGGCATCAGGGTCTTAATAATTTCAGGGAACGGATACGACAAGTTCATATTGACGCAAAACATGCCAATCGGTCTGCCTTTCTCACCCTGTAATATGCAGGTGCTCGACTTCAACATCTCGCCACCTTTGTTATTACTAAAGTAACTCTTAGGGGTCAGCTCGCCGGTTTGTTCGTACTGGCGCAGCATCTTTAAGCCTAAATCTGTTATCGGCGAGCCCACTTTTCGACCGGTGTGATGACCATTAACGATTTTCACCACTGACTGTTCAAAGCTTTCTAAAGAATGGATCACGACTTCGCAGTGAGGCCCTATTAGATCGGCCATGCTTTCAGCTAGATGGAAATAGCTTTGCAGTAGCGCACGATCTCTAGCTGTAAATTCTGTTTTGAATGCCTGTTCTGCCGCTTTGATCATTTCAGATTACTTTTGTGAACTATAGATGCTGTTATTGTCAACTTTTTGAGTTAACAATTCAACCCTTGAATCAACTTTATGTAACTATGGGACGTTTTTTAGGACTTTTACGCAAGTAATATTTAACTGTGGTTCAAAATATTTGACTTTGGTCATGAAATTTCAGTTTGATGATGCATCTTGAGTTAACAGATTTTGACTATGAGATATGTGTCACATTTTTAAATTCTGCAAACAGTATGATGCGCACCAAGTTAACGATAGTTGACTAAAACAGGTTTCCGGTCACTTTAGTGACCTTTTGGCAAATAGGCCAGTTGTGTGGGATGTGGAGATAAAAATGAAAAGCATATTACAGCGTGGATTTACAACAGCAGAATTTGAGATGCGTGCAACTAAAGCTCAGCAGAAGATGCGCGAGCTAGAAGTTGATGCGATTCTGTTAACTACTGAGCCTAATGTGCGTTACTTTTCAGGCTTCCACACTCAGTTCTGGCACAGCCCGACTCGTCCATGGTTTCTAATCCTACCTGCTGAAGGCAAGCCAATTGCCGTTATTCCTGAAATCGGTGCAAGCGGCATGGCAGGTACATGGGTTGATGACATCCGCACTTGGGCTTCACCACGTCCAGATGACGACGGTATCAGCATTGTAGCTAGCGTGCTTAACAGCCTACCTTCACGTTTTGGTCGTGTGGGTGCCACGCTAGGTATTGAGTCTCACCTACGTATGCCTGTTGCTAACTACTTACAGTTAACCACTTTAGTAAGCAAAGAGTTCGTTGACGTTTCACTAGCGATTCACGACATTCGCCAAGTTAAGTCAGTGACTGAAATTGAAAAGGTGCGTGAAATCTGCCGTATCACTAACGTCGGTTTCGACAAAATCCCAGGTTATGCCAAAGCCGGTATGACTGAGCGTGAAATTTGTAAGCAGTTCGGTATCGACATGCTGATGGAAGGCGCTGATGAATGTCCATACATCATCGCAGGTTCAGGCCAAGACGGTTACGACAGCATCATTATGGGTCCAACTGACCGCGTAATCGAAGATGGCGACGTGCTAATCATCGACACCGGTGCAGTACGTGACGGTTACTTCTCTGATTTTGACCGTAACTGGGCATTTGGCCACGCAAGTGAGCAAACTAAAGCCGCTTACCGCGCAACTTACGAAGCAACCACTATGGGCTTTGAAGCTGCACGCCCAGGTAACACCACTTCAGATATCTACAACGCAATGTGGAAAGTACTAGAAGCTAATGGCGCGCTAGGTAACGACGTAGGTCGTCTAGGTCACGGCCTAGGTATCGAGCTAACTGAGCGTCCATCAAACACGGCAACAGACAACACGATATTAGTACCAGGCATGGTGATGACACTAGAGCCAGGCATGGTTTACGCACCAGGCAAGTCTATGGTTCACGAAGAAAACATCGTGATCACCGAGAACGGTGCAGAGTGGTTAAGCAAGCGCGCTGAACCAGAACTATTGATTATTAAATAACTTAATATAGCCAATGATTTCTCCAAAGGGAGCTGGAGAAATCATACTGAAGAGAATCTCATTATGATGAGTTTTGAAGCCTTTACCTCGTTTGAACAGCCGCTTGAACACAAGCAGGCACCAAGAATTAACCGTGTACACATCGGCTTAGTGCAGTTAAGCACTGACCACAGTTTAGAAATGGACTGGGCTAAGTTACTCGGCACACAAGCAGGCGTATTTAGCTCTCGCGTCTACTACTCAAGCGAAATGACCCCTGAAGCACTTGATCAAATCGCTAGCGGAATCGTTGAAGCGTCTGACTTGATCGCAACAGGTCTACCTATGGATGTGATGGCATTTGGCTGCACATCAGCTTCAATCATTATCGGTGAAGAAAAAGTCGCAGATTTATTGACTCAAAACCGTGGTGACATCCCAGCGACTAACCCATGGACAGCAGCAAAAGCTTCATTCAAGCACTTGAATGCGAAAAAGATTGCTGTGTTTTCTCCTTACCCAACTAGCGTTAACTACCCACTGTACCAGCAGTTAACTGATGCAGATTTTGACGTAGTAACACTAGGTTCACTTGGTATCGAACGCGATACCGACATCACTCTAGTCGCTAAAGAATCAATGTTCGCAGCGCTTGAGCAGATGCTAAAAGATTCTGACGCAGAATTAGTATTTATGTCATGCACTAACTTACGTGTACTTGATTATATTGAAGAGATCGAAGCGAAATTCGGCATCCCAGTAGTGTGCAGCAACTCTGCAATGTTCTGGCATGCAATGCACCTAACCGGCAACGTGGCTCAATGCCCAGGTTACGGCAAACTACTTAATAATCAAACAGCTTAAGCTGTTGACTACCAATTACAAATTGTTGGAAAAATAATAATGACTAATACACAAAAAGGTTGGATGGCTGCTATTTTCGTAGGTCTACTTTGGGGTATTCCGTGGATTGTTGGTACGCCTATTCTTGAGGTGATGGATCCTCAAGTACTTGTTTGGTTACGTTACACTGTTGCATTTATTACACTAGGTTTGATTTTCAACATCGGTCTTGCAACGGGCAAGATGACTAAGAAAGCCGATTTCAAACTTAACTGGGAAAACCGTAAGGACATCTTCTGGGCTGCATGTTGCGGTATCATTGGTCAAGGTTCTTTCAGCTTCCTATCATTCCTATCTTTGGATTATATTACCGCCTCTGAAAACGGCGTGATCCAAGGTTTGATCCCAATCCTAATCTTAAGTGTTGGCTTCTTACGTCACGGTGAGCGTTTCACTGTTATGCAAATCATGTGTGCGCTAGGTGCTTTCCTAGGTGTGGCGATTCTAGTGATGGACCCACAGTCAGAGACTCAAGGCTTCAACATTGGTCACCTAATCTGTTTCGGCTCAGCAGCAAGCTTTGCAACAATGGCTTACGCTCGTGCCAAGCTAGCAGAGAAATACGGTTCAGTTGCGACTATGTTCCACCAGTTTGTATTCGCAGCACTAGGTTTTGGTTTGTACCTGCTAGTTGTAGGCGCTGACTTTAGCTCTGCATTGAATGTATTTAGCTCGCCACTACGCATTATGTGTATCGTTATCTTAGGTGTGTGTATCTCTGGTATGAGCTACCTAGTTTACATCTACGGTATGGAACGTGTAGGTGTTGACGGTACGGGTATGGCGCTAAACCTAATGCCACTGTCTTCATTCATCCTAGCGGTATTTGCACTAGGTGAGCAGGTAACACCGATGCGCTTAATCGCAATCGCAGTGGTTATCACTTCAATGATTGCCTTCATGAAGTTAGGTAACAAGAACAAGGTGAAAGCAGAAGAGGTTGAAGTTGAATTACCTTTAGCGCCAAAGCCTTGCCGCAGCCAATAACTGAGTTATTCAGTTAGCAAATAAAAACCATTTTTATCACCGGTGACCTAGTCACCGGTGCTTGTTAGAAGAGATAAAGAATATGAATATCGAACAGAAAGTTATCGAGTGGCGTCATCACATTCACCAGCACCCAGAGTTTGGTACCCAAGAGCACGAGACTGCAGCATTTGTAGCAAGCAAACTAGAAGAGTTTGGCATTGAAGTACACACAGGTATCGGCGGTACTGGCGTTGTAGGTATTTTAAAGTGTGGCGATAGCGACCGTTCAATTGGTCTGCGTGCCGACATGGATGCCCTGCATATTCATGAAGAAAATACCTTTGATTACGCATCAGTAAACACTGGCGCCATGCATGCTTGTGGTCACGACGGTCACACGGCAATGCTACTTGCTGCAGCCCATGAGCTGGCACAAACTAAAAACTTCGACGGTACGGTTTACTTCATTTTCCAACCAGATGAAGAGCGTGGCACAGGCGCTAAAGCGATGATCGCCGACGGCCTATTTACCCGCTGGAAAATCGACGGCGTGTACGCCATGCACAACCTACCGGGTATTGAAGCAGGTCACTTTGTGACGCGTCCACACTCAGTAATGGCCAGTGAAAGTAGCTTTGAAATCGAAGTGCTAGCAACCGGCGGCCACGCGGCTATGCCACACATGGGCACTGACCCAATCGTTGTTGGCGCGCAAATCGTCACTGCAATCCAAACGATCGTATCGCGCAACCTAAGCGCGATTGACGAAACTGCGGTGATCTCGGTCACTGAGTTTGCCACTAACGGTACGGTTAACGTTATCCCAACTAAAGTGACTATCACGGGTGATACTCGTAGCTTTACTGATATCGCGTTAAACAAGATTGAAAAAGCACTTGAACGCGTCGTTGCTGGTCAGTGTATGTCTGCAGGCGTTGATTACACTTACAAGTTTAACAACAGTTTCTTATCGACTATCAACACCCCAGCTGAAACGGCTTTCGCGATTCGCGCGGCTGAAACAGTGGTTGGCGAAGATAAAGTTAACGGCAGCTGTCAGCCATTCACTATCAGTGAAGACTTCTCGTTCATGCTACGTGAAGCACCAGGTTGTTACATCCTAGTGGGTAACGGCGCAGGCTGTGATTGTGGTAGCGTAGCGCTACACAAGCCAACTTACGACTTCAACGACAATATCTTGGTATCTGGTCTGAGATACTGGCAGACCCTCGTAGAGCAGTGTTTAAATAAAGCTTGAGCAGTGTTTGGCTAAGTAATTTGCACATGAGTTAACTGAGTTTGAGTTTCGTCTCAAACGAGGTCGATATAGAAAGGCTATGAGCTTAGGTTCATAGCCTTTTTGTTACCGTTTGCTCGGTGGAAGCAATCAAACTTCGTTTGATAATTTTATCAGGCTGTGCCTGAATTTAATGCTTTACGGCGGTAAGCAATCAAGCTGCGCTTGGTAAAGGTCGTGAGCTTCCAGCTCACACTCGGCCAAGAGGGGATCAACAGCAATCCCCTCTTGGATCACCCCTGCCGCCCCTAACGAAGTTGTTGATCCTCATACTTAAGGATAAATCACTAACGCTTCCGATGGGGCATCCTGCCCCGCGAAAGCTAACCCGACATCCCTGTCGGGCTCACGCGATTTATTCCAACGTACTTCGGCAACTCCGATGGGGAAGTCGGTGTTTTCTGTGAGCTTTCAGTGCCAAAGAGGCTGTAAAACCATAGGTATGCATAGATTAATAATCTAATAGAAATAGCTCATTACTGTGCTTAGTAATATCAAAGGTTTGTGTTCAAATTTTCATAAATACAATGTACAAGGTAAATATAATTAGAGGTAACGGAAAATTAAACACAATAGTATCAGTTGCTTGCGGGAAAATATTTTTTTCATTAGTGCTATAATGGCTTCTCAATAATAAGGAGATTAATTATGCAAGTTACTTTAGAGTTCAATAAAGAAGAATTGAAATCAGATTACATATCTTTAATTAAGGTGGGTGATACGCTCCCTTACTTTGAAAATGTTGTCGTTACTGAGATCAGGGATGTTGAATCTTCAGAGGGGAATCGCGGAAAAATCATGGTAGCGGAAGGGATACTCACTTCATCAGTTGATTTACGGTGCCATCCATCTATGGACTTGATGTTTTGATCTTTACGTCCCTAAATTTAGGCACCGCAGGTTATACGTATTATCACCCAACAGGTGTGGCTCATCGAGTACCTAAATTAATTTGTATTTAGCATTGAAATTATCGAGGTTACGCTATGGACGATAATGTAGTACTGCCGCTAGTGGATACTTCTCAACAAGATTGGGCTTCTGATTTTAAAGAAACTGTAGATGGCAAAACGCGACTCATATTACCAGCGACAATCACAGCTAAATCGCTGTCTGAGCATATTGTTGGTATGAGTAATTTAAACGGAGGCTACATTCTGATTGGTGCTTATTCTGAAGCAGGGTATGGCTCGGGCTTTCAAAATGTAGACCGAGTTCTTATCAATGATGCTAAAGCTTACATTGAAGGCGCTGATATTGAAATTCAGGAGCATAGTCCTCGTTTTCAACAAGTCTATCTAATCAAAGTTGTCAAATCTGACTCCATAGCTTTTTCCGAAGGTTGCCCATACATTTTAAAACATGGTAAACCTATTTTGATGTCTGAAAATATATTGATTAATCGTTTAGGTTTGGGGATTGATTCATCTTTGATCAACATGATTTCAGAGCAAATTACAAAACATTCGGTAAAAGTTGATGTCCAATCTCAAGAAATAAGTACATTAACTCGAGAGTTAAAAGAAAAGTCTAAGTTCAAATATCAGATTCCGAGCCTAATTATTGGTGGCCTTATTGGTTGGTTTTTACCTATAGTCTTAAATGGGTTAGCGGATTATTTGATGAATTAAATATCCAGCTCTTTTTATGGCTAACACGGAAGCTAGTTGTTCCGCTTTTCTAATCCAGTGTAGGTACGGCCGTGACCGTCCATGACATGGACGTCATGGCCGAGCCTCCATGGATGGACTTGCTGCGTGTCACGGAAGTATCTGCACATGCGCTGGCCGCAGGCCATTGGAACCACAGATAGTCGATTTAAGTTCGGCTTAAAGACTACTCTAAGGTTCCAATACCTGAGTCAACAATGGAGCCTTACTCCATTAGCTTCAGCTGACTCTTGCCGTATTCGGTGGCAAACGGCATCGCCTCTTGGGGGCTGAGTGTGAACTCGTTTTCACAGCCGCTGCCGTTAGGTGTTTCCCAAAGCTCGATGCCTTTTGGGCTGAGGGTGAGGTAGAAATAGCCTGAGCCGTCTGAGTTGTCGCAATCTTCATAAACTTCCATGTCGGCAAACAGTTTTTTGCGTAGGGCTGGTGGCAGTTGGTGGCGCATTTCATCAAGGGCGACGTCTTGTTTAAACCATTGCCATGGGTTGAATGCTTGGCCATCACTTAGATTGAAGCTAGTGAAAGTGCGATTGATGCCACCGGCGCCATAACCTGCTGCCCAGCGGTAAAATCGTACGCTAAGCCAATCTTGGTTAATAAAATCGATTTCAGCTCCGGTTTCATCTGTGATTGGCAGGCCGGTTTGCGCCAACATTCTGCGGCGGGTTTCAAAGGTTTCTGCAAGTTGAGTCTTACTCGTTAGTTTCTGCTTTAGCCACTGGTTAATCGCCGGTATGCCTGCTTGCTCGCCTTTAAGCTCCAAGCTGATTTCTGTGCCATAGCTGAGTTGGCGATAGCTAATCTGCGGAGATCCTGATAACTGAGGATTAGCTTGGTCAGAAGTAGATGACTCAGAGTCTTCATTCTCAAATGGCTGCCATTTACCACGGCTAAGCTTTGGCGCTGTCTCTAGCGGTAGGTTGTAAGCGTCGCTGCTGCAGTCATTGATGCCATCAGGACTGATTTGGCGTTTAAGCGTAATGGCTAATGATTTTGTGGGCTTATTTTGAGAGGGCTCAGTATTGGACAACTCTTTATTGAACCTCTCGGTTTTAAAGCGTTCTTTATTGAACCAGAGCCCCGTAAGTTGCTGATAGCTGACATTATCAAACTGCCAGAAGCCAGTTTGCTTGTCTTCTTGCCAATGGTTATCGACCTGCTCGAGTCTAATTGGCGTTAAGTAACGCTGATAGTAATAACTGCCTGTGCCGTATTCATTAAAGCAGACACGAATTTTGCTCTTGCCTAAGGTGCCTTGCCAGATCCCGCTTAAGTCATCGGCGGCGAATACTGGAAAAGTAATACTTGAAACTAGTGAAGCGAAAATACAAGGCAACATCCGAGTGTACATAGGGCTTGTCTCTGGAGGTGACTAAAAAAACGTCAACCAAGCTGAATGATAGGCTTGGATTTAAAGCGACACATTAGCGGATTAGTGATTTTAAATCAAAGTGTTCAGCAAGAATAACCAAGACCGCTAGAATCATATACTTCAATATTTCTCGTTAATGGACCCAATTCATAACATCAAGCCTTTTGCACTTTCATGTTCGATTTTGAGCTGAAAAGGTTTCATGATTTTGCTGGATTAGCGTATGCAATAATGCATCGTCAAAGTCGCAATGCTTATCCTCGATAAACGGCTGCAGCGTCTTGACGCAATCAACATCTCGCTGCTGAACAGCACATCAAGATAACAATATTAGGATCTGTATATGAATAACAATGAGATCGCCGAACTTTACCCGCCAATAGAACCTTATCATCAAGAAATGCTGAGAGTGTCTGATGTTCACGAAATCTATGTTGAGCAATCAGGTAACCCTAATGGCAAGCCGGTGATATATCTGCACGGTGGCCCTGGTGCTGGTACCGATCCTCAGTGTCGACGTTTATTCGACCCTGCCTTGTATCGTATTGTTATTTTTGATCAAAGAGGTTGCGGTAAAAGTACCCCAAAAGGCTGCCTCGAAGATAATACAACCTGGGGTCTTATTAGCGATATGGAGCAGATTAGAGCGCATTTAGGCATTGATACATGGCAAGTCTTTGGTGGGTCGTGGGGCAGCACACTGGCGCTGGCTTATGCGATTAATCATCCACAAGTTGTTGATGAGTTGGTATTGCGTGGAATATTTTTGCTGCGCCGTAAAGAAATTTTATGGTTCTATCAGTGGGGGCACACGCTATTCCCTGATTTATTTGAGCAATATATTGGTTTTATCCCTGAAGATGAGCGTGATGATGTGATTCATGCCTATTACAAGCGCCTTACCAGTGATGATAAAGCGTTAAGAATCGCTGCTGCGCGAGTGTGGGGAAAATGGGAAGGCAGCATGTTATCTGTGTTACCCGATCCGGCTCGTGAAGAGCACTTTAGTTCAGATGAATTTGCCGAAGCATTTGCTCGTGTTGAGTGCCACTACTTTGAAAACCGTGCATTCTTTCCAAGCGATAATTATCTACTCGAGAATATCGATGTCATTCGTCACATTCCTACAGTTATCGTACAAGGGCGTTATGATGTGATCACACCTTTTGAAGCGGCTTGGGATCTACATAAAGCGTTCCCAGAGGCGAAGTTTTTAGTGATCCCAGATGCAGGGCACGCGGTTAGCGAGCCCGGGATCAGAACTGCATTGATAGAAGCGACGGATTTCTTTGCTAACAAGTAGCAATATCCATGGCTGAGTGTTTCGAACATATTAAACTATAGAGCTCTGAAACGAGCATCTTGAGGTCATTTGGGTATAGATGGATGCTCTGGGTAATCATATGCAAGATTAATTTCTAAAAGCTGAACCTAGCTTAAGGAATTTCTTATATTTTGCGCGTAGGATCCTGCGCCTGCTGCGCTCTTATATTGATCAAGATACATTGATTGAGAGAGAACAGTAAAAACACAACAGCCATGCCTTATGCGTGGCTGTTGTGTTTTTACTGTTTGGCAACGTCGCTAGCTAGCATTGAATATGATTTAAGAGGATTGCACGTGAGCATTTTGTTTTCACCCAGCCATATTGGCAACATGACACTGAAAAACCGCTTTGTAAGAAGTGCGACGTGGGAAAATATGGCAACTGAAACTGGCCATATGACCGACAAGCTGTACTCGGTGTATGAAGAGCTGGCTAAAGGTGAGGTGGGATTAATCGTCACGGGCTACGCCAACATTGTGGCTGAAGAAAAGCCTAATGCTGGCATGATGGGTATGTACGATGACTCGTTTATCGCTGAATACCAAAAGCTAACTGAGCTGGTACATGGTTACGACTCGAAGATTGTTATGCAGTTGGCTTATGGTGGCACTAAGACCACTTACAATGTGGGTGAGCGAGTGATCTTTGCCCCGAGTGCCATTGCTGAGCGCGGTACTCAAACCTTGGGTAAGGCGATGACTAAGCCTGAGATCGATTACATCGTTAACGCGTTTGCACAGGCGAGTCGCCGCGCGCAAGAGTCTGGTTTTGATGGGGTTGAAATTCATGCTGCGCATACCTATCTAATCAATCAGTTTTTAAGCCCTTATTACAACCAGCGAGAGGATGAATACGGCGGCAGTCTTGAGAACCGCATGCGCTTTTTGCTGGAGATCTACGCTGAGATCCGCAAGTTGGTTGGCGAGGACTACCCAATTCTCGTTAAGTTAACGGCCTCTGAGTTTTTCGATGGTGGCTTAACTTTTGCTGAAACCCGCACTATCTGTAAAAAGCTTGCTGCGATTGGTGTCGATGCAATTATTATATCCGGTAACATTCACGGTAATGCTAATGCCGTAGTGGGTGAATCATTCGATGGTTATACCATACAAAGTGAAGGTTACTTCCGTGAATATGGCGCTGTGATTAGCCAGGAGGTAAACGTCCCCATTATTACCGTTGGCGGCCTAGCGGATATCTGCGCCATTGAAGAGATTGCAGCGAGTACCAATATTCAGTTCTTTGCTCTTTCAAGACCTTTACTTGCCGAGCCACACCTGCTTAAGCGTTGGTCTGAGGGGAGTACTGCAGAAGTGGATTGTGAAAGATGTTCAAAGTGCCGTACTAAGCGCGGTAATTTCTGTGTGGTGTATAAGAGGCGATAATTGTTTGCTGACGCTGTTAGCGTTAAGCGATTCTTGTTTTGTATGGCACGATGATATCGTGCCTGCTACTTTGACACTGTTCTAGCCGCTCCTGTCACACTCCTCTACAGGTACTTTTACAACTTCCCTTTATATCAATCACTCTCTCCGCCAGTTTCAATCAGCAGAATCGCACAGAAAAATCCACGTTACAGCTTGTTTGTTAGAGAGAACTGTCGTGTTGATTTAATGTGCTGGAACAACCTAATAAAGTGAATTGTGCATGTTTAGGCTCGATTTTGCCCGAAAGCCTCATTTATATACTTTTAACCTAAATATGTGAGGCGTTATAACCATTTTATGCGTGTCCATAAAGCCTGTCTATAAAGGGGTTGGTTGTGTTTTGGTTGTTTTCTGAACGCCTAATTTTTGGCGGGTAAAACTATGTGAGAACTTGGTCACAATTCTGATTGATTCGAGAGATAAGTTTGTCGACAGTTAGGCTAATTAACATTATTTTATCCTTAGTCCATATTAATCGTAATCTGGATAACTTTCGAGTGTTATAAGACTCACAAAAAAAACCGTTCACACACAATACTCATACTCTTTAACTTAGTATCAAACCCGTCTGGTTCTCTCAGTGCGGCGAGCAGCCTGTGGCGTGCACTTAATCAAATCTGTTTTTAGGTTGTTGCGGACAATAAAAATGAAAAAGCACTTTGAGCTTATCGACAAGCCGACATTTTTCGGCGCGTTAGTATTACTGTTTTCTGTGGTTCTCCCCTTACTGGTATTTCCTGAACAAGGGGCGCAATGGATTGCGGTAGCTAAAACGTTTATGACAGACAAATTAGGCTTTGCCTATTTAGGTCTGGGATTGGCTGCTTTTTTCTTCATGATCTATATCGTGTTTTCAGATATCGGCCAAATCAAACTGGGCGATCCTGATGAAAAGCCTGAATTTGCGTTGGCGTCATGGGCGGCAATGCTATTTTGTGGCGGTATTGGTGCCAGTATCTTGTACTGGGGCACGATTGAATGGGCTTACTATTACCAAAACCCACCTTTCCAGCTAGAAGCGGGAAGTGAAGAAGCGGTTCGTTGGGCGGCCACTTATGGTTTGTTCCACTGGGGACCAATTGCTTGGTGTATCTATATGATCCCAGCCATCCCTATCGCTTACTTCTTTTATGTGCGTAAACAGCCAGTACTTAAGGTGTCGGCGGCATTAATGCCGGTTATTGGCGAAGCAAATAGTTTTGGTAAATTGGGTAAAGTCATCGATATTCTATTTATCTTCGGTCTTTTAGGCGGCGCGGCAACCACGTTAGGTTTAGCGGCCCCTTTGATCAACGAAGGTATTAGCTACTTGTTTGGCATTCCAGCCTCGACGGGTAGTCAAATTGGCGTGTTGATGGTGTGTACGGCCATCTTTGCTTATTCATCTTATATGGGGATGGATAAAGGCATCAAGATCTTGAGTAATATCAACTTCTGGGGTGCGTTAGCTTTACTGCTGTTTGTATTGGTTTGTGGCCCAACAATCTTCATGTTGGAAACCGGACTAGATTCTATCGGTCGTATGTTGTCTAACTTCTTTGTTATGGCGACTTGGGCTGAACCTTTTGGTGGTATGGGAACCTTTGAGGATACACACTTTCCACAAGATTGGACCATTTTTTACTGGGCGTGGTGGTTAGTATTTGCACCGAGTATGGGTCTATTCGTTGCGCGTATTTCTCGTGGTAGAACAATCAAGCAGATGGTATCGGGTGCGGTGTTCTTCGGTTCACTCGGTTGTTCATTGTACTTCATCATCCTAGGTAACTACGGTTTATCGTTGCAGCTATCTGGACAGCTTGATGTGGTTAGCATTCTTAATGCTGAGGGCGCGACTCGCGCGATCTTCGCGATTTTAGAAACACTGCCGTTTAGCACTGTCGTCATCGCACTATTTACGCTGTTATGTGTGATTTTTACCGCCACCACGTTTGACTCGATTTCTTATATTCTGGCGTCGGTTGTACAAACCAATGTGACCGAAGATCCGATGCGTTGGAACCGTTTGTTCTGGGCATTCACCTTGTCATTAATGCCGTCGGCCCTATTGTTTATGGGGGGCTTGGCAACCTTGCAAACTGCGGCTATTGTAGGTGGTTTGCCGTTATTGATTATCGCAGTTATGTTGATGATCTCTGGCGTTAAAGCAGCGACCTTAGACTTAGCGCATCAAGATGATTATGTCGATCCGGTGATCAATATTTCTGATCTGCCAGATGTTGATCCTTGGAGTAAGGAAGGTCAGGCATTGGCACGTTTTGAAGGACTACGTGATAACGCGATTGAAGCGGCTGAACTTGAGCGTGAAGCTAACGATGCTATCTGGGAGCTGAAAAAGCAATTGCGTAGAGAAGCGCTGGCACGCGGAGAGTCGAGTGTTGAGCTAGGTGACGCACCCGACGAGATTATCGAGCAGCTACGCCAGTTAACAGATGATTCGATGAAAGCTAAACAGGCTAAGTTAGAAGCGTCACAACTTGCGCAGGAAGCGCGAGTTGGCTTTGATACGCTTATGCGTGAGAAGGAGCAAGGGGAAGCCTTGCAGGCTCAGGAAGATGTTAAGCTGGCTATTCAGGCACGCTTGAATACCCCTAGCTAAGTAAGCATATTGTTAGCGCTGTATAGCGTGTGAGTTCAATACCAGTTAAAGGATTTACTGGTATTGAGCGTCAAACTCAAGAGACCAAAAAGCCGCTGATTAGCGGCTTTTTTATTAATAAAATATTGATAATGAACGAATTATCTCATTGTAACGAACTCTTCAGCACCCGTTGGGTGAATTGCCACAACAGCATCAAAGTCTGCTTTGGTTGCGCCCATCTTCATCGCAACGCCAAAACCTTGTAAAATTTCATCCATGCCGTAACCAATACCGTGAATACCCACAACTTTTTGGTCGTCGCCTGCACAAACTAGTTTCATCTTGCACGCTTGGCGATGAGCCGTTACCGCAGTGTACATTGAAGTAAAACCTGAGGTATAAACCGTCACATTGTCTTCGCCGAATTGGGCATTAGCTTCTGGCTCGGTTAAGCCCATAGTGCCAATGGCTGGGTGACTAAATACTACGGTTGGAATTAGGTTGTAGTCCATCTTGGCATCTGTCATGCCGTTGAATAAGCGCTCAGACAGCAGGCGACCCGCTTTAACGGCAACTGGGGTTAGCTCAACACCGCCAGCCATAATGTCGCCCACACAGTAGATGCCAGCGTCTGTGGTGTTTTGCTGCTCATCGGTGATCACATAACCTTTGGCATCTAACTTAACGTTAGTGTTTTCAAGGCCGATATTGCCTGTCGACGGCAGGCGGCCAATAGCCCAAATGAGGCAATCAACATCGTAGCTTTCGCCATTTTCAATCTTAAGCGTTAAACTGCCATCATCATTTTTGGTGACCGACTCTGGCGTGCTGTGAGTGTGTAGAGTTGGGCCATCAATCGCCATCGACTCCATTAATGCTTCGCTTAGCATTGGGTCGAAATTACGTAGTGGTGCATGCTTACGTACAAATAGGTGGGTGTCGCTGCCAAGTGCTTGCAGTACGCCTGCCACTTCAACCGCAATGTAGCCTGCGCCGACAACGGCAACACGCTTAGGCTGCTCTGCTAATGCGAAGAAACCGTCAGAGTCGATACCGTACTCGGCACCAGGAATATTTGGAATGGTTGCTGCGCCGCCAGTGGCGATCAAAATGTTATCGGCCGTGTAATGCTCACCGTTGACTTCGATGGTGCTTTTATCAACGAAACGACCGTAACCGCGTACTAGGGTAACGCCGTTGCTTTCAAGGCCTCTGTCGTAAGAGCCATGAATACGGTCGATATAGGCTTCGCGGCTGGCAACTAATGTGCTCCAGTCAAACTTGTTGACGGTAACGTCAAAGCCATAGTCTTTGGCGTACAGGTGCATGGCTTCAGCGACTTGCGCGCCGTACCACATCACTTTTTTAGGCACACAACCCACATTGACACATGTGCCACCGAGCTCTTTGGCTTCGATAAGCAGAACCTTGGCGCCACGCATAGCCGCTCTGTTAGCCGATGCAATACCGCCACTACCAGCGCCAAGACAGATATAATCAAAATGTTGAGCCATGTGTATCTCCAATAAAGTTGCGAACTGTTGGACAAAAGCAGATGAGTGGGGCTTTTGTACCTGTAATTATGATTAATCCGTGGGTTGTTTAAATCCGATAAACAAGCAATCACGAATTAATTTATTGGCTTTGTGCCAGTTCAAGAACACACCATTGTAGAGGGAAAAATTTGATCCAGCTAGCCCTATAAATTATGAGCTAGATGACTTAAGTTTAGCGTTTTGAAAGCCCGCATCATTGGCAATGCTATCGGGGGCGGTGGCTGCGTTTAAGTTGTTTGTGTTAGCGTTTATGCTGACAGTTTCCGTGGTCACTCTGATCCGGTCCCTCGGCGCCGCATTTCATGCATTCCCATTCGCCTTGTCTGACGCTTAACTCTTGTTGGTGGTGGCGATTGCGTGAGTTGACTCCAGAGCTTAAGTTGCGTTCTAGGCTGTTCATGCGGCCATTAAGCCAGCGACAACCAGGATCGTTGGCTACCTTGCTGCGACTGGCAAGTTGTTGTTTACGGCTTTGAGGTTTGGCTTTTTTTGTTTTGTTAGTCTTGCTGTTTTTAGCATTGGCTGGCGAAGAGGCTGCAATGGCGGGGGCTGAGTAATTAAAGTGACTCTGGGTTTCGCTGGGGACAGTTATCGGCTGTCCTTTATCATTAAGGACGCTGCCTAAGTCGAGTGAAGGCCTATCTTGTTCATTGTGAGAATTAGGCTTATTGCGAGAGGTTGGTTTACTGCTAGAGATAAGCTCACTGCAATAGCTTGTCTGGCTATATAAGATAATAAGTGTGGCTATCAATAGACGAGATAGAAGTAACATTCCCTGTTCCTCTGTAGCAAGATTAGCGTCCGTGTAATCTCATATGTGTTTGTATCAGTGTTCGTATCAGGATATTGAATTGCTCCAGCTTGAATAAGTGTTATCAAGCAAGAGCACAAGCGGTTAGCTGCTCAGTAATGAGTATAGCTGACAATATTTTTTCAGTGCGGCTTGCTTGGGTTTATTCATAGCGACCCGCTAGGTGTTATTAACGGTATCGCCTAGAAATTCCAGCTCAGGTGCAGGCCTGCAAAGGTTTCATCTAGGCTGCCCGTAATGCCATCATTACGCGCTTCTAACTTTATGTCTTCTTGAGCTATGGTGTGGCTGATATGACCTGATAAGACAAGGTTATTAGGCAGTTGGTATTCGGCTTCAACACCAAACTGAAAATGGTTCGGGCCATCATGTTCTTCGGTGACGTATTGAAAGTCAAAGCTTTGGGTGACATATGGACTAACCGTTAAGCCTTCGGCCAACTCCCAATTGCTATGCAGGCTGACTTCAACAAAATAGCCTGCAGCTTCGGTAGAATAGGTGTAACTCACAGAAGGAATTAACCACTCAACAGCTGTGTATTCCAATGAGCTAAACAGTTCATTGTCATGGGCGCGCTCGTCGCCATAAAACTCTAAACGCTGATAGCCGACGCTACCGCTTAAGTTTTCGCTGAGCTGAAAACCATATTCAATACCAAAGTTCCATTCGATATAGTTTTGGCTGTCCCCACGACCTACGCTGGCATACAGATTAAGGTTATCTTTTTGTACTGCGGCAGTCGCCCAGTAAATGCCACCTTTGTCTAGGTTATTACGGCCTTCTGAGATGTATTTTGAGTCCCAGCCTAGATCGATAAGCCCCTGAACTTGTCCGCTATCATCAAGTGCTCGCTTTTCGATGATTTTAGTATTGTGCGAATCATCGATATTGGGCGCTTCATCAGCAAAGGCTGCAGTACTGATTAATAACGACAATAAGACTGTGCATCGGCTCGTTTTTATCATGTGTGAACTCAAAATTTTGGCGAAAGAAATTGACCTCTCGCATACTAGATTTAAACGTAAGAATGTAAATGATAATGGCTCGTATTTGCGATCTGGTTTGCAGTATCGTTAGCGCATAAAATTTGTGCTGAAAAGTTTGACTTTCGTCATGGTAAATCGATTTTCCAGCTGTTAGAGCTGACAATCTTTACAAAGAATTATGGGCTAAATATTGAATAAGGCCTCATTAGCCCTTATCTCTTAAGTATCAACATAGAATGTTAAGGAATCATCAATGAGCAATCCTTTGCTAAACAGCAACAAGCTACCGCCTTTTTCAAGTATTAAGCCAGAACATATTCAGCCAGCTGTCGAGCAAGGTATTGACGATTGTCGTCAAAAGATCGAACAAGTATTGGCTAACCAAGATCCGTTTACCTGGGACAATTTCGTTGCACCGCTAGAAGAGGTTGATGATCAACTGGGTAAAATCTGGTCACCTATTTCGCACATGAATTCGGTTGTTAGCAGCGAAGAGTGGCGTAAAGCCCATGATGCTTGTCTACCATTACTGTCTGAGTACGGTACATTTGTGGGTCAGCATCAGGGGCTTTATGAAGCCTACAAGTCACTTGCTGAGTCGGCAGAGTTTGCTCACTACTCCCAGGCGCAGAAGAAGTTGATTGAAAATAGTCTACGCGACTTTGAATTATCAGGTATTGGCTTAAGCGATAGTGACAAGTTGCGTTACGGCGAGCTTGTGAAGCGAATGTCAGAGCTAACCAGTCAGTTTTCTAATCAGTTATTAGATGCCACGCAGGCTTGGACTAAGCTTATCACCGATGAAGCAGAGCTTAACGGTTTGCCTGAGTCAGCTGTTGCGGCAGCAAAGGCAATGGCTGAAGCAAAAGAGTTAGATGGTTGGTTATTTACACTAGATTTTCCATCATACCTACCTGTGATGACTTACAGTGAAAACCGCGAACTGCGCGAAGAGTGTTATCGCGCTTTCGTTACGCGTGCATCGGATCAAGGTCCAAATGCTGGTGAGTTTGATAATGGCCCCTTGATGGATGAAATTCTGGCTTTGCGCCATGAGCTTGCAAATCTGCTTGGTTTCGACAGCTACGCTGATAAGTCATTAGCGACTAAGATGGCAGAGTCTCCTGTGCAAGTACTCGACTTTTTAACCGAACTTGCAGCTCGCTCTAAGACTCAAGGTGAGACTGAGCTTGCAGAGCTAACTGAATTTGCAGAGAAAGAGTGCGGTGTAACTGAACTTGAGGCTTGGGATCTAAGTTTCTACGCTGAAAAGCTTAAGCATCATAGATATGAGATCTCGCAAGAGTTACTGCGCCCTTATTTCCCTGAAGACAAAGTCTTATCAGGTTTGTTCTATACCGTATCGCGCCTATTTGGCCTAAAGGTTGAAGAGCAAAAAGAGTTTGATACTTATCATAAAGACGTACGCTTTTTTAATATCACTGACAGCAATAATGAGCATCGTGGTAGTTTTTATCTCGACCTTTATGCTCGTGAAGGTAAACGTGGCGGTGCTTGGATGGATGATTGCCGAGCGCGTCGCATGACAGAAAATGGCTTACAAGATCCTGTGGCTTATTTAACCTGTAACTTCAATGCGCCAGTGGCAGGTAAGCCTGCACTGTTTACCCATGACGAAGTTACGACTCTGTTCCATGAGTTTGGCCATGGTATTCACCATATGCTGACTAAGATTGATGTGGGTGGCGTGTCGGGTATTAGCGGTGTGCCTTGGGATGCGGTTGAGTTGCCTAGTCAGTTTATGGAGAACTGGTGTTATGAGGAGGAAGCCTTAGCTGAGATCTCTGGTCACTATGAAACAGGCGAGCCTTTACCAAAAGCCATGTTAGATAAGATGCTAGCGGCGAAGAACTTCCAGTCAGGCATGATGATGTTGCGCCAGCTTGAGTTCTCACTGTTCGATTTTAAGATGCACCTTGAGTTTGACCCAGCTAAAGGCGCTGAAATTCAACAAAAGTTAGATGAAGTACGTGAGCAAATTGCAGTGATCAAGGCCGCTGAGTTTAATCGTTTCCAGCATAGTTTTGCCCACATCTTTGCCGGTGGTTATGCGGCAGGTTATTACAGCTATAAGTGGGCCGAAGTCCTTTCTGCTGATGCATTCTCACTGTTCGAAGAGCAGGGGATCTTTAACCCTGAAACAGGTAAGCGCTTCCTAGAAAATATCTTAGAGATGGGCGGTAGCGAGGAGCCTATGGAGCTATTTAAGCGTTTCCGTGGTCGTGAACCGCAAACTGACGCTTTGCTTAGACATAGCGGTATTACCGGTTAGTCATTAACTGGCAAGATCATTAAAGGCGCTTTTAGCGCCTTTTTTATTTGAGCTGGTTCACACTTGTGATCTGGTATGACCTCTGTTAGCCTTTCGGCTCTTTCCAAGGATGTTAGGTGGTATTGTCAATGAATCTGTATTTTAGGCTATTTTGGTTATTTTTATGGCGTACGCGTCATTGTCAAAAAATCGGATTTTTAGACACCAGCACATTGTCATATCGCGCCCTGCCAAGTGACTGCGATGTTAACTTTCATCTTACCAATTCTCGTTACCCGGCTTTTATGGATCTTGCTCGCACCTACATGATGGCGGAGATGGGATTTTTGAAACGATTTTTAAAGTTAGGTTGGATGCCGATCGTCAATGCGGCGGAGTTCACCTACATTCGCGATATTAAGCCGTTCGCTAAGTTTGAAATTGAAACCAAGCTGGTGGGCTGGGATGAAAAGTATTTTTATATTGAGCAGCGTTTCGTTAGCGAGCGAGGCTTACATTGCATTGCCCATGTACGCGGAGTGTTTGTCTGTAAAGGTAAGCAAGTTGCCATAACCACCATGCTGGAAGAGGTTGGCTTTACGCAACCGGCGCCGCCAATGCCAGCAGAGGTGGTCAAATGGAAAGCATTTTTACAGCTTAAGAAAGAATGTAATTTACCAGTTAAGCCGAGTGAGACGATAGAATTTAAAGCGGCCAGCTAAGTGCCGTTAGTTGTTAGCTACTAAGTGCTGTTAGTCGCTAACTGCAGTCAGTGCCACTGAGCTAGGTATGACTAAAGCGCTCACTTTGGCCTAATGTGGCGTGAGTGAGCTCTATCTCTTCGATGGTTTGCACTACAGACCCCCTTAGTTTTGCCTGGATCCAGTAGCGACCAATATGCTGATAATCGAGCAGGTGTAGTTTCTTTTCTAAGGTTTTCAAGCAGGGGATCAGCGCGCAGTCTGCCAAGGTAAAACTGTCACCACATACCCAATGGTTGCTCGCGAGTCGCTTATCGAACTCTTCCAATATCGCAAGCACCGCTTTTTCTAAATTTTTGGTGTAAATCTGATCATGGCTGGTCTCGCGGGCCTGTAACCACTCTTCAATGCTTCTGTCTAATCGATTATCGCTGAGTCTGTCGTAGAACCTGACATATAAGGCTTGCATCTTGTCGATAGGAATAAGCTGGGTGCCAGAGCTGATATAGTTATCCAGATACTCGATAATGATGCTGGCATCGCTAAAAGACTCCCCAGACTTGAGTTGCAAAGTAGGGAGCTGCCCTGACGGGTAAAGACGAATAAAATTGCGTCGATGAAAAACATCAGTGAGATCTATGACGTGCGGATAAAAATTTGCCTGTTTTTCATAGAGGGCGATAAGTGTTTTTTGTGACTGGCGCGCCAGTGGGTGGTAATACAGATCCATATCCAATATCGGTTCGTAATTTTAAGGATTACTATTAACCTTAGTCGCTAACCCTTGGACTCTCAATGCTGCAGACTCTGGCTTGAGGCCGATAGCTGTGTGATTGGGATAAAGCATCGGGTCACATGGATCGTTTAGTGAATATAAGCAAAAGGTTAATCCGTTAGCGATAGAGTTTAAATAACGAGAGAGAATATGAGCCAAATCGAAAAGTTTGCTGCTATTTACGCTAGAGCATCAAAGCGAAAGGGCGGGGATGAAGGACTAGAAGCGCTGCTACCAGGCAGTTTGTCACCTCAAGAGTTGACTCAATATAGTGATGCACAATTGCTATCTGAACTCAGCAAAAAGGTGTTTCAAAGTGGCTTCGTATGGCGGATTGTAGAAGCTAAGTGGCCTGAATATGAGCAGGCCTTTTTCGGTTTCGAGCCCTTTAAGGTATTGATGTTGTCTCCAGAGCAGCTACAAGAACGCGCCAGTGATCCCAAGTTAATACGTCACCTTAAAAAAACCATGGCGATCTATGACAATGCTCATATGGTCAACGATCTTGCGGCTATGCACGGCAGTTTTGCTCGATTTATTGCAGACTGGCCGAGCGATAATATCACCGGACTCTGGGCTGAACTTAAACGCAAAGGCACTCGTCTTGGGGGCAACACCGGTCCTTATTTTTTGCGCGCTATGGGCAAAGATACCTTTTTGTTAACCAATGACGTACAAGGCTATTTAAAGAGTCAAGGTCTAGTGGATTATGGCTTTAGCTCAAAAGCTGGATTAAAGCAGGTGCAAGATGTGTTTAATCATTGGCAACAAGAGTCAGGGCGCAGTCTAGCCGATATCAGTAGAGTCTTAGCTTGCAGTGTTGGCGATAATCGAATTTAAGCTTCAACCTGATTATTTTTGATTTAATCTTGTTGACATAAAATCCTTATAAATTAAATGTTAATGCTGTTCCGATGTTAATGTGGCCCGCGATGCACAGGCTTGCCTTAACCTGGGGTTAACATGTTTTGCTTGTTATTACTCTTGTTAACATCTGGTAAACACATGCAGCTGATTTCATGCGTAAATTTTCATTAACTTACAATTTAAACTGGGAGTTTTTCTTGTTGACTCGCGGACATTGTGAGATAAAGGTCCGTTATATATTTGACAAAAAATTATGCTTCCAAAGGTGGGTTTGACGGCACTTTCTGCTTTCAAAAATTTGATTACCGAGTAGATGGCTTTTATTAGGAGTTCTCATGCGGCAAATAGTGAAAATTGCCTCTGTTTTAAGTGTGGCGTTATGGATAAGTGGCTGTGAGCAAAAACCTGAACAAGGGCCTCAGCAGCGTGGACCAATGGAAGTCGGTACGATAACTATCGCCACTAAACCTCAATCAATTATGGTTGAATTACCGGGCCGTAGTAAGTCTTATTTGGAAGCGGAAGTACGTCCACAGGTAAGCGGTATTATTATGGAACGCGGCTTTGTTGAAGGTAGAGATGTCGAGAAAGGACAATCTCTATATCAAATAGAGCCATCGACCTATGAAGCTGCACTGGTGAGTGCCAAGGCTGATCTTACTAGTGCAGAAGCTGGCTTAGTATCGGCTAAAGCAAAGGCACAGCGTTTTGAGAAGCTAGTAAAGCTTAATTCAATCAGTGAACAAGATTATGATGAAGCAGATGCGGCTTACAAAGAAGCATTAGCGCGTGTAACGGTTGCTAAAGCGGCAATCAATACTGCACAAATTAATCTAGAGTACACCAAAGTAACAGCGCCAATCTCTGGTCGTATTGGTAAGTCTGACGTGACTGCTGGTGCACTTGTTACTGCAAATCAGAGCCAAACATTGGCGACGATTCAGCAACTTGACCCAATGAATATTGATATCGCTCAATCGAGCACGCAGATGTTGCGTCTTAAGTCTCAACTAAAGCGTGGTCAAATTGAAGCAGCAGCTAATGCCAATGTTGAGCTGATCCTTGAAGACGGTACGCCTTATGGTCAAACCGGTGTGTTGCAGTTCTCTGAAGTGACAGTAAACGAAAACACAGGTTCAGTAATTATCCGTGCAGAGTTTCCTAACCCTGACGGTGTCTTGATGCCAGGCATGTATGTGCGTGCGGTATTAAACACAGGTACCGATCCTGAAGCGATTTTAGTGCCGCAAAGAGCGATTACCCGTAATACCAAGGGTGAAGCCGTTGCTATGGTTATCGAAGATGGCAAGGTTGCTGCGCGTATCGTTACTACGGCAGAGGTTATTGATAACCAATGGCGTATTACCAGCGGTCTTAAAGCCGGTGATGAGCTAATCGTTGAAGGCCTGCAAAAAATTCGTCCGGGTGCCCCTGTTAAAGCGGGTCCTTTGGTTGCAGATAAGAAACCTGAAACACAACAGAAATAGGGCAGAGTTATGGCACGTTTCTTTATCGATCGCCCAATTTTTGCATGGGTGATCGCTATTATTGTGATGCTGGCAGGTGTGCTCTCTATTGTGGGCCTACCCGTATCTCAGTACCCGAGTATTGCACCTCCGTCGGTTGTGGTTAGTGCTGTTTATCCTGGTGCGTCGGCTAAGACAATGGAAGACTCGGTAACTCAGGTTATTGAGCAGCGAATGACTGGTCTTGACAACCTTCGCTACATTTCATCGACCAGCGATAGCTTTGGTAATGCGCAAATTACCTTAACCTTTAACGCCGAAGCCGATCCTGATATCGCGCAGGTACAGGTGCAAAACAAGTTACAGCTTGCTCTGCCTCTACTACCGCAAGAAGTTCAGGCGCAAGGTGTTAACGTAACTAAGTCGAGCGCGGGTTTCTTGATGGTAGCCGCCTTCGTATCTGAAGACGGTTCACTGGATAAAAACGATATTGCCGATTACGTGGGCTCTAATATTCAGGATCCGCTAAGCCGTGTTCCGGGTGTGGGTACCATTGAGCTATTTGGTGCCCAGTACGCGATGCGTATCTGGCTTGATCCATTAAAGCTGACGCAATATAACCTAACCAGCCAAGATATTATTAGCTCTATCAGAGAGCAAAATGCGCAGGTATCGGCAGGTCAGTTAGGTGGTGCGCCATCGTTACCAGGCCAAGAGCTAAACGCGACTGTATCGGCTCAGAGCCGACTACAAACCGCTGAGCAGTTCCAAAAGATCATCATTAAAGCCGATACATCGGGCGCGAAAGTGTTCCTAGAAGATGTGGCTCGTGTTGAACTGGGCGCTGAAAGCTATGCAGTTGAGTCATTTTATAATGGCAAACCTGCAGCGGGTATCGGTATTCAGCTAGCAACGGGTGCAAACGCATTGGCGACTGCTGAAGGTGTACGTGCCAAGATTGCAGAGATGATGCCTTTCTTCCCTGAAGGGATGGAAGTGGTTTATCCCTACGACACCACGCCATTTGTTGAGAAATCAATTGAAGGTGTTGTGCATACGCTGCTGGAAGCAGTGGTATTAGTGTTCTTGATCATGTACCTGTTCTTACAGAACTTCCGTGCAACACTGATTCCAACCATTGCGGTACCTGTTGTACTTTTAGGTACCTTTGCGGTGTTGGCTGCAGCCGGCTTCTCTATTAACACCTTAACCATGTTCGCTATGGTACTGGCAATTGGTCTTCTGGTAGATGACGCGATTGTGGTGGTGGAGAACGTTGAGCGTGTGATGCAAGAAGAGGGCCTCAGTCCAATTGAGGCCACTAAGAAGTCGATGGATCAGATCACCGGCGCGCTGGTGGGTATTGGTCTAACACTGTCTGCAGTATTCGTACCTATGGCATTTATGTCTGGCTCAACGGGTGTGATTTACCGTCAGTTCTCAATCACGATTGTGTCGGCGATGGCATTGTCTGTGATGGTTGCGATTATCCTGACTCCTGCACTTTGTGCCACCATGCTTAAGCCGATTGCTAAAGGTGATAGCCATGCAAAAACCGGTTTCTTCGGTTGGTTTAACCGTAAGTTTGATGCGCTAACCTCTCGTTATGAAGCGAGTGTGGCGGCGATGATCAAGCGTGTAGGTCGAACTATGATGGTGTACCTAGCGATCACGGTTGCTGTGGGTTGGATCTTTATGCGTATGCCTACAGCATTCCTACCGGATGAAGACCAAGGGATCTTGTTTACTCAGGCTATTTTGCCAGTTAACTCGACTCAGCAAGAAACGAAAGAAGTACTTGAAAGAGTGTCTGACTTTTATCTAGAAGATGAAAGTGCCAGCGTTAAATCAGTATTTGCGGTTTCGGGCTTTAGTTTCGCCGGTAATGGCCAAAACATGGGTATTGCGTTCGTTGGTCTTAAAGACTGGTCTGAGCGTACTGAGCCTGGTCAAGACGTACAGTCGGTTGCAAATCGTGCCATGGGCATGTTCTCGCAGATGAAGGAAGCTTTCGTGTTTGCCTTCGTACCGCCAGCGGTAATCGAATTGGGTACCGCTAACGGTTTCGACTTCTACCTGCAGGATAAGAATGGCCAAGGTCATGACAAGCTAGTCGCAGCGCGTAATATGTTGCTGGGTATGGCGGCGCAGAATCCAAACCTAGTGGGCGTTCGTCCAAATGGTCAAGAAGATGCACCACTTTACCAGGTACATATAGACCATGGTAAGTTGCGAGCTTTAGGTATCGATATTGAGTCGGTTAACAGCGTGCTCGGCACTGCCTGGGGTGGTAACTACGTAAACGACTTTATTGATCGTGGCCGTATTAAGAAAGTATACGTTCAAGGTGAAGCTGAATATCGTATGCAGCCAGAAGATCTTGATTCTTGGTATGTACGCAACTCTAAAGGCGAGATGGTTCCTTTCTCAGCCTTTGCTTCAGGCACCTGGGGCTATGGTTCTCCACGTCTAGAGCGTTTCAACGGCCTACCAGCGATGAATATTCAAGGTGGTACAGCGGAAGGTTACAGTACTGGTGCGGCGATGGATGATATCGAAGCCATGGTTAAGAAGCTGCCGCCAGGATTTGGTATCGAGTGGAACGGTCTTTCTTATGAAGAACGTCTATCTGGTAACCAAGCGCCAATGCTATATGCTTTGTCTATCGTGGTGGTATTCCTCGTACTAGCAGCGCTTTATGAAAGCTGGTCAGTTCCATTTGCGGTTATCCTGGTTGTGCCTCTGGGTATTATTGGTGCGCTACTTGCGATGAATGGTCGTGGTTTACCAAACGACGTATTCTTCCAGGTGGGTCTACTGACAACCGTAGGTCTAGCGACCAAGAACGCCATCTTGATTGTAGAATTTGCTAAAGAGTTCTACGAGAAAGGCGCTGGTCTTGTTGAAGCAACACTACACGCGGTTCGAGTGCGTCTACGTCCAATTTTGATGACGTCTCTAGCATTCGGTTTAGGTGTTGTGCCGCTAGCGATTAGTAATGGTGTAGGCTCTGGTAGCCAGAATGCTATTGGTACATCGGTACTAGGCGGTATGATGAGCTCGACCTTTATGGGGATCTTCTTTATCCCAATCTTCTTCGTGATTGTTGAGCGTATCTTCAGTAAGCGCGAACGAGATGCAGCTAAAGCGATTAAAGCAGAAGGCAGAGCAGCTAAAGCGGAAGCTAAGGCAGCGAAAGCTAACAAATAACCTTAGGGTTATATCGTTAACGCGCTAAGACTAAAAAGCCCAGCATCTGCTGGGCTTTTTGTTGTCTTAAAGATAGAGCGCTCGCAGGCTCGCTGCGAGGACCTAGGTTCTAGGACGCCAACAAGTTGGCTGCGAGGAAAGCTAAAAGATAGAGCACTCGCAAGCTCGTTGCGAGGACGGTGCTGCGCACCTACGAGGACCTAGGTTCTAGGACGCTAACAAGTTGGCTGCTAGGAAAAGCTAACAGCTTAAAAGCTAAAGCCTACTCGTAGTGCTTAGCATCTTTTGGTTGTTGCTTTCCTAGGGCCTAGCACCTCGCACCTAGGACCTATCTTTTAATCTTTCCGTCTTGGCCTTTTCTAGAAGCGACAAGGTCGCGCTCTCGCAGGGCGAAGCCCGATCTCGTTTCTGCTTTTCCTACAATCTGTGTCGTACCGGGCAGCTTAGTAACAGCTCATCGTTATCGAGTGCGCGCACTTGGCACTCGGTGTCTGTGATTAAGCCGTATGAAGCTCGACCATCATTGCGTGGAATTGTGGTTGAACCGGGGTTGAACAGCAATATATTGTCGCGGTATTCAGCAACCGGTATGTGAGTATGGCCATAGACGAGTCCATCACCCGTTTGAAGTGCTGGCAGTTTGTCAGGGCTATAAATATGGCCGTGGGTCAGGAATAGACGCATTTGTGGTAGTAATACCTGAGCAAAGCTTGCGCTCATTGGAAATAGCAACAGCATCTGGTCGACTTCACTGTCGCAATTGCCGCGAACTGCGATGATTTTATCTGCATAGAGATTCAGTGCTTCAGCTACTGCAACGGGATCATAGCCTTCTGGAATGGCGTTACGAGGGCCGTGATTAAGTAGATCTCCAAGCAAAACAAGATAACGTGCGTTGGATTGTTCAAACCGGGCCAACATGGCTTGCGTGGCTGAAAGGGAACCGTGTAAATCAGAGGCGATAAAGAGTTTCATAAACTATGCCTAGAGAGATAAAACAGCTGCTAAATATAACCCTGTTACTCGATAAATCTAGTAATTAATTAGATTTAATGACAAAAAAGCGATGGATCAATTTGGGTGAACTAAAATAACAACTAACTATTATGGTGAAGCCGTTTTCTTCCTCCTTAGCCGTAATGATTAGCGCTAGCCAACGTTGTTACCGTAGTAAATGTTCCCGAATTAATAGAGGCAATATGATGCAGAGTTTCTTTGAACTAATCTTGCATGTTCTTAGTACCTTAAGTGGTATGGTGTGGCAAATTTATTGGCCGCTGGCCTTTGGTTTAATGCTGTCGTCTGTACTGCGTAATATTTTGCCCCTTGATGTCGTTGTAAAGCACTTAGGCAGAACCAATGGAACCAGTCTCCTGCTTACCACGCTTTTGGGGATGGTCTCGTCTTCTTGTTCATATGCTGCGGCCTCACTGTCTAAAACACTACTGATTAAACACGCTACATTGCCTAATGCCATGGCTTTTTTAGTGGCAAGTACCAATCTGATTTTGGAAATGTTTATCGTCTTAGTGTCGTTGCTTGGTTGGCAGTTTTTGTGGGGTGAGATAATCGGCGGCCTGTTACTTATTGTCATAGTGGGCTTTATTTTCCGTTTCTATCCTAAAGAGCAGTCTCGGGCATTACGTGACAAGTTGTTGGCTGAAGAGAAAGGTGTTTCGACTGAAATGAAATGTGGTGAGACCATGCCCGGTATGGCTGCTGCAAGTTCAACATCAACCTCAGCCGCTAACCCAAGTCCAATCGCTAGTCCAGCCCCTAGCTCAAGTTCAAGCTCAAACGTAAACAAGAGCGCTACAGAGATGAAGTGCGGTGCAGATATGCCTGAAATGGCTAAAGCAGACCCAAGCACTGGGCCTACTCCAAGCTCAACCCCTGGTTCAAACGCAAACAAGAGCGCTAAAGAGATGAAGTGCGGCGCAGGGAAATGTGGTGCGGATATGTCAGGCTCTAGTGCGGCACATAATGCGGCGGAGCCGAGTTATATGGACAAGGTTCGTCGCAGTGCGGGTTACTTCTGCATGGATATCGGCATGATAGGTAAAGATATCGTTATTGGGGTGGTCATTTCTTCGGTATTGATTGCCTTAGTGCCTGCAGACTGGTGGCGAGAGTTGTTTATCAGTAGTCAGACTAGCCTGCCCGCATGGATACATTCCTTATTAGATGTACTCATAGGTATCTTTGTGGCTGTGATTGCCTATGTATGCTCTGTTGGTAACTTATTATTGGCGGCAGCCTTGTGGCACGGCGGTATTTCATTTGGTGGTGTAATGGGCTTTATTTTGGCAGATGTGCTAACTATTCCTATGCTGCGAGTGTATGCCAAATATTACGGCACCAAACCTGCACGTTGGATGGGAGCGCTGTTATTTTTGAGCATACTGGCGACAGGGCTTATTATTGATTTAATTTATATGCATGTGGATTGGTCAGCGTCGAAGGAAGCCATTCGTACCTTGCATCAAAGCGGCTTTGGTTGGAATTTCACTACCATGATGAATGTTATTTTTGTCCCGCTATCGATTTGGTATTACCGTTTAGGTAAGAGCTAGGAAGGTACTAGGTTCTAGATACTAGGGCGTTCGCAAGCTCACTTCTAGGAGATAGATCCTAGGACGTTCGCAAGCTCACTGCGAGGACGCCAACAAGTTGGCTGCTAGGAAAAGCGTAAAGATAACAGCGTTACATCTTTGCTTTACTGTCTCAGCTTTTCCTAGGCCCTAGAACCTCGCACCTAGGAGCTATGTTTTAAGCTTTACTGTCTCAGCTTTTCCTAGGACCTAGGGTCTCGGGCCTAGGGCCTAGGATCTATGTTTTAAGCTTTACCGTCTCAGCTTTTCCTAGGACCTAGGGTCTCGAACCTAGGCCCTATCTTTTACCTTCTAAGGCGTATAATACGTGGCAGCTCCAGGACCTACTGGCAGGCCAAATACAAACACCCAAAGAAAGAAGAAACAGGTCCATCCGATAAAGAACACAATCGAGTATGGCAGCATGGTGGCGACCAAGGTTCCTATCCCGAGGTTTTTCTTATACTGAGATGCGACGGCCAAGATCAGGCCAAAGTAACTCATCATCGGGGTGATAAGATTGGTCACCGAATCACCGATTCGATAAGCCGCTTGAATAGTTTCTGGTGCGTAACCTACCAACATCAACATAGGTACAAAGATAGGCGCGGTAACGGCCCACTGTGCAGAGGCACTGCCGAGCATCAAGTTGATAAAGCCACACATCATAATAAACAGCACAAATACTAATGGTCCGGTTAAGCCGACTGCATTTAAGGCATCTGCGCCAGATACGGCAAGTACTGCGCCTAGATTAGTCCACTTAAAGAAGGCGACAAACTGCGAGGCGAAGAATACCAACACAATATACATCCCCATGCTGCTCATGCTGCTAGACATGGCGTTAATCACATCAATATCGCGCTTCATGGTGCCCACAACACGGCCATAAACGAGGCCTGGAATGGCAAAGCAGATAAAGATAAATGCCACGATCCCCTTTAAGAAAGGAGAGCCGGCCACTAAGCCTGTCTCCTGGTTTCTTAATGGTGCGCCTTCAGGAATGATGGTGAGCGCTAACACTGCTGACATCACCAAAACCGTTAGTCCCGCGACCTTTAATCCTCTCTTTTCTAGAGCGCTAACCGTATCCATTTTCTGCTGGCTAAGATCGATTGCTGCTTCACTCACATCATATTTACCTAACTTAGGCTCAACGATTTTTTCGGTAACGAGTGCGCCAAGGAAAGTGATTAAAAAAGTGGAGACAAACATGAAGTACCAGTTTACTTCGGGGCCTACAAGGTAGTCAGGGTCGATCATCTGCGCCGCAGCTTCAGTGATCCCCGATAGTAATGGGTCTACGGTGCCAAGTAATAAGTTCGCGCTATATCCGCCCGATACGCCAGCAAAAGCGGCTGCGAGTCCGGCAAGTGGGTGGCGACCTAAGGAGTGAAATATCATCGCCGCCATTGGGATTAACACCACGTAACCCAGCTCTGATGCGGTATTAGAGACGATACCGGCAAACACCAATGTGAGGGTGACTAAGCGTTTTGAGGCTCCCATCACGAGTAAGCGCATAGCGGCAGATAGCAGGCCTGAACGGTCAGCTATGCCAACACCAAGTAGGGCAACAAGTACTGTACCTAGTGGGGTGAAGCCTGTGAAATTGGTCACCAAATTCGACACTATCAGCCTTAAGCCTTCGCCGTTCATCAGGCTGACAACATGGATAAGTCCATCACTATTGCGGCCCGATGCGCCTTCTGGTCTTGGGTCAACAACGGTTAATTCGAAATAGCCTGCTATGCCACTTATTACCACAACAGCAGCACAAAACATGGCAAATAGGGTGATAGGGTGAGGCAGTAAGTTACCGAGTCGCTCAACCACGTTTAGGAAGCGAACAAACCAGCCATTAGGTTTGTTATTGGGAGCTGAGGGGAGATCGTCGGACAAGGGCAAACTATCGCCGTTATTGGTGCTCATAATATCTTCCTTCAAAGTAAGTTCTTTATTTTGTTGTTTTTATTTTAATTTTCTTCGACTCGAGTGACTACAAATGAGCACTGTTTTGTTAAGCCGATGTGGCATGATGGATAAGAAAAATTAATTAAACCTTAAATCGGCTCATTTGTTGTTAGCGTAGTTTGCCGTAATCGTGAGTGCCAGTGCGGCTTTGCAGGATTTTAAACTTGAATTAAGGAGGAGGTATTTAGCGAATTTTAGGCAAAAAAAAGGACTCATTTGAATGAGTCCAAAAGGGATTGATTAACAATATCCGTTGGGATTGAGATTACTATAGCTAGGGTTAGCTGTATCAAAGCTGAATGGGTAAAACGACTTGGGTTAACAGTTGTTAATCTTAGATGTTGCTAAGTGTTTTTAAGTCTAATTCCCTGATATTAGAGGGTTGCGTGCAGTTGTTTAGATAAAAAAAATGGACTCATTTAAATGAGTCCAAAAGGGATAGATATTGGGGGTGTCCGTTAGAAGCGTGATTACTATACCTAATACTATAGCTAAAGTTAGCTGTATCTAGACTGAATAAGTATAGGGTAATGTTGTCGCTCACTTTTATCTGCTGCTTGGTGTGGGCAGTTAGTGGCTGCTTGGCTTAAATGCCCAAAAGAATACAAATAAATAAGTAAGCTCAAAGTTAAATAAAAATACTGATTAGTTTGCCTGTTAGGGCATATTAGTTTGCAAAATACTCGAGATAACTTTTGAGGTGTTCAAAAAACAATAGACTGCTATTTGTGTTTAACTACTGATTTTAAACAGTATTAGTTTTTGTGGTGAACAGAGAGTGTACGGCCGCTAAGATTTTACTCTTGCTTGAACCGTTAAATGGATAAAGGTGGCATTAGTAGATGTTTAGTTAGCGTTTTTTGACCGAATTTATAAGAGTTTGTTGTGGCTTAGGTTAAAAAGTGACGCTATTGAAGGCTAGCAAATGTCGGTAGAAGCTGGATTTCGTTCCTCAAATAAGTAACAGTAAGAGCCATAAGGAAATAGCGAAGCCATTTTAATAAAAAAAAATAGATAGGAAATACAAATGGAAGGGATATTGTTGGGGTTAGGTCTAGTCGTGATTATTGGCTACTTATGGTATGTGAGCTTAATTAAAAAGCGTAATACGGGACGAGAAGCTTTATCAGGCATAGATGTTCAGCTGAAGAAGCGTTCTAACCTAGTACCTAATATTCTCAAGATCGCACAAAAGTATATGGATCATGAGAAGTCGTTACTAACAGAGATCACCGAGTTACGCACCTTGGCAACTAAGCGCTATAACGATACCGATCCTACAGCCGTTAAATCCCATCTAGAAGTCGCTGAAAAGCTGAATCAAAAAATGTCGCAGTTAATGGTCAGTGTTGAAAATTATCCTGACCTTAAATCAGACAATACCATGCTGCAAGCAATGCAAACCTATAACGAAGTGGAAGCGCAGCTTTCTGCGGCGCGTCGCTTCTATAACTCGGCAGTGTCTGAGCTTAATACTGCAGTTGAAATTTTTCCCGGCTCTATTATTGCCTCAATGGCCAGCGTCAAGGTGATGCCTTTTTATGAAGCCGATGAGGCGTCAACAGCCCCTGTAGATGCCAGTGATTACTTAAAATAACTGATTATTTTAAGTGACTGATTATTTGAAGTAATTGTGACTTTTCAGTAATAGCCGCAATTCATATCAGCATTGCGGTGATGGCTGTTACTGAGATCATCGGAGTACATGAGTACAATATGAACCTCATTAGTTTTCTTTTTGGCGCATCGATAAAGCCTATCCGTAACAGTAATAATTTAGTTGCCGCCCCTGCTGAGATTGCCGAGTTTAAGCAATACTATCAGCAACACCTTGAGCCCCTGACAAGCAAATTTGAAAATGCGCGTGTTGCCAGTCTGCAGTCTTGTCGTCAGCGTTTATATCTTTGCAGTGCTATTTATCTTAGCGTTGCCGCGCTGGCATTTCTGTTTATGCCTTACTTGAACACTACAGATCCTTTGATGATTTACCTTATCGGGTTAGTGGTGCTAGCGCTGCCGTTTGCCTGGTGGGTGTTTAATCCGATTAAGCATTATAAAAGCGATGTAAAGCAGAAGATCTACCCGCTAATTTTTAAGTATTTTGGCCATGATTTTATTTTTAGTCCTGATCATAAGATGAGCCTAGCAGCGCTTAAAGCCTCAAAGCTGCTGCCTTATTATGATGCTGCTAACTTTGAAGATTATGTGCAGGGGACTTATAAGAATACGGAGATCGCTCTTAATGAGCTGCACCTTACCAAGCAGATTAAGCGCGATAAAAATACTGATACGGTCACCGTGTTTAAAGGAGTGATGATTGAGCTAAGCAGTCACAAAGGCTTTCGTGGGCATACGGTTGTGGTTAAGACTCGCGGCGGTTTAGTGAACTTTCTATCTGATTCTTTTAAGGGACTAGAGCGGGTAAAATTAGAAGATCCCATCTTTGAAAAGCAGTTTGATGTATTTTCTACTGACCAAATTGAGGCGCGTTATCTCTTAACTGTCACTTTTATGGAGCGATTGCAGGCGTTATCGGCAAGTTTTGATAACAAGATCCAATGTGCTTTTTACCAAAATAAGCTGCTTATCATGCTCGGCAGTAAAGATAATCGCTTTGAAATGGCTTCGATATTTAAAGCGGCAACCTTTGAATATGAATTTAGTCAGATAAATAAAGAGATGAAGCAGCTTTTTGCTATAGTCGACGTACTGCAATTAGATCAATCGACCGGATTATGATTAAGCAAGGATCGCTCGTTAGTTTACTGTTGTTTTTAGCTGTTACTGTGCAGGCCGAGGTTCAGACTTTGGGGCAGAAGCCACATTTTGTGGCTAATCCATTAAATAAAAGTGTGTTGGGGAAAACCATTAAGGTTAACGAAACTACCACAGGGTTAACTCATACATTAACTAGCGCCAATGTCATCAGCAATAGCCGTGCTCAAGGTGAGAAGGTTTATCATTACCGCACGACTACTGGCGTGTTGGTATTTAGCGATCATGCTCCGCAGCAGGGGCATTATCAGGTTCTACTGTTTGATTGTTACGCCTGTAAACCAGAATCAAATATTAATTGGAAATCGATCCCGCTATTTACCTCTCAATACCGGCTACAAATAGCCAGTGCGGCCAAGGCTTATCACTTAGAGCCTGCATTGATCCGCGCCGTTATCCATGCTGAATCCGCCTTTAAATCGGCAGCGGTATCTAAAACTGGCGCTCAAGGCTTGATGCAGCTAATGCCGGCAACCGCAAAAGAGCTAGGGGTGAGCGATGCATTTCATCCAGAGCAAAATATTGATGCTGGCAGCCGTTACTTAGCGCAGTTACTTAAGCGTTTTAATGGTGATATTAGTTTGGCATGCGCCGCTTATAATGCAGGCGCCTCAAGGGTAGACCAATACAATGGTGTACCGCCTTACCCTGAAACTCAAGCCTATGTTGAGCGAGTGCAGATATTGTTAAAGCGCTACCGTAGCAGTTAGCGCTTTTTACTCGAGCTTAAACCGATTGATATTAGGCTGCCGCCAAAATAGGATTGTTTACCGTTAAGCCCACTGTTCGCGAGCGTGCTTTAACATCCAGCCAAACCATAGGCACCACGATAAAACACAGTACGATATTAGAGATTGGCATCGCCATCCACACGCCATCAACGCCCATTATTTTTGGCAAAACATATAAAAATGGCAGCTGGATAAGCATATTCCCGCATGCTATCGCGAGGGCTTTCACCCCTTGATTCGTCGCCATAAAGTACACCGAAGACAGAGCGATAAAACCGTCGAGTGGCATAGCAAACAGGTGCAGTCTGATCCCATCAACCGCCGTTGCAATCAGCTCTGAATCATTGCTATTAAATAGCCCAACCATGGCGTGCGGTATGACATTCAACAAGGTTATCCAGCTAACGCCTGCAATCAGGGTGACCTTGACCGATAGCTTTAGCATCTTGTTAATGTTTTCGTGCTGCTCTGCGCCATAGTAATAACTCACTGGTGGCTGTAGGCCTTCCGCCACCCCCTCAGCGACTAAGTAATACAGCACCATGAGGTAGCCAACAATCGCAAAAGCGCCGACTGTTAGCGGCGTGCCATATTCCATAAACAGTCGATTATGCAGCGCAAAAACGAAACTGGTATAAAGATACATAAATAGGCTAGATGAGCCTAACAGCATGATCTGCTTGGCAAAGGGTATCTTGAAATACGTAAACTTTGCAGGCCAACGTATATTGCTGATACGTGTACAAAAATAAATAAGTCCTAAGATACAGACGATAGATTGAGCACTAATGGTCGCGATTGCTGCGCCAAGCAAGCCAAAGTTAAAGACACCAATAAGCAGGTAATCTAAGCCAATATTGACAAGCGCACCTAGCACCATTAAGCCAGTGGCAATGTTAGGGCTTTCATCATTGCGGATCAGCAGTGGTAGTGCCGAGGCTATTATTGTCGCCGCTGCTCCCCATATGAACACCCCGATATAATCTTGCGCCATCCCCAGAGTGGCCCCCGCGCCACCTTGGGCCTCAATAAAGAAAGTACTGAACTGCGACAAAATGCTGGTCGATATAAGCGCAAGACCTAGCATCAACAGTAAGCTAGTGGTCAAAATAGTCGGCGCTGCACGAGTGTCACCTTTACCACGTTGAATTGAGAGCAAACTCCCGCTCCCCATGCCGATCATGATGCCAAAACCCACCATAAAGTAGATCACTGGCCAAGCCATGTTAATTGCGGCTAAGCCTTCATAACCTATGTAATGACCGATAAAGATACCGTCGACAATTTGATATAGGCCGTTAACCAGCATGGCGGCGATTGCAGGTAGGGTGTAACGCCAAAAAGTACGGCTAATAGAGTGATTATGAGTATCTTCGGGGATCGGAGCTAACATTTGCGTGTAAAGGTTGATGAATAGTGGGCGGCACATTACTCTGTATTTAAGATTGAATAAAGTTAGTTACTATCTGTTTTAGATATAGGTTGATTGGCAGGTGAAGCGATGAATTGGACGTTAGACGAGCTTAATGCATTTGTTAATTCGGTTAAGTTAGGCTCATTTTCGGCGGCAGCCAGAAAGATGGGCAAGGCGCAATCTAGAATTAGTACTGCCATCAGTAATTTAGAAGCTAGTTTAGGGTTTGAGTTATTTGACCGCAGCGCCAAACTACCCATGCTGACGCCTTTAGGTGAGGAGATGTTTATCGAGGCGCAGTCGGTGCTAGCCCAGTGCCAGCGACTCAATGCGCGGGCGATGACGGTGACATCTGGTGAAGAAGTGGTGCTAACATTTGCGATGGATGAAGCTGTACCAGTAAACGCATTTGAAGCCCTGTTTCAACGGATTTCGACTCAATTCCCGCTACTAAAGCTCACCATTATCAATGGCTCACAAGAAGATATCGCTCTATGGGTTGATGCGGGGCGTGCAGATATTGGCATTATGTTCCACACCTCGACTATGTTGCCAGACTCACTAGATTTTATGTCGATAGGCCAGTTTAAGCATAGCTTAGTGGTCGCGCCGACTCACCCGCTGGCCTCTATTCCTGCGCCGACCCTTGAGCAGTTAATGTTATACCGGCAGCTGGCGATTTGTGACATTACAGGCCAGTCTCAAACCAAGCCGTTATCAGGCAATTATTGGTATATAGACAGCTATTACTACATCATCGCTTTAGTGCTACAAGGTGTGGGCTGGGCGTTAGTGCCAGACCATGTAGCAAAATCAGATTGGTATATTGAAGATTTAACCGCGCTATCGAGTGAATATATTACAGATCCGTTATTGGTAGAGATGGGCGTGGTCAATCGCCGCGATAAGCAGATAGGCCCGGTGATGCATTGGTTATTTGAAGAGTTGCACTCGGTGCTGCAATAACAGGAAAGCAGGTACTAGGGCGTTCGCAGGCTCACTGCTAGGACGGTGCTACGCACCTACTAGGACGCCAACAAGTTGGCTGCTAGGAAAGCTAAAAGCAAAGGCTAAAGCCGATTCATGGAGCCTGAATCTGTTGCTTGTTTCTTTTAAATCTTGGATTTTTCTAGGGCCTAGAACCTCGCACCTAGAACCTGTCTTTTAAGCTTTTCCGTCTTGGCATTTCCTTAGGCCTAGGATCTAGCAACTCAAAAGTGGTAGTGTTTAATAAAGGAACGATTATAAAGGAATAATATGAAACGGATTTCGGTAATCTTGCTGGTTATGTTGGCATTGAACAGTGTGGGATGTTCGTCAAGCTCTGTGGCAAATGCAGGCTGTGATTTTGTTAGCGGCGCCCACAGTAACGAACAGCAAAGAGAGCAGCGAGAATCAATTGGTGGGAGTTCGACAGCATCAACTCAAAATAATAAAGATGTCGAAGTCGGTATCTTAAATGCAATTTTTGGGGTATTTAGCCGTCAGCTGAATGATGACCAAGAGTGTTTATAAGCATCAGGTTAGGAGATTTGACCTAGGTTCTAGGACGTTCGCAGGCTCACTGCTAGGGCGGTGCTACGCACCGACTAGGACGCCAACAAGTTGGCTGCTAGGAAAGCTAAAAGCAAAGGCTAAAGCTGACACATCGCGCCGGTAATCTTTTGATTGGTGCTTTACTGTCTTGGATTTTTCTTAGGGCCTAGAACCTCGGACCTAGGACCTATCTTTATAAGCTCTTTCTCGAAGTGACGCAGTCACGTCCTAGCAGGGCAAAGCCTGTTCTCGGCTTAGCTTTTCCTAGGACCTAGAACCTCGGACCTAGGATCTATCTTTTAAGCTCTTTCTTTATTCCGGCACTTCTTGCTTAACAGTTGTTTTGCCGCCGTTATGACCAATGCGACGCTCTAAATAGTCGAGCATCTCTTTGGCGGTAGTATCGAGCTGCCAAGGTGGATTAATAACCCATAGGCCTGCTGCCGTCATACCAAAATCATTGTTATCGGGTCTAATCGCTTGCTCGATACGAAGTTGATTTTTAATACCGCTCTGGGCTAATAGCTTAAGCATACCTTCAGTTTGGTCTCGGTCTACAACGGGGTACCAAAGCATGAATACACCAGTTGAAAAGCGTTTATGAGCTTTAATAATCGCTTTTGCTACGTCTTGGTAGTCGGTTTTAATCTCATAACTTGGATCGATCAAAATCACGCCGCGACGCTCAAGTGGCGGCACTGCAGCGATAAGACCTTTAAGGCCATCGCCTTTGATCACACGAACGTGGCGATCGCCTGCAAACTGTTCTTCCAAGGTGAGAAAGTCAGTGCCATGCAGTTCGTGTAATACCATGCGATCTTTTTCACGCATATTCATGTCTACAAAGGCAGGAGAGCCTGGGTAAAACTCCAGATCTTGTTTACCTTGGTTGAAGTGTTTTACATCTTCTATGTATTGCACTAATGACTCAGGTAAATCTGTTCTGTCCCACAGTCTGGCTACACCATCTAAGTATTCGCCAGTTTTCTTAGAAAACTCATCGGTTAACGCGTAGCCACCCGCACCCGCATGGGTGTCGATATAAGCCATAGGCTTGTCTTTTTTGTGCATGAGTTTTAGCACTTGCAGCAAAATAGCGTGCTTGAGAACATCGGCATAATTGCCTGCGTGATAGCCGTGACGATAACTTAACATTGCGTTTAAAACCAAAGATGGAGAGAACGCTGATTATACAACAACTCCTGCTCGGTATCATAATTTGAGAGTTTGTCGCTGCATCCACATAATATTTTCATCGACTAATGGTAGTTGCCAAATGGCTGTGCCGTCGTCTTGGTAGATGCGATAAAAGCTTAAGCTCGCTTGAGTTAGATGTTGTTTTCTTAACGCTAGATAGATGATTTGTGCGGTATCTGATAGCGCGTTGGGTGAAGACAATGTGGTTTTACCGACTTCGATATCAAAGCGTTCCACCTGACGTTGTTGCCATTTTTCTGTGGTGCGCTTGAATTGGCCACGGATCTCGTAGCGAATAGGCGTGGTATAGCAGTCTTCATCGGTGATACAGGCGGCAAAGTAAAAAATGCCGCTATCAGGTGCTAAATCGACCAGAGATATACGGATATCGCTGCGAACGAGACGATTGTTATCAAACGAAAAATATAGATCGCCATGGTAAATCTGCTCTTTTAAGTTGCCCTGATGCTTTCTAAGCTCTGGCAGGTCTAGCTTATTATAGGTTTTTTGCTCCATTCTTATTTTAGTGGTCAAAAAATCAGACAGGGCGAGTTGGCTACCGTGGTCTTTTTCAGCGCTAATGTTGATCAGCTGTTTGCCACTGCATTGACCGTGTTGATAATCCGGACAGATGGCAAAGCTGTCCATCTTGGCGCTGAGTAGGGCGAAACTGGTAAATGCGTTAAATGGTGCCAGCCAATTAGGTTCGTTACCGATCTGGTTAGCAAAACGCTGATTGATGATATCAGGGCTCAATGCTCGATCTATTGCAGGGGTAAACACATGTACCTCACCCGCGACATTACTGAGCTGACTCGCAATCAGGTTTTCGTTATAAGGCGTTTGGCTATGAGTGAGATAAGCGTAGCCGAGTAATAGGCTGAAGATGATAACGGCAATGGAAAAAAGCAGGACGGCTGTTGGCTTTTTTATGGTAGAGAGTGCTTGGTTGTGACCTGATAGGTGTAATACATAGCCATGCCTAGGAATGGTCTTGAGCTCAACTTCTGGATAGTTGGCTAGTTTTTTTCTCAATACACTAACGCACTGTTGTAATGATGATGCTGAAACCACTCTGTCGTGCCAACCTGCTTCTAATAAGGCTTCACGGGTGATTAACGTGCCCTGATGTTTGAGCATTAACTGCAGAACGGCTGTTTCGGCATAGCTGAGTTCGATACGTGATAAATCCTCAGCATCGACTAGGTGCTGTTGAGTCACGTTTAAGCTTAGCGTTGGCGTTAATTGCACAGAAGTTCTCTAATAAAACAGTTATCTAATTGAGTATATTCTGACGTTTATAGCTGGGGAAATTGAAGCCCGTAAACTTTGATCCAGTTCCTGCTTTATAGCTAGCTTGCAGGCTAGCGCAACAAGTTTGCTGGTATAAGAAAATCGACTTACGTATATCAATGGCAAATTCAGATCAAACTCGTAAAGGGAATCGCCGCGCGAACTTTGCTAACTCTTGATAAAAGTTGCAGCCCAACGCAAAGCGTTGGGCTGCTGATGTGCTTGCAGGGACATCAATTACTTTTTGGGTTTAACCTTAAAGGTTATGCACCTGTTTAAGGTTGTCTAGCGAATGGCAAACGGCGCAAGCTTCTACTTGTAATTCGTTGGCTGTAACGCCAAATCGGCCGCCGTTTTGCTCCATGTGTGCACGTACCGCTTTGTTGATCACCATCTTACCGTCAGCATCTTCTTGCTTAGCATGGCAGGCATAACACGTTGCAGAAACTGGTGAAGTATACGCATCAACAGTGATATCAATCGCTGGGTGTGCTCTTGAATCTGGGTTGTAATCTAGATCCAGTGCCAATGGGCGACCGACTGCCGTTAGGCGTTCAACACCGAAGGTATCGCCTTCGTGACAGCGGTAACAGTTAGCTTTATCAGCAGGGAACTCAATATTACGCACGCCGTTTGCACGATCTTGGGTCGCACGTTGATTGGTGTGCAGTGAGTGCATCCATACCTTGTGGTCTGGATGGCTTACCGTAAGCTGCTCAACATAGTCCCAATCACTTGCTTTAGTGTGCATTTCTCGAATTGCTTGAGTTGGCGGGGTGTTCGGGTTATGACAAGCTAAGCATGGATCAACAATGTCGGCTGTTGAGCTTAAGAAACCTGGCTTACCGCCTGGCATCATAGCGCGCTCTTCAAATGGACGTACATGCTCGCCCAGTTCGTCGTGATCGTGACCAGAGAAACAGGTGGTATCTGCTAGCTCTTTGTTGATCTCAGTCTTGCGACTATGACAGTTACGACAAGCAAGCTCTGAGTTGTCGTTAAACTCATCGTAGCCATGGCACGTTCCACAAGTCTTGTTGCTAACAATCAAAGGACGCTTAGCTTCAGGTGCGTCAGTTAGGCCGTCTTTGTTGAAGAACCAGCGCTTGTTAGCTTCGGCATTTTTAGTATGTCCTGCTTGATCGCAGCTCACGAGGTTTTGCGCGTCGTCGAAGCAGTAAATAAAGCGGTTAGTAATAAAGCCTGCGTCATCAATCAAGTCGCCAGAAATAGCATCTTGGGTAACAACTGGGCCCATTAGGTAAGTAAATACGTTGTCTTGAGACTTGTTTAGTGGTGTACGCTCACGTTCGCCAGCGGGAGTGTTTCCGCTGCCATCTTGGGTGATGTCTTTCTTGTTACTCTTAACAAAAATGCTGTAACCGCGGCTGGTGGTAAAGTCCACCGAGGTGCCCCAGTTTACATAAAGCTGCAGGTTTTTAATCCAGTCGGCATCAGCAGGGTTATTGTTTGCAACAGCAATACGTTGCCCTTGTCTATCAAGCATGGCAAAGCTGATTTCAGCAAAGTGCTCACCGTTTTTTTCTACGAGCTTAGCGTCTTCAAGGCTGATGTTGACGATATTGCGCTGATCTTCCTCTACTGCTTTCTCTGAGTTACTCATATGAACATCGTAAGTATTCTCTGGTGAGTGACAGGTTAAGCAGTTACCGTTATCAGGCTGAGTGCTATGGTCATATACTGGATTGGTGGTCATTTCGTGACAGCTTGAACAAGCCTCACGCGTTGGCACTTGGTTCCAGTTAGTCGCTTGTAGCTCAGTTTCGCTGATTTCTTTTGCGTGACAAGTGGTACAGTTACCTAGTGCCTGCGGGGTTATACCAATATGCGCAGTGTGTGCTAATACCGGCCAAACCATGGCAGGATTATCCATGTTGTTATTGGTGTGGCAGCTGGCGCAGTTTTCAATGTTGGCACCGCCATGTTTAATCGAGGCGATATCATCGTGACAGCTTAGGCAAGAACTGCCGTCGATGATGCTGCGATTGTTGGTGATTTCGCTACCATCAAGATTGAAGTCAGAGATAACTTCAGTTGCTGGCAGGTTGTCCGTTTCTAAAACGCTAAATAATACGCGCTGGGTGTATTCGCCATTGTGGCTGATATCGCCAGCAACTAAAGCTGCACTCATGGTGTAGCTGTAGCTGCCGTTCATGTTGTCGACTAATGTGCCTGCACAGCCTTTAGCGGGTGAACAGGTTTCACCAGCAAGTTTTTGCCACTGTGAACGCTCGCCTTCAACTTGCGGCATTAACTGGGCTGCGTTTAACTTAATTGCGGCAATCTTTACCACTGGAATCGCTAATTCGCTCTCAGCGCTAAAATCAATCGTTAGCGTGTTATCGGTAATTGTCGTTTTATCGATTGTTACTGTAAGCACTTTAGCCTGCGTGGTTACGTTACCACCTGGCTTGCCATCTTCACCGTCTTTACCATCATCGCCGGAACAAGCCACCATGCTCATTGAGCAGGCTGCTACAAGCGTGGCATAGCACAGTCTTGTTTTGAATTTGTTTGCGTTCATCATCACTTATCTCTCTTTATATATTTTCTTTAAGTCGCTTGATTTATCAACGACGCAAAAAAGTGTGCCTCAAGCACCGATAGCGCAACGTGAACAGCTACCTATTTATAGTTATATTGAAGTTTTTTAGGCCGATTTCAGCCGTTTTGAGCTGTTTTGAGGCTTTTTGAGGGGGGGCATTGAGCAAAATAAGCCTGATTTCTGCAAAACAGCCATTGGCGGCTGATATGGTTTCATCGCGAGGAGTGGTATTATCTGCAGGTTAACACTCAAACATAGAGCCTAATTGTGACCAGCATTTTCTTTAATCGACATTACCCAACAATCGAATCGGCCTGCGAGCGCTGGGGACTGGTTTATGATCCTAATGCAGAGTTTGAGTTGGTCTTTGAAGATAATATCCTGACGTTAATCAAGCGCGATGAGCCAAAGCTGAAAGGGATCTCTGTCGATTTCGTTTCAGGCGCGGTTGCCCATCGTCGTAAATTTGGTGGTGGTCGCGGCCAGTCAATCGCCAAAGCGGTAGGACTTAAACAGGGCGTAATGCCTACAGTGGTTGATGGTACCGCAGGGCTTGGGCGTGACGCCTTTGTACTGGCAAGTTTAGGTTGCAAGGTGTTAATGGTTGAGCGTCACCCGATTGTGGCTGCGTTATTAGAAGATGGCCTGCGCCGCGCCTATGAAGACGCTGAAATTGGTAGCTGGATGCAAGAGCGTATGAGCTTGTTTCACGGCTCAAGTATTGATTCATTAGCCGATGCGGCAGGTGCGTCGAATATCGAAGTGGATGTGGTGTATTTAGATCCTATGTATCCGCACCGTGAAAAGTCAGCATTAGTGAAAAAAGAGATGCGCGTGTTCCAGTCGTTAGTTGGTGCCGATCTTGATGCCGACGGCTTACTTGCACCTGCAATGTCATTAGCCACTAAGCGCGTAGTGGTTAAGCGCCCTGATTATGCTGATGATTTAGATGGCGTCAAACCGAGCATGGTGATTGCCACTAAGAAAAATCGTTTCGATGTTTACGTAAAAGCGGCGATGACAGCTTAGTGGGATGATATAAAGCGTAACGTTTTGGATTGGATAAGACTCTAATCTGCGAATTTTCCGTAAAAATGGCCTCTTGTTAGATTAGCTAATAAGAGCTTTTTTTTGTCAGGTTGTTAATGCGCTAGATAAACAGTTGAGCATGATTTTAGGTGACACTAAGTGAGCATAAAAATAATGCTTATATTCAAGATGCAAAAAGTATCTGATTAGGCTGCAGAAACAATACAGCAAGCAGCCTGATTAATGTGAGGAAAGTAAGTGAATATAAAGGCTAGTATTCAAGACGCAGTGCTCACGCCATTTACTCGAAGTATTTATCAAAAGGCATCTCTAGTTATCGGCTTTGGGTTACTGATTTGGTCTTATTTTTATGATGCTTTGGCTTTCTCTGTTTGCTTTACTGTTTTATTAACCCTTTACGCGATTGTGAGTTTTGCTTTTAAAGCGAGGCAGCGACAGCTTATTTATCTTAAAAATAATGTGGTTGTTGTCGTAAAGTCAGTTCTAATGTCTGCTTTTGATAAATGGGTATTTGGCTTTTTTATTGTTATTAGCATCGTTAGTAATACCTATGCTCTGGCCAATATTAACTTTATAGCCATTGGCATCATAGCGTACCAGTTTTGCATATTAATTTTTATTTACCGACTGTTACAGCGTCAATGTGAATTTGCTTTACCTTTGGATAGTCAGTATCTGCTGTTAGAAAATGAGCAGTCTAACTGTTTGCTGATTAAACGTTTTGACATCTATTTCTTAGAACAACAAACCGAAGTGCTACCACAGCAAGCTGAAGGTATAGAGCAAGCAATCGAATATATAGGCTCTATCTCGCTAGAAGAGGATGATGCAGATGGGGTAATTGCCACTCTGAATCAGCATCTATCAATGACAAGAGGGCGCACAGTGACTAAAAAGTCATGGCGAGCCAGTGTTAAACCATTTCTATTTGCTATCGCGGGTATATACACCTATGTTTTTCTGCTACCAGGCTTTTTTAAAGCAATATTGCCAGTAGGTCCCTATCGAAATAAATTTCGTGATGTCATTAATAGGACTGAGTCTATGTCAGATATGGGGGTGGTCGTTATGATGGTCATTACTTTTATCATGCTTGCCTTGCCGAGCTTTGTATTCATATTTACCTTCTATAGCGATATTAAATCTCGCTCTTTTAAGGCTGTTTGCACCACTAGAGATGCCGTTTGGCTGCTAACTCCCGGTACTTCTAGTTCTTCTAGCATTAGTGGTCATGAATCGAGGACGATATTGCGATCTACAATGAGTCATATTGCTTGTGCCGATATTCAAGTAGCCGCAGAAGATAACACTCCGCTGCGTTTATCTATCGATGGTGATATAAAACTAATTGGGCGTGACGACAACTTAATCTCATTAAGCAGTTGGGCTTGGAGTGGACGATTCATTCTCAATCATTTAGTTAAGCTTGGGCTGCCTGTGAGATTAGTACAACAAGCTAACCAGCCAAAGGTTGAATAACCCAGCACATTTGTGGATGTATCCGCTCAAGAGCTAGTTTGGTGGGAAGTCTTGTAATCATTAATATTAAAAAGCCTAGCTATTTTAGCTAGGCTTTGCTGTTTTTGATTGTTCGTTATTAATATAAATACAGAACCGAAGCGAGGCCTAAGAAGCAGAAGAAGCCCACCACATCAGTGACGGTGGTTAAAATGACCGAGCCCGACAGCGCGGCATCTTGATTCATTTTCTGCAATATCATCGGCACCATTACCCCTGCAATGGCCGCTACCGCCATATTAATTAAAATAGCCGCGCCAATCACAGTGCCAATAATGGGATCGTGAAACCAGTAGCCGGCAATCAGACCAATCACTGTCGCCCACAGCACACCATTTAAGATACCGATACCGAGCTCGTTTTTTAGCAGTGACATGACGTTACCTGAGGATACCTGCCCCATGGCCATACCGCGGATCATCAAGGTGAGTGACTGACTACCTGCAATACCGCCCATCGATGCAACTATCGGCATCAGTACTGCTAAGGCAACCACTTTTTCCAGCACATTTTCAAATAAGCCGATGGTGGCTGAGGCTAGAAGTGCGGTCAATAAGTTAATGCCTAGCCAGACTGCGCGGCGACGAGCACCAACGGTAATTGGCGCGAACAGATCGTCGTCCTCGTCCATACCTGCGGTTGCCATTAACTGCGCCTCGTAATGCTCACGCACGAGTGCAGTGGCGCTGCGCAGTGTCATGCGACCAATCATAATGCCGTTGGTATCGACGACGGCAATTTCTAATTCGTTACTGTGTTCAATGGCTTCAGCGGCTTCAATTAAGCTGGCATCGGCGAGAATCGAGCGACTGTCTTCCCAGAGTAGGCTAGCGAGTGTGCTCTCTGGTGCGGCACGAAACACATCGTGGCGACGTACGCTGCCAATATATTTGTCATCATCATCGAGCAGGAAGACATGATCATTACAGTCGAGTTTAATACGGCGAAAGAAGCGCTGAGCTTGTGACACGGTTGAGGTCAGGTTTAACGCTAAGAATTGATGCTCTGCGTAACGGCCAATTTCATTTTCAGAGTATTGGTCATAGCGATCGTAGTGCTGTCGTTGGCGCTCACCCATTTGTGACAGCGCCCGCTCGGTCATGGCGTCAGATAGCGTATCACTCCACTCAATCAAATCTTCAGGTGAGATCTGAGAGAACAGCAAGTCTAACTCAGCTTCAGGCATCTCATCCAAAATGCCATTACGTGGATCAGCACGCATCAAGTCTAATACGCCAATACGCTCACTCGTTTCAACTTGCAACCAGCGCTCGTAACGTTCATCTAGCGGTAATGACTCTAGCAACAAAGCCACAGTACCGGGCTCGGCTTCTTCTAGCATGTCATGGAATAGTTCAGCCTGCTGCTCGCCCTCTGCATTGGTCAGTTGCTCAACCGATTGGCTCACTTCGACCATGGCTAACTCAGGCGTTTCATAGTCTGTTTCGCTTTGATGTTGGCTGTTATCGATAGGGTGTTCATCTTTTGGCAATGACATGGTTAACCGACCTTAAAGTGAGGCTGTAAAAAACTGCGCAACTATATTGATTAACGTGTTAACTCGCAATGGTTTTGTGAGTCGTTATTGTGTGTAATTCGTGGGAATAATAACATTTTGCAGCTTTGATGTGGTAGAGGTTGATAGTTCCGATTTGGCAGGAAGTGCTAACAATACATACATGCTGTTTGGGGTGTTCGTTATTGAGAGGATAAACCTTACACTTTATCGGTATTTGTGCTGCCAAAATTGGCATAGGATATCCTTTACTATAAACATTGAAGGGCTCTCCCATGATTGAACAAGGACAAACACTGCCAGCGGGTACATTGGCACAACTGACCAAAGATGGCATGGTTAACCATGACGTTGCAGCGCTATTTACCGGTAAAAAAGTGATACTGTTTGCCGTGCCTGGCGCGTTTACGCCAACGTGTTCAGAGGCTCACCTGCCGGGTTTTGTGGTATTTGCCGACCAATTAAAAGCCAAAGGCGTCGATTTGATTGCTTGCGTATCGGTTAATGATGCCTTTGTGATGAAGGCGTGGGGCGAAGCGCAAAATGCCTCAGAATTAATGATGCTGGCCGATGGCGATGCTAGCTTTACTAAGGCACTCGGGCTAGAAATGGACACTGCTGGTTTTGGTGGTGTGCGTTCACAACGTTATGCCATGGTTGTCGATAATGGTGTGGTGACAACGCTTAATGTTGAAGCGCCTAAGTCGTTTGAGGTCAGCACGGCTGAAGCGATTTTGGCTGCACTATAACGGCATTTTATATTTGCTAGATTAAGGGAGCCTTTGGCTCCCTTATGATGTTAAGCCACCCGAATCCCAAGATTGAGCTCGATATTTTCTACGCTCTGTTGCACCTCTTTGGCTATCTCGTCAGATTGCTTTGATGCCGCTTTTGCATGATTCCTTAAGCTAATAATGGCAGCGGTAAAGTCATCTAAATAGCACACCTGCTGGTGGCTATGTTTGGCGCCTTGCTGAGCCGTAATCGCCATTTCACTCGCTTGTGTTTGCACGCTTTGTGCGACTTGCCATAGGCTTTGAGCGCGAGCTCTTTGGCTCTCGCTGGCATCTTCGATACCTTTGACTCTTATACCTAATTCGCTATTGGCTTGAGTGAGTTGGTTAAGTATGTCCATGATCTCTTTTAGTGACACTTGAGTACGCTGAGATAAGTTGCGCACCTCTTCCGCTACAACGGCAAAGCCTCTACCTTGTTCGCCAGCTCTAGCGGCTTCTATGGCTGCGTTAAGCGCCAATAAGTTAGTTTGCTCTGCAATATTGCCGATAACATCGATGATCTGTGATACATCGGTGACGGAGGTTGATAACCCCGTTAGTGCGTGATGACAGTGTTTGACCGCTGCTTGGGTTTCGTCTGTTGCATCCAAAACAGCTTGGGCTTCCTGTTGGCTTTGCTGCATCTGTAGTTGGGTTTGCAGTGCACTTTGCTCAACTCTCTCTGACGTATCGCTGACATCTTTAGCTAAGATACGAATTTGTTCCGTTTGCTGCTGAGCGGTTAGTACGACTCGCTGGGTCTGCTCCGTGCTGGCAGATATATGGCCAATACGATTAACGAGCTGGGATAATGAATTAGAGACTTGGGTCATCTGCTGGCGTTGCTGTTCATCTTCTTTTTCAAAGCGCTCAAGCAATTGATTAAAGTAGTTGGCTATCTGACCTGTTTCACAGCGTCTTTGGATGGCAATTCGTTCACGGCTATTTGATTTGGTGAGTTTATGGAAGGCTCTACTGAGGTGCTTTAGCGGATTAACCACTCGTTGCTGCAACACGATGAGGTAACTGACCGCAAAGATTATCAGGATAGATACCATGGAATAGATAGCAAACATCAGTTCCTGTTTGAGCTGTTGAGTTTGCTCTTGCTGCTCGATACCTAAAGCTAACAATTGCTGCTCTATGGCATTAATATCTTGGCTTAATAAGTGTTGTGAACGCTGGTTTTCAATCAGTAGCTCGTGGGTATTATTAATTTCTTTGTTATAACGACTGCTGAGACTGAGAAGTTCGGCTCTGGCATCTTCACCGATCTCTATCATTGCAGGCTCATCTTCACCGAGGGCAAATTCATCTAACTGCTGCGCCTGGTAGATCCCGATTAAAGTGAGTGAGTCTAGCTGGGCGTGCCAGTCTGTTAACTCAGTAATATGACTTTCAAGAATCGATTTTAATTGTTTATCTTTACCGACAAGGTAGCTATCACTAATCTGCGAAAGGTTATAAACCAGAGGCGGTAATAGCCGGGTTAAGTTTAGGTATTGATCCGCAAGTGCAGGGTGCTCATCTAAGCCCATAATGGCGTAATCTGCTAAACGACTGTTGTAACCGAGCATTTCTGATTCAGCGTGGGCTAATAGTTGCCGAGGGTTACCAGCCAGCTTGCCTGCGGCGCGATAGTCGCTATCTAGGGCATGAATAAAAGCGGTGACAATCTGTTGGAGTGGCTCGGTATTGAGGTCGTGCAGTGTAGCAATTTGCGTCTGCATCTGTTCGAGTTCGCCCTTGGCATTTTTAAGTTTACTGCTATCGCCACTGGCAAGGTAAGTATCGATCTCTCGCCTTATGTCGACTAAAAATCCTTGCTGGATCAGTTGAACTTGTAGGGTTTGTTGCTCGATAAACTGACGTCTATCGTTGCTCCAAAGTATGACCGATGCCAATAGTGCCGCAATCAATAGTAAAGTTATAGAGGCTGAAAGGGAGAGGGTTGAGATTTTCATTTTTCACGCCAACTGCAAGAGGTGGCGCTAGAATATGGCATTTGGGTTACAAAAAAATTACACAGGAACGGTTAATTAAAAGCTATTCAATTGGCAACCAAACTTGGGCATGCAATCCGCCCTCGCTACGATTGGTGAGGATCACCTTGCCCTGATGCCTATCTACGATACGTTTGATAATCGCGAGTCCTAAACCTGAGCCGACACTACCTCTGGCTGTATCACCTTGAGTAAAAGGTTGGAACAGTTTGGGGATCTGCTCTTCATCGATACCGGGGCCGTTATCTTCGACACTAAAGCCGATGTATTTACCGTTAAATTGCGAGCTAATTTTGACCCAACCGTTGCCGTAGCGGTAGGCATTTTCGACTAGGTTGCTCAGTACGCGTTTGACGGCAATACCTTGCATCGGCACGTTAGGGCATTCAGTGAGCTCTGAATCAATATTGCCTTCACGGTTAGATTCAGCTTGAATCACATCTTGAATTAGGTCGTTGATCTGCTCAAGCTCTCGGGTACCTTCTTGGTCTTGACGAATATAAGAGATGAACTGATTGATGATGGCATCCATATCTTCTATATCGTTGACTATGCCATCTTTTAAGTATTGATCTTCTTCAACCATCATCTCGGATGCTAATCGAATACGGGTAAGGGGCGTGCGCAGATCATGGGAGATCCCGGCCATTAACAGGGCGCGGTCTTGCTCCAACTGCTTCATGCTATGAGACATCTGATTAAACGTGTTGGTCACCTCAACAATCTCAGTAGACCCGCTTAGTGGTAAAGGTGCGGGGTAATCACCTCGTGACACCGCAATCGCCGCTTTTTGCAATCTTCTCAGTGGACGGTTTTGTTGGCGGGCGAACCACCATCCTCCCGCCACACTTAAGGCGCCAATGACCATTAAATATAAGGTGAGTGGAGAAAGGTTTTTCTCATTGAGTCCGGTTAGTGGCACCCTGATCCAGATAGAGGGAGCTTGAGGCGGGCGGATCCAGATCTCAAACTCTTCCCCTTGAGCGATGCGCACTTCTGCTTCACCTCCAAGGTACTCAGACATCTGAGAAGATAAAAAACTGTAGTAAACAGCACGGTCAATGCCGGCTTTGCGGGCTTGTTTCTGGTTATAAAACTGCATGGTGTCGTCGCGCACTTTAGCGTTGAGCGCATCGACTATAGTGAGGTGTTCGCGGCCGATATCAACGCCGTCAACAAACAGTAATTTAACTTGCCTCGCTATTAGTTGGTTTATCTGCTGATAGCTGGGTTTAATAAAGTAAACGGCAACAGAGATGTATGACACTAGCTGATTGGTTAGCAGTAAGCAGCCAATTAACATGACAGTTTGGCTGAAGGAACTGCGTGGCAAAAAGCGTTGCCACCATCGTCTGTTTAAGGGCACTTAGATGTCGTCACTTAGATATCGTCGTCTAGCTATTTTCGTGATTGGCCGTCGGGCACAAACACATAGCCCAAGCCCCATACCGTTTGAATATAGCGTGGGTTAGCCGCGTCGTTTTCAATCAGTCGACGTAGGCGAGAAACCTGCACGTCAATCGAACGCTCTAGAGCGGAGTAATCACGACCACGGGCAAGGTTCATTAATTTGTCGCGCGATAGGGGCTCACGTGGATGGCTGACCAACACTTTAAGCACTGCAAACTCACCGCTTGTTAGGGCGATACTTTCTTCGCCGTGATGCATTTCGCGTGTGGCAAGATTTAAAGAGTATTCGCCAAAAGTGATCTCTTCTTCTTGCTGAGTGGGGGCTCCTGGTACTTCTGGTGTTTGGCGGCGCATAACGGCTTTAATACGTGCCAGCAATTCTCTAGGGTTAAACGGCTTGGGTAGGTAGTCATCGGCGCCGAGTTCTAAGCCGATAATTCTATCTACTTCATCGCCTTTAGCTGTCAACATGACGATAGGGATCGGGTTACCCGTTTGGCGTAGTCGACGACATATAGACAGACCATCTTCGCCCGGAAGCATAAGATCCAGTACCAGTAGATGGAAGTTTTCGCGTTCTAATAAGCGGTCCATTTGCTCAGCATTGGCTGCGCTACGTACTTGATAACCTTGTTCCATCAAGTAGCGTTCTAATAAAGCGCGTAGTCTCATATCATCGTCGACGACGAGAATTTTTGAGGTTTCTTGTCCCATGCTTTCGGTCCTTTTTTCTCGGCTGCCAACCCTTCTTGGTAGGCAAATAGCTGATATTGAATGCGATTGTTCCTAATATAGCTGTTTTAATATGTTAATGACTAGCAGGCATTTTAACTTATAGGTTAATACTGCGAGTTAAATCCATTTCAGCTTAAATTAAGCTTTTGAATATTAATGAAAATATAATTTATCTGCGGTGTACCTGAAATTGTAAGCAAATTGATAGCAGCAACGTTTGTGGTTATATTTTCTATATGGCTATTTGATGCGGTATGGCTCAGCTTGACTGGATCTGTGCTATGATTTTTGTCCATCAATTTTGATTAATTCCTTTTAGAAAGTAGAACCTATGAGAACCGCTATCGTCACCCGTGAAGGTTTCGAGAAATTGCAAAAAGAGCTAAATTACCTTTGGCGTGAGCATCGACCTGAGATCACTAAAATTGTGAGCTGGGCTGCGAGCTTGGGCGATCGTAGTGAAAATGCTGATTACACCTTTAATAAAAGAAAACTGCGTGAAATTGACCGTAGGGTTCGATATTTACGTAAAACCTTAGAAAATGTACAGATTGTTGATTACTCTCCAGCACAAGAGGGTAAGGTATTCTTCGGTGCTTGGGTCGAAATTGAAAACGATGACGGCAATAAACTGCAGTTTAAGATCGTGGGCTATGATGAGATTTTTGGTCGTAAAGATTACATCTCAATCGACTCGCCTATGGCGCGTGGCTTATTAAAGAAAGAGGTCGATGACGAAGCTGTGATTAAGACGCCTAACGGTGAGCAGGTTTGGTATATCAATCGTATCTCTTATCAAGGCTTTGAGGCGTAACGTCTCTACCTTTCTGACAGATTAAGCGCAGTCAAACTCATTGGCTGCACTGTTTCATCATGCAAATAACATAATTGTCTTAGTATTAGCATTAACCAAATCCATGTGCTGTGGTATCTTTGGCGCAATACCCTTTATCAACTAGGCTCGACCTCTATTTATGCAAAATATTGCACAGCTCATCGCTGAGGAACTTAATGTTCGTCAGCAACAGGTTATCGATACCATTTCATTACTCGATGATGGCGCAACCGTGCCATTTATTGCCCGTTACCGTAAAGAAGCCACAGGTGGCTTAGATGACGCTCAACTGCGTACCCTATTTAGTCGTTTAGGCTATTTACGGGATCTTAATGATCGTCGTAACGTGATTTTGTCGAGTATTGAAGCGCAGAGTAAGTTAACACCTGAGCTGAAAGCCGCCATTATTGCTGCCGATAGTAAGACGCGCCTAGAAGATCTTTACCTTCCCTACAAGCCAAAGCGTCGCACTAAGGGGCTTATTGCTATTGAAGCGGGCATCGAACCGTTAGCCGACTTCTTATTAGCGAATCGCCAAGTCGATTGTGAAGCGGTTGCTAGCGAATATATCAACCCTGCTGCTGGTTTTAGCGACGCTAAGGCCGTACTTGATGGCGCACGTTTCATTTTGATGGAGCGTTTTGCTGAAGATGCTGAGCTGCTGCAAAAAATTCGTACTCAAGTTGAGCAAAATGCTGTTCTTGAAAGCAGCATGGTTAAAGGTAAAGAGAAAGAAGGCGCTAAGTTTAGAGATTATTTTGAACACTCTGAAAAGCTGACCAAGGTGCCATCACATCGTGCACTTGCGATGTTGCGTGGTCGCAATGAAGGCATGTTGAGCCTGAATGTGAATGCCGATCCGCATCAAGAGCCGAAGCGAGCGAGCTATTGTGAAGTGATCATTATTGAGCATTTCAAACTGGGACTCACAGATACTGCCGTTGATGCTTGGCTTAAAACCGTGGTTGCCGCGACGTGGAAAGTGAAGATTGCGCTACAGATGGAAACCGAGTTTCTTGGCCGTATGCGCGACAGCGCCGAACAAGAAGCCATTAAGGTATTTGCACGTAACTTAGGTGATCTACTGATGGCGGCACCAGCGGGTGCTAAAGCGACCCTAGGTTTAGACCCCGGTCTTCGCTCTGGCGTAAAAGTGGCGATTGTGAACGACACCGGCAAACTGGTGGCGCACACGACTATTTTCCCACATGCTCCTCAAAATCAGTGGGATAAGTCGGTAAGAACCTTAAGTAACCTCGTTAAAATGCACAAGGTTGAGTTAATTGCAGTGGGTAACGGCACTGCGTCGCGTGAAACCGATAAGCTGGCAGCAGACTTAATCAGTCAAGTTAAAGCTGACTTGCCGACATTGACCAAAATTATGGTCAGTGAAGCGGGCGCATCAGTGTATTCAGCCTCTGAACTAGCCTCTGAAGAGTTTCCAGATGTCGATGTGTCTATTCGCGGCGCAGTGTCTATTGCGCGGCGTTTACAAGATCCGTTGGCGGAACTGGTAAAGATTGAACCTAAAGCGATTGGTGTTGGTCAATATCAGCATGATGTGAGTCAGAGCCAGCTATCAAGCTCGCTAGAAGCGGTGGTTGAAGACTGTGTAAACGGTGTAGGTGTTGACGTTAATATGGCATCAGCAGCGCTACTTGCACAGGTTGCGGGGTTAAACAAAACCTTAGCGCGTAATATCGTGACTCATCGTGACGAGCAAGGCCGTTTTAACAACCGTAAAGCATTGCTTAAGGTGGCGCGTCTTGGGCCTAAAGCCTATGAGCAAGCTGCGGGTTTCCTACGTATTAGTGAAGGAGACAACCCACTTGATGGTTCATCTGTGCACCCTGAGGCCTACTCATTAGTTGAGTCAATTGCTGCCGCAAAAGCGGTCTCAGTTGCTGAATTAGTTGGTAACTCAGAGCTGCTCAAAGCACTGGAAGCAAAAGATTTTATCACTAGCGAATTTGGTCTACCTACAGTAACCGATATTCTCGCTGAGCTTGATAAGCCGGGTCGCGATCCTCGTGGTGAGTTTAAGACAGCGACCTTTAAAGAGGGCGTAGAAGAGATTAAAGATCTGAAGCTAGATATGATCTTAGAAGGTGTGGTGACAAACGTGACCAACTTTGGCGCCTTTGTTGATGTGGGCGTTCATCAAGATGGCCTAGTGCATATTTCTTCGATGACAGACACGTTTATTGATGATCCACATAAGGTGGTTAAAGCCGGTGATATCGTTAAAGTGAAGGTGATGGAAGTGGATGCTGAGCGTCGTCGTATTGCCTTGAGCATGCGTCTTGATGATAAGGCCGGCGATGCGCCTAAGAGTGCACCGCGACCAGCCCATAGTGCTGCAAATAAAGGCGCTAATAACAAAGGTGCTAATAAGCCCGGCGGCCAACAGAAGAGCCATAAACCTAAGCAGCAAGCCAATGCTGCCATGGGCAACGCGTTTGCCGATGCTTTCGCGAAGTTAAAAAAGTAAGCATTATAAACTTCTAATTAGTGAGAGACACAAAAAAACCGACAACTGAGTTTGTCGGTTTTTTTATGCCATTTCTAAAAAATTTGGCAGTATATCGGGCTCGGTTCGCTGATAGTAAAAAGCTTCAATACGTACACCAAAGGCCTGGTAAAACTGCAAGCTCTCGTTAGGCATAAGGTGGTTGGCTTCGCTGGTATGGGTTGGCGGCGGTTGTTGTCCCGGCAGTTTAATATCGCTGCGCTTGAGTGGAGCCCGCTGGCTAAGCAGTTGCTTTAAATTTAAGTTGGCTGCTTGTTTCTGTTTTTCTTGACCAGATTGCTCGTGTTGCTGGGATTGACCTTGCTGCTTTTGTTGCACCGACTCGCGAAGCCGGGCTTGGTTTTGTGCCTGATCTGCGGTGCGTTCATGCTGTGGATTAAAGGCGCGTTCTTCATGACCTTTAGTGGCTTGTTGCGGCGCTATAATCGGTGGGCGCTGTTGACCATCGGTGCGCGCAGCATCGGTTGCAGCATTAGATGTTGCAATCGGCACGTTGGGATAGTTGGTCACCACTAACATAATGTTTCCCACTGAAAGGTGTGGTTAAATCTTAATCGAATTCAGCGTAAAAATAAAGCGCTACGGCCAGAGTCGCTTATCTGTTAGTTAGTTTGTCTAGCCAAGGTTTGTAGCCATCGAGAAACTCGGCTTGATGGCTAATAAATGGTGCATGGGAAGCTTTGGCTAGTAGCATATCTTCGCTGGCTGAAACCTGTGGCATAGCCGTTATCATTCTGCGAGGTACTAGGCCGTCTAATCGTCCCCACACTCTTAGCCAAGGCTGCTCTATTTGGGATAGCTGCGAACGTAAGTCGACATTTTCAAGCATGTCTAAGCCTTGTGCTAATGCGCTCTGCTGAGCGGAAGGGCGAGCCTGTACTAACTCACGCAACTGCTTAATATCGCCCTTGGCTGTTTGACTGCCCATAGCTTGAATTGCTAAGAAACGCTCAACGGTTTTATCCAGATCTTGAGTCAGCTGGCTGGCAAACTGGCCTAATACCTCAGATGGGATCCCCGGCCAGTTTTCTCGGGCCATAAAACAAGGTGATGAGGCTATGGTGCACAGTGCTGATACACGTTGCGGCTGCTTAATTGCAGCCAGAGTGGCAACGAGCCCACCCAGTGACCAGCCGGTCCAAATGGCCTTCTCTGGTACTTGTTCCATAATGGCGTCAAGCCAATCTTCAATATCGCCCATAACGGCTTGGCTATGGCCAAATCCCGGCAGATCGACATAGTGGAATCTATAATTGTTTAATGCACTGTGAAGTGGAGTAAATACGGCGCTATTAACCCCCCAGCCATGGAGCATGACGACGTCAGGGCCTTGACCGATAGATTCAACATGTAGCTTTATTGGGCTCACTTAGGACCTCATAGTGTAACGATGCAACATTGAAAGGCTTTGCCTAATCCATGTTGTCTTTGGTTAACAGGGGAATATTGAAAAGGATTTCACCTATCAAGATAATATTCTGGAATAGAGTGCTTGCGGCTATTTTACCCAATCGCTGTTTGATGTGCCATCAACATATTGAGGCTGCTCAGCGCGGAATTTGTTCTGTGTGTTTACATGCTTGCCGCTATCAAGCGGATATCTGTTTGGGGTGTGGCAGTGAAATGCCACTGCAAATCCCTTTTTGTGGACGCTGTATGCTTGCTTCAAAATTAAAAGTGATAGCCCCCTGCAGCTACCATCAAGGGATGGGGCATTGGGTTGGACAGATTAAGTATCAGGCTCAATTTGCAGTGATAGATGTGTTAGTCGACGCCTTAGTGCAGCGGATCTTATACCTAGAGTATTTAGGCTTTATTGAGCTACCACAAGTGTTGATTGCTGTGCCACTGCACCGAAAAAGGCTACAACAGCGTGGCTTTAATCAGGCATGGTTAATTGCGCGTGCACTGTCAAAGCGGCTTGATATTCCCCTTGTTGATAATATGCTGTTAAGGAGCAGAGACACACAGCCACAAGCTGGCCTAAGTGGCAAGTTACGCCGTAAGAACCTTAATAATGCTTTTGAGCTTTCAACTGAGTTTAATTGGCAGCGAGTCGCCTTGATTGATGATGTGGTGACAACCGGAACCACGGTTGATGAAATCGCGAGGTTATTGCAGCGTAAGCATACTCAGGTGCAAGTGTGGTGCCTCGCAAGAGCAGAAGCACCGGGCTTGAGTTAATCTTTATGAACACTTCTCTCTATACGCGCTAATGCAGCGCAGGAATAAAATAGAGCGCGTTAGCATAGACTTTTTGGCTGCCTAACCAGATATTTCTAAAGAGCAAATTATCAGCCATCCCCACAACAGCGCCTTGATTGCGAGACTCGATGATAATCGCGGGCGAGTTGCTAAAGCTGCTCTGATATTCTTGGGCTAAATAGCCGCTTAGCAGAGGATCCGAGGTGTACTTTGCTGCCACGGTAAAGTCGTTAGTTGTTTGCGAAAAGCCTAGCACTTTGTTTTTCAGTACCGGAAGCCGATCGCCATTTAGGCCAAAGTTAATTGGATGGCTAGTATCAAGTTTTAACTCCAAGATAGCGCCGCCAATTTCTTGCTTCGCTTTGAATGTAGACTTTTTGTCGAAGGTTAAGCCGTCGGCATCGAATAGTTGTTTGTAAAAACGATCGCTACGTAAATTAGTTTTTAGCAGATTCGAATTACTAAGCCAATCTAGCGCACCTTTTTGTGCTATCACTACGCCCCCGTTTGAAGCAAATTGCCCCAGCTTACGAGCAAACCTTTCATTTAAGGTGAGGTAGTTACCATCGGCCATAATAATGTGGCTGTAGTCACTGAGTTTTACTGAGGCAAGGTTATTAATATCGACTAAGGTAGTGGCCACTCCTAAGGTATTATCTAGGTAATACCAAAGCTGACCCACTTCGGCAATTGAGGTGCCTTTGCCGCTGAGGATTAATGGCCGGATGGGCTTAATGACCTTAAAGTCAGGGCTACCAAGATCGATGCCTTTTTTTGCGGCGCTGGTGTTCACTGCCACAATGTTAACCTTAAGTTTTTGGGCGAATTTGCCCACCTTCTGGCTGATCTCGTTGGTTGATAAGTTGTCCTGCTTTAACGGAATTTGCAGTGTCCCTGCAGCAAAATCTATCTCTTGCTCGGCTACGACAAGGCTAAAGGGTTTGGCCGCAAATTTGACCATGACTCCCTGCTCTAGAAGTTGTTGAAGTAGCAAAGCCGCTTGGCTCTCGCGCCAATCAACTAGCAAAGCAACAGTAGTACTGTCGTCCCAACTATCGGGCTTAAACTCTGGTGCGTTTTGACTTAATACACTTAACTCGAGTTTGATATTACGGCGCAATGTTAGGTCGAAAGCATGCTGTAAGTTCCAAGTTGAAATGTCATAGAACGTCGGGTCGATAAACTCTGTTCTATCATCAAACATGGCTTGAAGTAGTGACGACTGCGCCTGATTTTGCGGGATAAAAATACTGCTGTTGACCTCGAACTCGATACCACCCTGGGTAAGCGGATTAGTGAGATAGTAATACTCTATCTGATGTTGAGTTAGCAGCTTAGCCAGTGCGTTAATTCGGCCTGGATCATGATTTGTGCTCAATAACAGTCCAGCCTGGCGAGGTTTTTTCTTCATCGCTTGTTGGTGTTTGTTTTTGAAAAAGTCAGCCTGGTATTGCTCAAGTTCAGACTTTAAGGCTAGCGCGCCTTTAAGGCTTGATATTGAAGTGGCATATTGATTTTCTATCGCCTCTTGCAAACTCACCAGACCATTTTTAGAGTCTTGCTGTTGCCCACGGGCACTGGCTTGTTCAAACAGCACCCCTATGGCGCCGTTAATGTCAGGGTAGGTTGAGCCTTTGCCATAGAAAAAATCATCGAATAATTGACGGCTGAAATAGCTCTGCTTTTTATCATCGAGAGCAGCTTGGTGATAAGCGGCCAATTTTGCGGTTAACTTTTGGTTTGCTGCTGGCGTTAATGGGTGGGTTCTATCTGGCACACCGGGCTGAAAAAAGTATGTGTTGTTATGGCCCATCTCATGAAAGTCGCCGACATAATGCGGCTGCCAACGATGGAACAAGGCAACACGTCCCTGTGATTCAGGATGACGTAGAAACAGCCAGTCACGGTTGAGATCGGCTAAATAGTGATTGCTGCGACCTGTCGGCCAACCTTGTTTGTGTTCTTTGTGGTTAGGGTCGCTCACCGCCACTTTGCCAGCATAACCGTTAGCCCAAGTTGAAAAACGGTCTAGGCCGTCGGGGTTTTGGCTTGGCGTAATTAGCACGACTGCCTTATCGAGTAGATCGGTAACCCACTTATCTTCGCTGGTGGCTAGCATATGACTCAGTTTAATCGCGCTATGAGCACCGCTAATTTCATCACCATGAATTGAATAGGCTAGCCATATAATCAGTGGCCCACTTTGCTTGCCTAGATATTTGATCTGCTGTCTTTGCGCTAAGATCTCATCGAGTTTGGCTTGGTTTTCTGGCGAGGTGATAACCGCGGTGAGCTGTTGTCTTGCTTCATGGCTTTGGCCAGTATGTTCGATGGAGACTCTGGGGTTTTGCTTAGCAATTTCTTTAAGGTAATAGTTAATTTGATCGTGGCGCAGTAAACGCTCTCCCAGTGGGTAACCTAAAAATGCTTCGGGACTGGTTGTGGTTACGCCATAAAGGGGGTTATCGGTTAAACGCGTCTTTTTTGCTTCAGCAAAAAAAGAGGGGAATATCAAAAAAGCGCATAAAAAAATGAAACCGATTCTAAGCATGGAGTTTTTCGTTATATTTATAATATTGTTGTTAAATTAACAGCTCCACGTCGACAAAACCACTCTATGGGAAGATAAAAAACTGTGATCTAATTAGTGTTTATTCTTAATCTGTGAGCCTTAGGGGCTACAAAGGATTGCAGAGTAAGAGTATTATAGGGCTAATTCTTACTAAAACACTCAGGTTTATCCCTGACGGAGCATGTTTTCATGATTACCATTTCCGAAGCAGCTCAGGCGCATTTTGTTAAATTGTTATCAGATCAGCCTGAAGGAACTCACATTCGAGTATTTGTTATCAGCCCAGGTACTGCGCAGGCTGAGTGTGGCGTATCATATTGTCCACCAGATGCTGTTGAAGCGGACGACACTGAACTAGAATTTAATGGCTTTAACGCCATGGTCGACGAGAAGAGCGCACCATTCCTAGAAGAAGCCACTATTGACTTCGTTACCGATCAGTTGGGCTCTCAGTTAACGCTGAAAGCACCAAACGCTAAGATGCGTAAAGTGTCAGATGACGCTTCATTATCAGAGCGTATCGAGTACGTGATCCACTCTGAAATCAACCCACAGCTAGCTAGCCACGGTGGTAACATCTCGCTAGTCGAAATCTCTGAAGAGGGCATTGCGGTGCTTCAGTTCGGTGGTGGTTGTAATGGTTGTTCTATGGTTGATGTAACGCTTAAAGATGGTATCGAGAAGCAATTGCTTGAAATGTTCCCTGGTGAGCTAACAGGCGTTAAAGACGTCACAGAGCATCAACATGGTGAGCACTCTTACCAGTAATACAGATGTCTTCTTAAAAAACGCGACTCTAGCGCTAAGCTAGGTCGCGTTTTTTTATGTCTGCTTACTTATACCAATGCCAATCTGAGCTTGAACCAGTAATGCAGCGACAGTGAGGCACTGCGAGCCAGCATAAAGCAGCTCATCGCAGCCCATAGTGCAAAGTTACCCTGCGGTTCTAGCAAATACCACACAGGGAAGAACACGCCAAAGGTCGATAGAATCATACTATTACGCATCACTTTACCCTTAGCCGCACCAATATACACACCATCAAACAAGTAGGAGCCGAAGGCGAGCAAAGGCAAGAATATCACCCAGATAAGATATTGCTCAGCGACCTCTTTGACCTCACTAATACTGGTCAGCAGCGCAATAATGTGCGAGCCGGCTAAGGCAAAAAACAGCGTAAAGCCTAATGCGGCGATAGCAGACCAAGCCCAGGCTAATGTCACCGACTCTTGCATTAAACGACTGTTTTTTTGACCATAGGCTCGGCCAACTTCAGCTTCAGCATAATAGGCAATACCATCGAGTGCATAAGAGATAAGCAGTAGCAGGTTGAGCAATACGGCGTTGGCAGCAACAGTATTATCACCTAAGCCTGCACCGTAAAATGTCATAAACGCAAATGATAGCTGTAGGCATAAACTACGCACAAATATGTCGGTGTTGAGGCCCATTAGTTTGCCGTAGCTTTGCAGTGACAATTGCTTGACCACGTGAAATAGCTTAAAGCCACCAAGCTTATTAAGCTGTCCGCGTACCATAGTCAGTGCGACGAGGAAACCTGAGATATCGGCAATGACAGATGCGAATGCTGCGCCTTTAACTCCCCAACCGAAAACGAGAACGAAGAGGATATCCAACACAATATTGGCTAGGTTGGCGATAATAAGCTGCCACATTGCAGCCTTAGGTTGTTGGCGTCCTAGCAGCCAGCCAAGCATGACTAAATTCATGAGGGCAAACGGGGTCGACCAGATCCGCACTTGAAAATATTCACGACAATAGCGTTCAACTTCAACGCTGGCGTCGGACATCGCCATGGCAAGGTTAAGGATGGGCCATTGCAGGGCAATGGCAGCAATACCAAATAGTAATGCTAAACTTGCGGCCTGAACCAGTAGCTTAAATTGTTGCTGGGTATCGTTTGCGCCGTAGGCTTGCGCCACTAATCCAGTGGTTGCCATGCGTAAAAAACCTAATAACCACAAAATTAAGGTTATAATCGTTGACCCAACTGCCACGCCGCCTAAATAATAGGCGTTACTAAGATGTCCAACAACGGCAGTATCGACGAGTCCAAGTAGCGGCACCGTGATATTCGAGAGGATCATGGGGAGCGCAAGGGCAAATAGCTGTCGGTTTTTTTGTGGGTTTAACAGTAAGGCAATCATTTTAGAGGTCTAATATTTATGGTTAAAAACGTGTTGCTAGCGCTACTTGCGCTGACAGGTTTTTCGGCTCACGCGGCGGTGATTCTACAATATCATCATGTATCAGATAGCACGCCTGCGATCACCAGTGTTACTCCTGCACAGTTCAAAGAGCAGATGCAGTACCTGACGGAAAACAACTTTAATGTGGTACCACTTTCAACGGTGGTGGAGTCTATTAAGGCAAAAAAAACGCTGTCAGCAAAAACGATTGCGATCACCTTCGATGATGGTTATCGCAGCATTGCTAATACAGCGCACCCCATTTTAAAGCAATATAAATTCCCCTACACGCTTTTTGTCTCGGTTGAGCCGATCCTCAAAGAATATGGCGAAATGATGAGCTGGCAGCAGCTTATCACCTTGTCTAATGAGGGAGCTGAAATTGCCAACCACAGCTGGGGGCATGAGCACTTAATTCGTAAAGAAGCGGGTGAGAGTGATGCACAATGGTTGGCACGCATTGAAGCCAATATTCTGCGAACCGAAAAAGAAATCGCTAAAGCGACCGGACAAAATTTGAAAATGTTGGCTTACCCTTATGGTGAGTACAATCAACAGATTGAAGCGATGCTTGAGAAACATGGTTTTGTGGCATTTGGTCAGCAGTCGGGTGCAGCCGGTCCGTATTCACCGCTAACGGCACTACCGCGTTTTCCTGTTGCTGGCGTGTATGCCGACCTCAACAGTTTAAAGGTAAAACTACATAGCTTAAATATGCCGGTGATTTCGCAAACCAACAGCAATCCACAGTTGCAGCAAGGTCAGTGGCGACCTGAGATTAAAGTGACTTTGGACATGAGCGATATCAATGCATCACAGTTAATGTGCTTTATTCAGGGGCAGGGGGCTAAGAAGCCTAACTGGATCTCTGAAAATGAGTTCAGTATTCAGGCTGAGTTGGATCTGCCCGCAGGTCGTTCACGTTATAACTGTACGGCTCCGAGTAAGAGTAAAGGCAGTTATTACTGGTTCTCACAGCCTTGGATCCGACCTAAATCTAACGGTCAGTGGATAGCAGAATAGCTAATTAGATGATAACAAAGCCCCTGCAAAGGAAATGTCGCTAAGTTAAGCCAAAAGTTAAGCCAAAAGTTAAGCTTAAATTTGATGACTAAACACAAAGCAAAGAACCCAGCATAAGCTGGGTTCTTTGCTTTAAAAGCGATATACCACGAAGCACTTACTTAGCTCACAACACTGACAACACCGAAGCCACGATGAAAGGAAAAGTGTGTGCAGGCTTGTATTGTGCGTTTTTTAACTCAAATCTTGAGCTGAGTTAACTGGAGTACTTATCAATAATTGCATTGACGTCATGAATTAAATCGCGATTTTTTATCTGAGGTAATTGTCCGGGGATCTCTGATTTTGGCTTGATAATCGCAACCTTCTCACCTTTAGGTGACACTAGGGCAAATGAGGCGCTATGGTCAACTTGGTAATTATCTCCTTCCCCTACCATGGCATAAACAAAACCTAGACTACGGGTGACTGGCAGCAGTTGCTTATGTTCGCCGGTGATAGCCACAAATTCTGGATTAAAGAAGCGCATGTAATTTTCCAATGTGCTACTCGAGTCCCTTTGTGGGTCAACAGATAGAAAGATAACCTGTAGATCTTTATCTTGCGCCAGGCTTGGGTACGCCGAGGTCAATTTACCCATGGTCGTCGGGCAAACGTCGGGGCAAGAGGTATATCCGATGAAAAACAGGCTCCATTTTCCATTTAAGTCAGCGTTGGTGAATGTATTACCACGCTGGTCTGTGAGTGAAAATGGGGCTAACGGTTGCGGCGATGGATACTCGAAGCTAGTTTGCAGCGCTAACGGTTTAGCCTGGTTTAGTTGAATTCCTGCGTAGGCACCTGCAGCGACCATTAAAATAGCTGTAATAATCCATGTGAGCTTCATCTTTTTTCTCCTAGCGCATTAATACCTAATAACAGCTGTAAATATTTCTTATCGTCAAATGGTTATGCAAACAGGCTTATACCCACAAGTAGTGATCAACCAGCAAGGCGATAAACAGTAGCATCAGATGATAGATTGAAAACTTAAATAGCTGCATCGCCATGCCGGGTGCTTCGTGAAACTTAAGTTGCCAAGCTTTATAGATAAAAACAGCGCTCAGCAATGTTGAACTCACCAAATAAACCGGACCACACATGCCTACTAATACGGGTAATAAGCAGGCGATGGCTAACAAAATTGTATAGAGGAAAATACAGGTTTTTGTGAATTCGACACCATGAGTCACAGGTAACATAGGGATATCGACCTTGGCATATTCGGCTTTACGATGAATGGCTAGCGCCCAAAAATGCGGTGGAGTCCAAGCAAAAATGATGATGACAAGCAGCAGTGCATTACCGTGAAATTCGCCGGTAACCGCAGTCCAGCCAAGTAATGGTGGCATGGCTCCCGCTAAGCCGCCAACCACAATGTTTTGTGGCGTCGCACGCTTTAAGTAGGCGGTATAAACCACGGCATAACCTATCAAACTTGCAAAGGTGAGCCATGCTGTTAATGGGTTAACTAGGGCGTACAGTACGACAAAACCCAGGATCCCAAGGCCAAATGAAAACGTCAGTGCTTTTGCTATCGATACTCGGCCTTTAGGCAGCGGGCGGTTATAGGTACGAGCCATTAAGCCATCAATACGACGATCGATAAGATGATTAAAGGCTGCAGCGGAACCTGCCATCATGCCTATCCCTGCCATGCCCGCAATTAAGGGCACGATGGGCACAGCGCCTGGTACGGCTAAGCACATGCCGACGAGTACGGTGAGCAACATGAGTGCCACGACTTTAGGTTTGGTCATTTCGTAATAAGCGCGCCATTGAATAAGCGGCGTCGAGTGGTCTTGCTGGAGTGCGATTGGTTTTTGCATTAGTGAAACCTCTCGATATTGTGTTGCGAAATGAAAAGGGCATTATTGGTTGTCATAAAAGGCCCCTATGCTTTGCGCCATAAGGCGTAATTAATAAAAACTAACGTCAGTAGTAATAGTGCAGCGCCGCCATTATGAGAAACCGCGATGCCCAGTGGTAGGTGCAGAACGACGTTGCTGATCCCCAGTGCGACTTGCACAATGACCAAAGCGACTAATAGCCATGCGGTATTACGCATGATGTTTGAGTTAGCGGTGCGAATAAGCTTGAAGGCTAAATACAGCAGCATGACCGCGGTAATCACAGCGCCGATACGATGGGCAACATGAATGGTCATTCTGGCTGAATAGTCTAAAACACCATATTCATAACTGGCGTGTTCACCTTGAAATGGCGAGAAGGCTTGAGCAAAGCTCAGATTATCAACCCAGTTTCCCTCACAAAATGGCAAGGTGGTGCAGGCCAGCGCGGCATAATTTGATGAAGTCCAGCCACCTAAAATAATTTGCAGTAACAAAACTCCAATGCAGATGGCGGCAAAGCCTGCCATCTTTCGTGCAGGAGCATCACCACCAGGGATCCTAAGCGGTTTACTGCGTAGATAAAGTAATAACAGCAGCGAGAACAGTGCAAACCCGCCCAATAGATGTGCCATAACGATAATCGGCATCAGTTTCATCGTCACTGTCCACATGCCGAGCGCAGCTTGGAAGATGATAAGCGCTGCAATAAACATAGGCAGTTTCTTAGGCGCATCCTTAGTCTTAAGGCTGAGGATTAAGATGAGTAATACCAATAAACCCAAGGCACCGGCAATGTAACGGTGGATCATCTCAAGCCATGCTTTATCTGCTTCAACTGTATGTTCTGGAAAGGCTTGTTGCACCTGGTTTAGCTCATGAGTTTGGGTAGGGACTTTGAGCATGCCATAGCAGCCGGGCCAGTCTGGGCAGCCAAGACCAGCATCCGATAGTCGAGTATATGCTCCCATCAGAATCACGCATAAAGTAAACACTAATGTGACTTTCAATAGCGACTTAATCTGCATATCAAACGTCTCCTTAGCCAATCCGTGATAGTTTGAGTAACTTACGTAGGTCAGCCACTAAGGCTTTGCCTTGCATGATTTGTGCTTGATGATCTTCAGCTACTGGGTAGCTCATCACTAAGCTACCTAAGGGATCGACTATCACTAATTCTTGCTGATCAAGCAGCTGGCTAAGTGCTTTAGAGGGGGTTGCGGTTACAAAATCAAAGGCGTCGAGTACAGTCGTATCACTGTGCTCATTAACCAAAATAATGGTATGAACACGGTCTTGATGTCGACCCAGTGCGGTATGACTTTGCTGAAGAATATAGAGCCTATCTTCGCAGACGGCATTACAGTGGCTAGGAAGTAGGTAGAGCAACTGCCATTCATGGGGCAGTGGATTCACCATAGCTAGATTCTGATAGCTGGTATCGGTATCGAGCAATTGCCCCTTATTGGTGGCTCCGCCTTGGTACAGGTCAAAGCTGAGCACCAGTTTTGCCGCTATCACAGGCAGGACAAAAGCCAGTAATAACAGTATCAGTGTTTTTTTGCCGCTTTTTTGGGGGGAGTTCATTCCATCTCCTCTTTATCTTACTAAAATCCATCAAATTTGATGATTAAAATTAAGTCTTCCCATTACGGCTAGGAGCTTAATTTCTAACCTACATCGTCTAACCTTCGTTAGCAATAGAGCAATATGATTACTTGTTATATCGTTGTTTTAACATGCGAAAAAATAAATAGCCCATGATCAATATAAATACGCCTGCCATTGCAAACCACTGTACGGCATAACCTTGATGCTTCTGCGACGATAACGGGATTGGTTGCCACGGATGAGGGTATAGGTTGTCAAGATTACTCGGCTGTAATACGACGCCGGAGAGCGATTGATTAAGTTGTTCAGACAGCTGTGGGATATTGAGATTTTGGATGCGTTTGGGCCAACCAGCTTCAGCCATCAGATCAAAGCTCATCGGATTAAACTGCTTTTGGTAAACCCGCCCCTCTAGCATTATAGGATTGGTAATCGCTGTTACGTTTGGTAGCTTAGAGCGATCCATACTCGCTGAGATAAAGCCGAGTTCAACTAACAACCATGGCTCTGATGCACTGACCTGCAAAGCTTGTAAGGCAATGTAGCCTACTCTACCCTCATAGACTTGATTATCGAGCAAGAAAACATTGGTTGAGATGGGAGTCACCGCCGTTTTTAGCTTAAACCCTGTTAAAGGCTCATCTTTAGGGAGGCTGAGCAGTTGCGAATAGTTTAATACAGAAGCTGCTTGTCTATCTGTTAGTTGTTGCTGCCAGAGAGCCTTATATTGAGCTCTTTCAAGCTGCCAAAAACCTAACTTGACCAAAATAGAAAACACAATCACAGTAGAAAGCACAATAAATAACCAAGCAAGATTCATCTTAACGCGAGGAAGCGCCATGTCTGCTTTGTTTGTCTTTAAATTAGTTTTCGTACTGCTACTGCTATTCATACTGGTTAATTTAGGTCGAGCCCTATTTATTATGGTGAAAGGAGAAAAGAGTATCCCCATGAGTCAATTCTTAGGTCGCCGAGTCCTCTTTTCTGTACTCGTGGTGCTGTTACTGCTGGTGGCATTAGGGACGGGAGTCATAACACCTAACTCCAGACCCTACTGATGACATTATTGTTTATGTGATCGTATTAATATCGGCAATATGAGTGGTTAAAGCACATAAACAAAGAAAAACAAGCACAGCCAAACCACATCGACAAAGTGCCAATACCAAGCCCCTGCTTGAAAAGCAAAGTGCTTATCTGGGGTAAAGTGCCCTTTAAGCACTCGTAAAAACAACACCATAAGGAATACCGTTCCTAGGGTAACGTGCATGCCATGGAAGCCGGTTAGCAAGAAAAAGGTGTTACCGTAAATGCCTGAATTTAATGTCAGCCCCATTTCTTGGTAGGCATGGACATACTCTTCCACTTGCAAGAATAAGAACGCTACCCCAAGTAAAATGGTTATCGATAGCCAAACGGTTAACGCGGTACGCTTATTTTTTTCTAACCCTACGTGAGCAAAATGCAATGTTATCGAAGAGGTCAAAAGAATTAAGGTGTTGTAGAGCGGTAGTCCTGTCCAGTCCATCGCTTGGGTCAGGCTGCCATCTGGCGTTGTCAGTAAGGGCCAAGCAGCTTCAAACATTGGCCATAATACTTCATGGGTCATCTCATTATTTGAGGCGCCGCCAAGCCAAGGTATTGCGATAATTCGGGCATAAAATAAGGCGCCAAAAAAAGCTGCAAAGAACATGACTTCAGAAAAGATAAACCAGCTCATTCCTTGCCTAAAGGAGCGATCCATCTGTTTGGAGTAGAGCCCTGCCATAGATTCGGCGATAACGGTTCTAAACCAGCCAAAAATCATGAAAATGATAACCGCAATACCAGCTAGCAAAATATAGCCACCACTGCCGCCTTCTGTTTTTAATTCAGAGACATAGCTTCCAGCACCAAAGGCGATAAGAAATAAACCTATCGCGCCAATAATGGGCCACGCACTTTGCTCTGGTACGTAGTAGTTTTCGTGTTTATGTTCAGTTGTCATTTAGCCGCTCCTTGCCCTGTAACGGCTTTAGCCCCAGTTTTAGTCACTGTGTTAATCACAGCGACGTTTTTATTGCTGGAGTAGTTTTCATCTATATGTTCAGTTGTCATTGTGCAGCTCCTTGCTCCACGACATTACTTGTGGCACTTACTACATAGCCCTTGTCGGTGATGTTGTAGAGGGTATAAGAGAGGGTCAGGGTCGAGATTGAATCCGGCAATTGGGGATCCACAAAAAAGATGAGTGGTAGCTCGGCTGCAGCGTTAGCCTGCAATACCTGCTGATTGAAACAGAAGCATTCCGTCTTATTAAAGTATGCCGCCCCCTGTCCGGGAGAAACAGACGGAATAGCCTGCCCCACAATATGCTCTGCCGATAAATTCGTAGCGACAAAATGAGTACGAATAAGCTCACCGGGATGCACTTGCATGGTATTAACCTGAGGTTTAAATGTCCAAGGCATGTCGCTTTGCACTTGAGACACAAACTCAACCGTTATGGTTCTGTTTTTATCCACTACGACAGGCTGATAAACACTGGCGGTACTTGCGGGTTTACCGTTAATACCCAATGCGTCGCAAAGCACGTCATATAAAGGAACAAGCGCAAAACCAAACCCAAACATGCCCACAGCGCCAATAATTAGCATGGCGAGCAATTTGCGATTGGCGTTACGCTTCATCTCAGTCATCTTTATTTCACCTCTGGCGGGGTGGTAAATGAGTGATATGGCGCAGGGCTAGGAATGGTCCATTCTAATCCTTCGGCGCCTTCCCATGGTTTGGCTGGAGCCTTTTCACCACCACGAATACACTTAATCACTACGGCTAAAAAGATCAGCTGCGAAAGGCCAAATGCGAAGCCGCCGATCGATACAATCTGGTTCACATCAGCGAACTGGATAGCATAATCAGGAATACGCCTTGGCATTCCGGCTAAGCCTAAGAAGTGCATTGGAAAAAACAGCACGTTGACTGAAATTACCGAACACCAGAAGTGCCAGCGCCCTAAGGTTTCGCTGTACATATGGCCGGTCCATTTGGGTAGCCAATAATAGGCCGCTGCCATGATGGAGAATATTGCTCCAGTCACCAATACATAATGAAAATGCGCCACCACAAAGTAGGTATCATGGTATTGGAAGTCAGCAGGAGTGATCGCCAGCATTAGTCCCGAAAAGCCCCCTATGGTGAACAAGATAATAAAGGCCACCGCAAATAACATGGGAGTTTCAAAGGTAATAGAACCTCGCCACATGGTCGCAACCCAGTTAAATACTTTTACGCCTGTCGGCACTGCAATCAGCATGGTGCAATACATAAAGAACAATTCAGCAAATACCGGCATACCCGTAGTAAACATGTGATGCGCCCACACCAGGAACGACAAAACGGCGATACTCGCAGTGGCGTAAACCATCGATGAGTAACCAAATAAGCGCTTACGGCTAAAGGCTGGCACAATTGCCGAGATGATACCGAATGACGGCAAGATCATGATGTACACCTCAGGGTGGCCAAAGAACCAGAAAAGATGCTGGAACATGACAGGATCCCCGCCGCCGGCGGCATCAAAAAAGCTAGTGCCGAAGTATTTATCGGTGAGTACCATAGTCACTGTGCCAGCGAGCACAGGCATGACCGCAATAAGTAAAAAGGCGGTAATTAACCAGGTCCAAACAAATAACGGCAGCTTCATCCAAGTCATACCGGGGGCACGCATATTGACGATAGTGACGACCACATTAATCGCGCCCATGATTGAGCTAATCCCCATGATATGAACTGCAAATACAAATAGAGCGGTACTGTCAGGGCTATAGGTTGTCGATAGTGGTGCGTAGAATGTCCAGCCGAAATTGGGGCCGCCACCTTCCATAAAAAGTGAGCTTAACAAAATGGAAAATGCGAAAGGTAGGATCCAAAAGCTCCAGTTATTCATTCGCGGTAGCGCCATATCGGGAGCACCAATCATCATCGGAATTAGCCAGTTAGCTAGGCCTGTAAAGGCCGGCATCACAGCGCCAAATACCATCACTAAACCGTGAACAGTGGTCATCTGGTTAAAGAAGTTGGGTTCGACTAATTGCAATCCGGGCTGAAATAGCTCTGCGCGGATCACCATTGCCATCGCGCCACCGGTTAAAAACATAATAAAACTGAACCAAAGATAGAGGGTGCCAATATCTTTATGGTTAGTGGTTAACAGCCAGCGCATAATACCTTTTGGCGCGCCATGGTGGTGGTCATCATGGCTCACGTCGTTAGCGGCTGGTGAGTCTTGTGTAATTGTGCTCATGTTAATCCCTTACTTTCCGTGACCATCAACATCAGAAGCCTGAACGGCATCACCAGAGTTATTACCCCAGGCATTGCGCTCATAAGTCACCACTGCAGCAAGCTGTTGTGGTGTAAGTAGCGCGCTAAATGACTGCATTGCCGTACCAGGTTTACCATTGATAACAATATCAAGGTGAGCGGCTACAGGGCCTTTGATGATTGGGCTACCCACTAATGATGGGAACGCTGGAGGTAGGCCTGTCCCCGCTGCTTGATGACAAGCCGCGCAGCTAGTCATATAGACTTTTTCCCCCATGGTCAGGAGTTCATTCATGGCTAGGTCACCTAATGGTGCCGTTGTTAGTTCTTTAGTTACCTCGTCATCAGCTTTGGTTTCTGAGGTTGTATCTTGATTAACCTCAGCTTGTGTTGCAGGTGAGGTCGCAGGTATTGCACTTGGAGTCGCTGGGGTTGTATCTACCGATGTTGCTGGCGTGGTCGTATCTGAGCTTACGTCGGCTGCTTGAACAGTGTCGCCTGAGTTATTGCCCCAGGCATTGCGCTCATAAGTCACTACGGCAGCAATTTCAGTTGCAGTTAACTGGCTAGAAAACGCCTGCATAGCAGTGCCCGATTTACCATTTAATACAATATCGATATGCAGCTGAGCAGGCCCTTTAATAAGCGGGCTGCCAATAAGAGAAGGGAATACGCCAGGTAGGCCAGCACCATTAGGCTGGTGGCAGGCAGCGCAGCGTGCAAGGTAGACTTGCTCGCCTTGCGCCATTAATTCTTCCATTGTTAGCGTTTGCGATAGGGCAGCCTTTGCTGCCACTTCGGCATTGCTGGCGGCTTGTTGTTGTGCAATCAGCCAAGCATCAAAATCTTCTTCTGATAAAGCTTCAACAACAATAGGCATAAAGCCATGGTCTTTACCGCAGAGCTCGGCACATTGGCCACGATAAGTGCCCGGTTTGTCGATGCGGGTCCAGGCTTCATTAATAAATCCTGGATTAGCATCTTTTTTAACGGCAAATGCGGGTACCCACCAGGAGTGAATAACATCATCTGAAGTCATTAAGAAACGTACTTTACGATTAATCGGTAGTACCAGTGGCTTATCTACCTCTAAAAGGTAGTTTTTACCTTTTGCTTCTTCGCCATCTATCTGCGCTCTGGGGGTAGAAAGCAGACTGAAAAATTCAACATCTTTGTTGAAATAGCTGTAATGCCATTTCCATTGTGAGCCGGTAATCTTGATGGTGAGGTCAGCATTACTTGGATCTTCCATAGCAATCAATGTCTTGGTTGCGGGAATAGCCATAAGTATAAGAATAATAAAAGGTACAACAGTCCAAAGGATCTCGACTTTAGTACTTTCATGAAAGTTGGCGGCGACTGCGCCTTTTGATTTGCGGTGGTTGATCATAGCGTAAATCATGATGCTAAAAACCACGATGCCAATAGCACAGCAGATGTAGAGAATAATCATATGGAGGTTGTAAACCCGCCCACTGATATCCGTAACACCCTCTGTCATATTAAGCGGCATTTCTGATGCAACAAGTACGGGCGAAAATAGCAACGCCAGCACACAATACAACAATTGCTTCACTAGACTTCTCCTCTGTCCACAAGACAAAGAAGAGTCACACAGTAAGTCTCTGCTCTATGTAAACTCTTCAGTTCCCAAAAAAGCAACGATGACTTCAAAGTGCGCGAGTGGCTTGCCTATCGAGTCGCAATTAATGGGATCGCGACACAGGCTATTGTATTCAGTGCTATTCACTGCTGGTGTAACCACGTTGGCACATACGGCTGAAATATATCAGGCCAATCTCAGTCTAAGCTTTAAATTCAGGACTAATCCCAGAGCAAAGACCGACAACTAAATCGCTCGGATATAACAAAATATCGTTGTTATGACTTCCTACACTACTTGGTGTTTAAATATTGATCAAGATCACTTTTTCAATTATTGATAATAAAAAAGCCCTCGAATGAGGGCTTTAGAAAATCGTTTGTACTAGAAGGCGCTTACTAAAACGCACCTCCTAGTCATCATGTATTAGAAAGCGAGGAGATGTTCTGCTTAATGAACAGCACCAAACAGGGAGGCTTGACCAAAAGCACTATCCTGCATATTGATTGAGCGACAAGATTGTTGCTTATTTGTGTTATCAATCGAATGTTCAATGACAATGCCGACAGCGCGAGCGCTTTTGGCAACGATTTGTAGGCGTCGATTGTCACGAGCATCTAAAGAGTTGGTCCAAGTAATCACCGCACTTGAGGTACCGCTTGTTAAGGCTTTTTCCATTGCCCAAAGTGTTTCCACTTCATCTTTAGCATGAACCAGTAAAATGCGGTCCATTCTTACACCTGCAGCTGCTAGCATCTGCTTGTAGCCAATATTCGGCGGGCTAATCAGTACAATCCAGCGACCCTGTTGGCTCAATTGTGAAAGCTGAGCACTGATCTGGTTCAGCTCATCACGCCCTTGAGTTTGGGTCACCATAGTCGTGATGTCATTACTCGTGCTGCTCACCATATTGGTCGATGGCATATCCTGCCACAGTCCAGGGTGACGAGGACTCGTTCCCATTAGTTTGTTCATTGCCAGTCTCCATTACGGATCACACCAACGGCTAAACCTTCAATACTTAAGCTTTGGTTTGCTAGATCCACTTCAATTGGTGAATACTCTTCGTTCTCAGCATGTAAGAAAACTTTGTTACCCTTTTTCTCAAAACGCTTAACGGTAACATCATCTTCAACGCGTGCTACAACCACTTGGCCGTTACGTGCTTGCTGTATTTTGTGTACAGCCAGTAGATCACCTTCTAGTATGCCAATATTCTTCATACTGTCACCACGGACTCTGAGTAAGAAGTCTGCTGATGGCTTGAACATGGCAGGATCGACTTTATAGTGTTGCTCGACATGCTCTTGCGCAAGAATCGGTTCACCTGCAGCAACTTGGCCGATAAGGGGTAAACCTAAATCTGCATCTTCAGTGTCTTCTTGGGTTAACTTAATACCGCGAGACGTGCCCGGCATAATTTCAATGCAGCCTTTTTTAGCTAAGGCTTTTAAATGTTCTTCAGCAGCATTGGCTGACTTAAAACCTAAACGTCTAGCGATCTCGGCACGGGTAGGTGGCATGCCAGTATCAGCAATATTACGTTTAATTAGCTCTAAAATTTCAGCTTGGCGCGGTGTAAGTGGTCTCATGGTTAACCCTGTCTTTCTATACAGTAACTGTTAGTATATACAGTATTTTTTTGAGTGCAAGTAATAACCAGTTATATTGTTTTTTGTGGGATCCAGTTTCAAATGAAATAAATCCAGCGATGTGAAACTCGTTATTGGACAGCGTCTGAAATTAACTAATATTTTGCTGGACATCAGCACTTATAAATTTAGATAAGGCCTCCGGATGAGAATTCGATGGGAAGGGGATTTTTGAGTGAATATATAAATTAGTCTTAGCTCATTTATGCCCATTACGTGCAACCAGCTAGGAAGGAATCCTTCCTCGTTGCCTAAACTGTTCATGCCCCTTTATTAGCTACAGGCAATAAGCAGGAAAGAACAGTGAAGAGTCTGTTGGCCTACTTTTACGAATCGATAAGCAATAATCACGAATTACTTTCGATTCAACATCAATACTCACTTTGCTCATTTCTGTGCGCGTTTATCCAGTAATACTTTTGTAGAGTGCAGATAAATCAATAGCTTTTCTTCAACAAAAATTAAATAGTAGGTTTATTAAATATGCATGCGCTTTTTGCCAAATATACGCGCATGCACACTATACAAATGTTGAACTAAGCCGCTGCGCGGGGCCTAAAAAATATTCAATCGAGTGTATAACCTACATTGGATCAGTTAGACTTAAAGAAATGCGAAGGAGCACAACAATGACAACGGAATTTCAATGAAAAACTTACCTTCTACTAGATATCAATTGATAAAACCTGCTCTACAGCCCAGAGCCAGCATCAAAAAAAGCAAATCCCTATAGCATAAAGCATACCAATTAATCTGGATTCAGCATCGACTAAGTCCAACAAGCGATTTGTGCCTTGCAAACAGCGCAACGCACAAATACTAAGACGTTATAAGCACAAGGAAGTTTTCAGATGATCCGCAACTTTCTAGAGACAGAGAAACAAATTCAGCATTCAGCACATGATGGAAAAGGTGCTGTAGAGTTGTATGAAATTTGGGGTAAATCAGATTTTATCAGCGGATGTGATTTTATTGATAGGCAAATTATACCGCCAAATTCTACTGTTGGTTATCACAAACACGGTAACAATGAAGAGATGTATATCATTCTTGAAGGTAGCGGAACAATGACTATTGCAGATCAAGAATATAGAGTTAAAAAAGGAGACATGATTAAAAACCCTCCTTTTGGTGAGCATGGATTGGTTAATGATTCAAACGAAAACATAGAGTTGTTAATCATACAGATGAGTATTGAGTAGTGTGCTTATAACAAGCAGCTAAATCCAGACTCACCAAGGCTGTCATGCCATTTGCTGAACAAATCGCCCGCCAGCACATGGTTCACTTATTAGCAGGGCGTTATGCAGTCGTGAACCGTTTCGAGTATAGGAAAATATAATGAGTGATAGTTGGGATGATTACGCAGATGGCTGGGATTCAAATTCAGATGTAATCGAGTATTCTAATAAGGCCTTTGATTCGCTGTGTAAATTCATAAGTTTAGATGGTTTAAATGTTTTAGACTTTGGGTGTGGAACTGGCCAACTAACTGAAAAAATAGCTCATGTTGCATCTTCAGTTGTTGCAATTGATTCCTCACCAAAGATGATTAAAGTTTTAAAGAATAAAAATATTCATAATGTAAACTCACTATCATGCGAAATTTCAAGAAACTCGATCAATAACAATCCTATTTTTGAGTCAGGTTTTGATTTAATTGTTGCGTCATCCGTTTGTGCTTTTGTGCCAGATTACGAGAAAACGTTATCTGATCTTAAGCTTCTTCTAAAAGAAGGCGGTACTTTTATCCAATGGGATTGGAAGCGAAGCAATGGAGAAGATGATTTCGGCTTTACCAATGAAATAATTACTGATGCATATTCAAAGGTAGGCCTTTCTGTTGTTCGTGCTTCAGAGGCGTTTTCTCTAACAAGTGAAAAAGGCACTATGAAAGTTATAATGGGAATAGCAAAAAATGCATAATCGGGTAGCCGGGGGTATCTAGCCTCCAGCACCCATACCACCCTGTATGCGGATCCGCACTACCTCTAAATGAGGCCTGTAATTCGCTGAAATTGAGAGTTTCATTTTGGCTGGATTTCTGGTGGTAAATTTCACATTATCCCGGATCAAGCCGATATACCTATCTGGATTTCGCCCCTTAACTTATTGATTTCATATTAGGGGGAATTTCACTTGAAACTGGATCCCACATTTTTGTGGGATCCAGTTTCAAATGAAATAAATCCAGCGATGTGAAACTCGTTATTGGGTAGCGCCTGAAGGTATCTCTTTATCTCAAGCGTTCATTAGCTGACTTTGTTGCCTACTCATTTAGTATCTCGGGTGCGTTTGTTCCATAGACAAATAAGTCCGCGCAATTGAGCCTCTTGCGCCCGCTGTTGGTTCAACTTTATTTCCTTGCACTTTTACCTGACAGCTACCAAAGCTCGAACGAGAAGAAGGGAGTGGTAAGCAACAAGGCATTTGCTCTACTTTATACTTGCTGAAGACCTTGGTATGTACAAAAAGGCTAGGTGTAGTTTGCCGAACACATACCTTAAAAACAGAGCCCAATCAAAGGTTGGGCTCTGTTTCGAGATCTAAGGTGCCAGCTGATTAACCTTATTAACTGCTAAGATTAACCGCCGCAGCCATCAGAACTTCTGGAGTTGATATAGCGAACATCTTTCGCTCTGTCATAATTGGCAGGATCGAGCGTGTCATGCTTTTTGATGAATTGATAAAGCATATCTGCATCAATAAAGCCGGTATCTCTCGCCTTTTCCTTTAACTTGGGATACTTATTACCGCCCGCAGCGTTATAGCTAGGGAGGGTAAATCGATATTTATCTGTTAGCTTGAAGGGCTTATCACCAACAGTTCTGATATCGACATCTTTAGCTTTACAGTCAACGGTCATCTTGATACCGCTAAAATGGGCAAAGCCTCCAGAGCCTCGAGTCTTAAGCGCAACCCTAGACAAATACTTCTTTAGTTCGGCTCCATTCATCTCGGTTACAGTCACGCTGTTGGAAAAAGGCTGCACCTTAAGCACATCACGATAGCGAATGGGCCCTTTCTTTATGGTGGCTCGAATACCACCTGAGTTTATGATCCCAAAATCTGCGGGGATAGGAAGCTGAGTTTGAGCGTGCGCAATCATCACCCCCAGAGGCGTAGCTTGGTAACGAACAATCTTACGCTTACCAATGAAGTCCGCCTTTGCAACACCAATCTGTTCTCTCAACTTCAGCTGCCCCTTACGCTGATAGGGCCGAAGCAGTTCGAGGGTTTCCTTATCCTTAGGCGTTAGCATATGAGGCGGATAGTAGGAACCAAACTTGGTTTCTGTATTCACTGGTACTAACTCGTAGTTTGCCAAGTGTAGCTTACCACCATAGTATTCAAAATCGGCGCGACCAACGAACTTTCCCCACTCGTAGGCTTGCATGATCCAAGTGCCATTTTGACGATCAGGCCTACAAGGCTCATCTCGACCATAATCTTCTACGTACTCACCAGTGTCCCCTTCCATACACACAGGCAACTGTGAATGTCCGCCAATGATTGCTTGGATCTGGCCAGGCTTTAGGCTTTTGGCAAGAGCAACATCACCGGGCGCGTTACTTCCATGTTTACCATTTTCATAGTGACCCATATGGGTGAGACCAAAAACAAGATCCGGTTGATGCTTCTGCTCAAGCTCTGCCAAAATATTTTTTGCCTCAGCTTGTGCTGAAGTGAATTTTAGATCTTCAACGAATTCTGGATTACCTATCTCAGCGGTATGCTCGGTAGTCAGGCCGACTACGGCTAGCTTCAAGCCTTGAACCTCGAATAGCTTGTAGGGTTCGAAGTAGCGTTGCCATTCACCATCGACTTGGCGATAGATGTTGGCCGATAACCACGGGAACTTTGACCAGCCTCTCTGCTTATCCATCACCGTCGATGGATTATCAAACTCATGGTTACCCACGGCCATGGCGTCATATCCAAGGTGGTTCATGCCGATAAAATCTGGCTCGGCGTCTTGAAGATCAGACTCAGGTACGCCAGTGTTAATATCGCCACCTGAGAGCAGTAACGTTTCCCCACCTTGCTCGGTGACCTCTTTACGAATTTGGTCGAGAATGGTTTTTCGCGCGGCCATACCATACTCACCTCTAGAGCCTTGCCAAAAACGGCCGTGGTGATCATTGGTATGGAGCAAGGTGAAGCGCTTACAGTCATCACCAGCGGCTTGACAGGCGATAGATGCTGTCGTCTTAGGCGCCTCTTCCACCTTTTCCTTACCACAGCCGCTCAATGTTAACGTTAGAGCGATAGCTGAGCCGGTAAGAAGTAGGCTAGAAGGACGGAGTGAAGTATTCATAATAATCCTTCAATATTATTCAGATAAGCGTTGTCATTTGCCCTAATAGCTGATTTCTCATTCTGAGAGCAACGCGCACAAGGCGAGATGTAGACAACGTCTGTACAGTTAAAAAAAGCAGCACCCAGAGCGATCCCGGTGCTGCTTTTTATAGGCTTAACTGATGATTAGCCTTGGCGGCGACGCCACCACATTAGCGGTAGCAGCAAAGTAATAAAACCACCTAAACTACCCGCCCCATCAGGCTTAGTCCAACCAGGTTCTTCGGTGTTTTTCACCTCAATGCTAACAGACTTAACGAAGCTTTCTTCGTCAACCGTTGCCGTAAGCTCGAACACAAGCACTTGATCAATATCGACGCTAGGTGAAGTCACATCAAGTGTCAGACCTGAAGCGGTAAACACTGCCGTGTTTCCAGATACCTGCTTCCAGCTATAGCTAGTCCCTTCTGGAGCATCTGTAACCGTCGCTGTGATGGAAGTTTTATCACCTTCAGTCAGCTGCGTGTTGCCTGCAAACGTTACATCTAAAGTTAGAGGCACGTTAGTCACGATCAGGCTAACAGCTTTGGTTGTTTCCAACGTGCCGTCGCTGATGGTCACCGTAAAGTTCAAAGTCTCGTCGGCTTTAATCATTGGCGCAGTCAGAGACAATATAGCCATGTCGCCAACAACCATCTTCTCTTCATCAACAATCTGCTCCCACTTGTAAGTAAGAGTAACACCTTCGCCAGCGTTGATTGCAGAGGCATCTATGGTGTATGCAGACCCTTCAGTGACACTCTCAGGAGTAACAATATCACCTTCGACTACCAAACCTGGGTTTGGATCGTCACCACAGGTTGCACCATACACTTGCTGCACTAACTCAGGGCGGTCAATGAAGGGGTTACGGTTGCCCTGGTATTTGTATACCTGGTTGTTACGGTTCTGCTCGTAGGTATCAACAGCATCTAACTTGTTCCATGCATACAGAGTACAAAGCGTGCCGATGAGCGGTTCGCTATCCTCGGCAGTAGTCGTTAGCCGATCGACTACGACTAGATCAGGCATATTCGTTGTAGCGGTATCAGTACCCTGATATCGAGTATCCATATACATGATCATACGAGCGACATCGCCTTTCACCTCATCACGAGGTTCCCAGCAGTCGGTAGCTTTGTCGAGGTAGTTACCAGTACCCATACCGTTGAACATCACCTCTTCACCAGTATCCATACACGCACCAAAGTCATTGTTGCTTCGTGCTGTGTTGATGCCAGGATCTGAAGGACGCAGGTGATGAGCATCGGTGTAGCCCCACTGCGAGTCGCTAGGGAAACCATGGCTCTTGGCCCAAACGTGCTCACGATTCCACTTGCCCGCACCGCTACCACTAGTCTGGTTGTCGTACTTAGAAATAGAAGCACCGGTGTAGATTTCAATAACATTTTTATCGTTATCAGGATCTTGGTCAGCGTGGGTTAGTGTGCTCCAAACCTGCTTATAGGTCAGATACTTGTGATCTTTGGCTATAATGATCGACAGCGCATTCTTAAGCTCATCTGCATGGGCAAAATCACCACTTAATACATCTGAGTAATAGATCTCACCATTGAACGTAGTAGGGTCGGCAACCGGAGTTAGCGTCTCGCAGTTGGTGCAAGGGCCTGTTTCTGGCTCTGGTTCTGGAGGCGTTACTGAACCGTCACAGGCACTCTCACCAGCACAACCAAGGCCGTCAGAGGTATCGACATCGAATACAGCCCACTGATTGTTAGCACTAGGGAAGTCAGCTTCGGCAACAGTATCTCCTGCAGTGACACTGGCTTTACGACGCAGCGTCTTATTCGCAGTGGAGAAATTTGCGTCGTTTGGATCAGTCCAAGCAGAGCCAGGGTCTTCACCGAGCTTACCGAAGCGATCGATAACCACATCATCTTTGGTCAATACTAGGGCATCGTCACCGTTGAAGTAGGTCACGGTAGAAGCGTTGCCTATTTTAAACTCATCGGCGGAACCAGCGTTGTGGAACACAAGGCTCTTGCCCGGATCCAGAGTGCCAGTTAAGGTCTCTGTATTACCAGGCTCTGTCTTACCATTGCCAAATAGAGTCAACTTGTAAACATTGGCATCCAAATCGATGGCTGTGCCACCTACGTTGGAGATTTCAATAGCTTTGTTGTTGCTGCTGCCTTCGATGTATTCGGTAAGCAACAGTAAGCCTGGAGTGGCTTCAGAGCTACAAGCGCTTTCACCGGTGCAGCCCAGACCATCAGAAGTGTCAGTATCAAACACTGCCCACTGGTCACCACTTGGGAAGGCCGCGGCAGCATCGGTATCACCTGTGGTAACACTGGCTTTGCGACGCAGAGTCTTATTAGCACTGGAGAAATCGGCGTTATTTGGATCAGTCCAAGCAGAGCCAGGATCTTCGCCCAACTTGCCAAAGCGATCGATCACTGCATCATCCTTGGTCAACACAACGGCATCATCGCCATTAAACCAGGTAATCTCTGATGCTGTGCCGACCTTAAAGTCATCAGCAGCACTAGAGTTGTGGTAAACAATGCTTTTACCCGCATCCAATGTGCCACTCAGCGTTTCAGTCTTTCCAACTGTAGTTTTGCCGTTGAAGTAAAGGTTTAGCTTGTAAGTGTTGGCATCCAGATCGATGCTGCTACTACCTACATTGGAGATCTCCAGCGCTTTGTTATTGCTGCTACCCTCAACGTACTCAGTAATAACCAAATTTGCATTGGCGGCTGTGGACAGGGTGCCCAAAACCATAGCAGTGGCCGCAGCAACTGCATTCATTTTAATTCTCATAATCGTATCTCTTTTTGAATCCTTGATGGGAAGCGCACTGCCCGAAAGCAGGCGCTTCATTGTCGAGAGCAACGCTTATTTGCGAAGACGACGGCGCATAGCTGCCAGCCCGAATAGGGATAACAAGCTGATGAAACCAGTGCTACCAGCACTACCGTCACCACCAGTGTTATCGCTTTCTTCTTCTACAATGTCAGCAATCAAGGAGTCGCGGTTAGATACCTTCGCTAGGAAAGATTGCTCAGACCCAGCTACAAGTTTTCCGTCACGCTGTAGGCTTACGGAAACGTTGTAGATAGCAGATGGCGCACCAAAGACCTCGAAATTTACCAAAGCTGTTGTGTCATTAGAAAGCACCACATTAGGCAGAACCATTTGGCTCAAATCTAAACGCTGTTCATCATCATCAGGACTCATACTGACGGTTGCGACATCGCCAACTTGAGTCGAAATACCCGCAGGGATCTGGTAAGGAACCTTGATTAGCTTTCTTAGTTTTGGCAGGTTCAGAGGTACGTTAGGATCCGTATCACCAGGCTTATAGCTAAGGGTAATCAGTGCAGGATCGTGATCCGACGCGCGATAGATGTCCTCTTTGTAGAACTTATGCGTTCCAGTACCGTCGATGGTACCTTTAAAGCGGTTTTGGTAGTCATACAGACCGGTCTCTGCAGCATTAACATGCCAGTCAGTGGCATCAATCACGCGGTCTTTCAGAGACGGTGAGATCAAGATGTGATCAAGCGAGCCTATTTCGTCACTGAAAGAGTAACTCCAAGGCGTCTCTCCTTTCTCCTTGAGCTTTTCACCGACGATATCTATGTAGCCATAAGTTTTAGTGATGGTGACTGGTGAGCCATCTTCGTTAAACTGAGGCTTAGGTCCAAGGAAAGTGTGGCTAGCGGTAACGATCGTCTTGTTGCGTGGGTTCTCGGTAAGAACTAATACAGGATCTTCTTTACCGTAGGCGTTCAAATCACCAAGGATGATCTTATCGCCAAGAACGTCTTCCATCTCTTCACCTAGGTGCACGGCACCGGCTACGCGGAACTCTGCACAAGACCCTTGGTAGTCCAGATCTGGGGCTGTACGGTTGTTCCAGGTTGTAGCATTACCAAACTCAACACCTTGCCATTCTTCCCAACAAGTAGAGCCTTTTGACTTAAGGTGATTTACAGCTAGCGTTAAGCGCTTGCCTGTTTGGTTAACAATAAAGGTTACAACCAGGGCGTCACGGTGGTAGTTCTGACCGTTCTCTAGAATTTCCTTATTCTGATCTTTGATCACCTCACCTAAGTCGTTCACTATGGTAGGCGCTTTCTGTTGAGGCATTGGGATAACGCGAGTGCGCTCAATGCTCATCTTGCTTGGGCGATATATGATACCTGTAGCAATGGCGTCAGAACCAATGGCGTCAAGGTTATCCAGCATTTGATTGCCATTGTTGTCAAAACCAACAAATACATAACGGTTTTCGGTGGAGTTAGGACCATTGTAATCCTGGGGTCTCTCATCCACATATTGGATATTGACCTGGTTCACAATCTCAGCAATGGCACTCGCATCGCCAAAACCGTTGTTTTCAATCTCCATCAGGGCCATTACATCGGCATCCTGAGCACGAATAATTTCTACCAGCTTGGTTCGCTGGTTAATGTATTCATCGTAGCTATCTGCGCCTCGGCTCTGACCAAAGTTGTTGTTGTCGCCACCGAAAGGAGAGTTAAAAAAGTTAAACAGGTTCTGACTAGAAATACGGATAGCAAAATCATCGTCTGCCACAGTGTCTTGCAGATCAGGTGTCTCTGTACGTGGTAAGTTGTGAATAAAGTTATCACTAGTCAACTGGTTGGTTATAGTCAGGCTGTAGTCCTGATCATACTTATCAGTCCCTGGGATCAACTCAGTTTCGTATTGGCTGATCACACCCTGCGCGTTAACGAGACTATCGTCGATACGGATGTAGTTGGTGTGTGGGTCACTGTTAAAACCAGCGTAATAAGGCAACTCGGTGCCATTGGACTTAGTGGCACTTTCAATAACTAAACGATAGTCATTGTTTTGCTCATAAGCTGCTTTAGATTCAGGGCTTCCTGCAACATACAAGTGGTTGGGCTGCAAGTTAGGACGCTTATAAGCTGCCACTATGTTGTTGCGACCGTTAGGAGACGACAGGTAGTTGTAGCTAAAGCTGCGAGTGATACGCATATCCTCTTTGGCTTCATCGCTAGGAGTACTAGGGTCCAGATCTGTAGGCAGATTGACCAGCATACCTTCGTAACGCTCCAACGTCTTATCGAAAGAGCCGTTATCAGAGCTAATTACCTGAATATCGGTAGGCTCAGTTAGGATGTCAGTATCAGTAACGTTCCAGCTAAATGCCGTATCAGCTGACATTTGAGTCTGGCCTTGGTACTCCGCCACTTTACTGCCGATACAAATGGTTTGACCCACTTTGAGATCACCGGCAGCACTAGAGCTAACGAAGATACCATCGGAAGTCTCAGGGTTGTTGTCAGAGGCAAGATTGCGAAGATAGAAACCCTCATTAGGGATAGACACCTTAGCTGAGATGATGCCCTCTACGGCAACTTTTTCAGCTGATTCGGTTTCACCATCAGCAATCAGAGGCGAGGTAAAACCTGTGCCCTGAACTTCACTAGGAGACTTAATTTCATTCATATCCGTTGGACAAGTGAAGATATCCATGATGTCATCAGCATCCGCTGCTGGCAGCTCGGATTTACCTAAATCGTCAGTCCTCATCGGCAAAATGTTTTGCCATTGAGTCGCGTCGAAGGTACCAGATTGAGTGGGATTGTTACCATCAGCATCTTTTTTACGACGCAGAGTTGTGTTCGGAGCCCACTTGCTCGTGTCGTTTTCAGCTCCGACACGATCGATAACAATATCGCCATTTTTTAGGAAAAAACCGTCATCACTGGTCATGAACAGGTTGTTGTACTTATTACTGGCATCATATGTGGAGATAACAACGCTGCCACCTTGAGTCGCAATGGCATTACGAAACTCTTCGGAAGCTCGACTGTTGACAAGCACTAGAGAGGCACCAGGAGCAAGCGTCTGACCTGTCAATAGCGGCTTAGCATCAGCGTTAAGTAACTCGTTGTCGTACTTGCCGCTAGAACGTTGGTATGCAGTAATGTCAGCGGTAAAGGTAAAGGCATCAGAGCCTGTATTAGTGATCTCAACCGAGCCCACATTGGCATCGGAACTTTGGGTCATTTCGGTGATCAGCAGGTCTTCAACGCCAGCGAAGGCGCCCATGCTGATGGTGCTGGCAATGGCCAGCGATAGGAAACTTTTCTTCATAGTAGACTCTATACAATTGGATTCGATACGGACTAAAAGTACATACGCGCGTAGGCGTAGGCTGCTTCAGGGGCTTCGCCAACTCGGCCTTCTACAGACAGCACGATGTCGCGGGCAGGGCGATAGTTGAAACCTAAGCTGGCCCACTGACGCTCTTTTCCGTACTCAGGTGGCAGCTCAGAGTAGTCGTAGTTAGGACTGATCAGATCCCAGCCTTCGTATTCTTCGTGATTTACGGAGCCGATGAATTCCCAATGTTCATTCAGGTCATACTTGGCACTTACCGTTGCCCCCTTGTTGCGGAAGGTCTGATAATCTAGGTGTACGTCACCACTCTTACGTGTAGATAAGTCTTCATCTTCTAGAAAGCCATTGAAACCAATAGAGAACTCTGGCATTAGTTTAAGGCGAACACCCAAACCTATCTGTTGCTGCTCACCATATTTACTGACGCCATTGGAGCCGCCGCGCGTTTCTAAGCCAACCACGACAGATAGCAGATCTGACATCCAGCCTGCATATCCGTTAATGATGTCACCTTGTAGGGCACCACTTTTGTGTTCACCGTCATATGAGTAGGAAGCACCGACAATAAGATGTTCGAACTTGGCTTGGTACTTAACGGTATTCTCTTGGTCACCGGCTTCACCGGTTTCAATGGACTTGTTAAAGGTGAAATCACCGAAGTGGTCGTAATCGTCGAATGCAGTATCGGTCAAGCCGAGCTCGATCCACTGCTGTTCGGTTAATAGGTAGCCTACGTACAACTTGTCGATGGCCAACTCGAACTCACCGTCGCCGCCAAGCCAGTTACGGCGTTGGTAGTCCAGTTCAAGACGATAAGTGAATTGTTCACGTTGACCCGCTACGCCCAAAGTTGCGAAGCTATCATCTACATAGCCCTTGGTATCGTAGAACTCATCGTGGTTATAATCTGCATGAGTATCAAAATGCCCACCTACGCCCACTTCGCCATATAAGCGAACGTGGTCACCTTGACTGTCACCATCTAACATTACAGCGTTCACTGAACCAGCACTAAACATAGTGACGATAGCGATTGCAATTGTTGATTTATTTAACATTGCTGTTACTTCCGATTAGTAATTTGTCAGCCTTTGATTGAAGGCCAAGCTCAAAATTAAAAATGTTTATTCGTAATATCTAAAACTGTTAACTGCTCAGGTAGGTGGAGAATTCGATGGCGAAACCGCCGACAGCTTTATTACATATTTCATATATCAACCCCATTCTTGTAATAATGTCGCTAACTTTCGTTAACGCGTGTCGCGATTGTTGCAGAGTTTTGTAACAAAAAAAAGAAGGGCTAGTCACATTTGGAGTGTATAAGTATTTGTTAAACAAAGAAAAACAGAGTTTCATTGGGCGCGCTTGAGAACAGGGTTGTTGTATGGTGTGCTTTGGTCTCTGTGAATCAGTAACTTAGGTGAGAACAGGGTGTGGTGTTTTTTTGTGTGAAATGAGGTGAAAATTAATGAGACTTTTTTATGAAAAACTAAATTTTAATTATTAACCTGCTACTACAGAGGGATGCAGGTTTCGGAGTAATCCGATCTCCGATTCAGGGATAAAACGGTTATCAAGGGACCATCACCAAACGTCTACAGTGGGAGGAATACTACACTCGCTGGCTTAAGAAGCAGTATGCGCCAGGCGAAAAGCTCTTCATCGATTACTGCGCCCCAACAGCTCCCATTGTTAATTCAGATACGGATGAAGTGAGAACAGTGCCGATCATCCTAGTGACACTAGGGGGCTAATTTCACCTATGTAGATCCCAGCAGAAGCCAGCGGCTTAAATGCTAGTTGCAGGCTCACGTTAATGTCTTCGAGTTCTTTTGCGTATAGTTTCACCTTATCCGGGATAGTACGAATATGCTGTCCGGATTTATGCGCTTAACTTATTTATTTTGCATTAGAGGGAGTTCCAAACTTAAAAAATCCAGCAGGGGTAACTGTTACATTGCGAAAGAATGGGATTGTGGTGTTGAAAGCCCAAGGGTTTATTACACAGTGAGTGTTTCAGTTTGAAACAACTTACTTTTTGGCACAAAAATCACATGTAACTCCTTGCTTCATTATTACTTAACCTAGCAAAAGCATTCGGTTTTTTGAACTACACTGTTATTACTCTAATTAATTAATCGAGCGCAAAGTTATGAGTGATACTTGTAACAACATCACGGCCTTAATTCGCCTGAAGTGGATGGTATTGGGGCTAGCGGTTGGTGTGATGTTATCTACTGTTCTGACGGCCTCAGCTCTTGCCTCTTCTCTTATTTATGATCAGCTTAACCCTGCCAAAAGCACTGCTCTGCTTTCTAATCAAGACGCTAGTCAACTCTCCGTTCAACTCTCTAATCAAGACGCCGCACAACAGATGATTCAAAAAGCGATGGAGAATTGGCGTGGGCTGACATCTTCGAGTGAATTAACCATGGTGATCCATCGGCCTGACTGGCAGCGCTCTATGACGGTACAAGCCTGGACAGAGGGTGATAAACAATCTTTAGTTCGGGTCATTGAGCCTAAAGTTGATGCGGGCAATGCTTTTCTTATCAATGATAAACAGATGTGGAGTTACTCGCCCAAAATTAATCGAGTTATCAAGGTTCCATCATCCATGATGAATCAAAGCTGGATGGGCAGTGATTTTTCAAACAAAGATGTCAGTCGCACCACTGAGCTACTCGATGATTATTCCCATCAGTTATTGCAGACAGAAGAGGTTGATGGGCATCAAGTGTACACCATTGAATCGATCCCTCATGAATCCGCTCCTGTGGTGTGGGGCAAGCAGGTGACTCGACTCCGTGATGACTGGGTGATGCTGCGTCAAGAGTATTGGGACCAAGACAATCAACTGGTTAAGGCTATGGATTGTGGCGATATAAAGCCTGTTGGCGCGAGACATGTCGCGATGCGTTGTCGTATGGCGCAGGTTGAAAAAAGCGGTGAGTGGACTGAAATACGCAACAAAAATGTTCAGTTTGATATTACGTTACCCGGCTATATGTTCACCCTGTCTAACTTAAGAAATCCACGTTGATGAGTACGCAAATTTTGTTGGCTTGGCGAAGCCTGTGGCAGCATAAACGTCGTACATGGCTCACCATTGGTGCGATGATTTTTTGTAATACCTTGCTGGTATTGATGATCACCATACAGGCTGGTACTTATCCGATGATGATTGAAAATACTTTGCGTATTTTTTCGAGCCAATTGCAGATTAATCAGCAGGGATACCTTGATAGTCCAGAACTGCGTAAACGTATTATTGATAGCAATGAGTTGATTACAAAAATTGAGCAGCAGTTCCCTGCGCTCGACGTTATCCCACGTAGTCACGGTTTTTTGTTGGCGGCCAGTGATCAGCGTAGTGTTGGCATGTTAGTTAATGGCGTGATGCCGGATAAGGAGCGCTTAGCTTCGATTATTCCTCAGCAAATTATTAGTGGCCATTACCTTATGGCCACAGATCAGCGGCAAATCGTATTGGGTGAGCGTCTGGCCAAAAACTTACAGGTCAAAGTCGGTGATGAATTAACGGTTATGGGCTCTACCATGGAGGGCGGATTTGCCGCGGATGTGTTGGCAGTCGTCGGTGTTTTTAAAACCGGGATTAATGAGGTAGACCGCAGTAGCGCACAAATCTCAATGGCCACTTTTCAACGAATATTTGCCATGCCTAATCAAGTGTCGATTGTGAGTATCAACGCTCCCTCTATGTCAAAGGTGAGCTTGTACCAAGAACAATTGCAAAGCTTGTTGGCGACTCTGGTACACACGGAGGCTAAGTTAACCGTTCATAACTGGCAGCAGCTTAACCCCGGTATAAAGCAAGGGATTGAGGCGGACTTATCGAGCGCTATCATCATGTATGCCGTGTTGGTGTTATTGGTGATACTAGGGGTGATGAATACTCAGCTCATGGCGGTATTAGAGCGTACAAAAGAGTTTGGCATCATGCTAGCGATAGGCTCAAAACCGAGCAGGCTATTTACCCAAGTGATTATTGAAACATTGATGATGGGGATGATAGGAATGTTACTCGGTGCGCTGCTTGCGGCATACTTTAGTCTGGTCGGTATAACCCTTCCGGGCATGGGAGATATTGGGGCGCAATTTGGCATTGGGGATCGTATTTATCCGTTGTTATCGCCGCTTTCGGTGCTGGCAGGGCCCGTCGTTGTGTGTATTGGTTCTGTGCTGGTTGCTATATATCCGGCGTTTAAAACCCTAGGGCTGGAACCCATTAGTGCGATGCAGGGTAAATAACATGGTTAATTCTGTTCTATTTGTCTTGGCGTGGCGCAACCTTTGGCGCAATGGCAGGCGTACCCTTATTTTGCTGTTGGCGATTAGCTTTGGTGTGTGGTCGATGATAGTGGTTTCGGCTTTTTTGCGTGGCATGGTTGATGGCATGAACCAGACGTCATTAAATAACCTGCCCGGCGAAATTCAAATTCACCAAGTCGATTTTCTTAATGATCAAAATGTCATTAATCATATTGTTGAACCCTCAGGAGCGTTATTAAATCAGCTCAATCAACAATGGATTAGCCAATGGGCTGCTAGAGTACGCTCCCCTGTGATTATTGCCAGTGAACGGGTCACCTTGGGCTCTGAGGTGATTGCGTTTGAACCGCAGCAAGAGCTTTTTACCGTTAATGAACTTGATTTAGTGGCGGGAAGAATGCTTAAAGATGGCGAGGATAACGGCATTGTCATCGGTGAGAAAATGGCTGTGCGGCTTAAAACCGAGCTTAATAAGCGGGTGGTGATTACCTTACAAGATATTGATAATGACATTGCAGAGTCGGGAGTACGCATTGTTGGGATCTACAGTAAACCGACAGAGCAAGAAGAGCTTGCCACTATCTATGCTGGCAAGGGCTTTATGCAGAACTTGCTAAATATGCCTGATAAAGTCACCGAAATCGCAGTTTTTACCGATGGTAAACAGCCTTTACAGCAAGTGGCCGAGCGTCTTAAAGGCGTGGTCGATAACCAGTATGAAGTTGAAACTTGGCGTGAACTTAACGGTTACCTTGCAGCAATATCCGATTTGATGAATAGCTATATCCTTATTTTTATTGTCATCGTATTTACTGTGTTGGGTTTTGGCTTAGCCAACACCTTGTTGATGTCGATATTTGAACGTCAGCAAGAGATAGGCTTAATTATGGCGTTAGGATTACAGTCCAAGGCTGTGATTTTTATGATTGTTATAGAGGCGCTGCTGTTGTTGATTATAGGTTTAGTGATTGGAGATACATTAGCACTGGCCACGACCCGTGCGTTGTCAGCGGGGATCGACCTATCTTCTATCGCCGATGGATTGGCGATGGCAGGTATGGATACGACGTTATATCCAGTGATTTATCGCCAAGATGTTATTGCGGCTAATATTATTGTCATTGTGCTTGGGATTATCACCAGTTTGTGGCCTGCAATTAAAGCGGCCAATGCGAATCCTATTGAATCGATTAATACCGCTGCTTAGTGATAGTGAATGGGGCAATAAGAAGGTAATCCATGAGTAATATCGTTTGTAAGGATCTGGTCAAAACATTCCAGCAGGGTGATCAAACAATCTATGGGTTAAATCATGTTTCGTTAACGATTCAACAAGGTGAGATGACGGTGTTGTCTGGCCCGTCCGGTTCTGGAAAAACCACTTTGCTCAATGCCATTGGTGGTCTTGATGAGCCCAATAGCGGGACGATTTATGTGGGTGATGTTGAGATTACCGGATTGACAAAGGCGGAGCGTGCGGATGTACGTTTGCAGCGGATTGGCTTTGTTTTTCAGGCTTATAACCTTATTCCTGTGTTAACCGTACAGGAAAACGTAGAATTTGTTATGCAGTTACAAGGTGTCGCAGCAAGAGATCGCAAACTGCGCAGTCAGGACATTCTTGAAGAGGTGGGCTTAACGGGGCTTGAGAGTCGCCGGCCTGCGCAACTTTCTGGTGGTCAGCAGCAAAGGGTGGCAGTCGCGCGCGCAATTGCCTCCAAGCCTGTATTGATCTTAGCTGACGAGCCAACGGCTAATTTGGATACTAAAACATCGGCGCAGCTATTGGAGTTATTCACCCAACTGAATCAGCAGCACGGGATTACTTTTTTGATAGCCACCCATGATGCGCAGGTATTTGATTATTGCCGACGTCATATCCATATGGTTGATGGCCAAATTGTCACCGACTCAGCCAGTTGAGCAGAGCTTATGGCGAACATAGATGACAGCAGGCGGATATTTAACATCGTTTTTTGGCAAAAGCTCACTGCTGTTATCTTTCTTGTGGGGCTTGGCGATTGCTTGCTTCCTCTGGCCGCTGCAGAAATTGAACATCATGGGCACCTTAAGTATGAGCTAGACGGCTATGCTTTTACTCACAAAAGTGTTTATCAGCAACTCTATGGCCAGACTCAGGTCAATCAAACCGCGCAGTTTCGTTATCACCTTGGCAGCAAATGGCAATCTGGCTGGTTAGTCGAAGCCGATTATCAGTTGCTTGCCGGCTATGGAGAGCGCCGCTACCAAACTTCCACATGGGTGAATAACTATCTCAGTCTTAGTTCGATTATTAATGATGATCAACGACTCTTCAATCTCACCGCTCCCCTCGCTGAGCATCGCGATTTTGCGATGGTTCAACGTTTAGATAGGGCCTTGGTGGGTTATCAAACCAATAACAATGTGGTTAAGTTTGGCCGTCAGGCGATTACCTGGGGTAATGGTCAGTTTTTTAATCCTATGGATTTTGTAAACCCATTCGACCCGACCGCACTTGATAAGGAGTATAAAACTGGCGATGACATCTTGTATGGCCAGCATTTGCTGCAAGATGGCAGCGACTTGCAGGCGGCCTATGTGATTCGTCGAAATAATCGTTCTGAGGTCACTTTTGATGTCGCGACTGCCGCCGTTAAATATCACGGCTTTATTAATTATGTTCATGAGTATGACCTTTTGTTAGCCGAACACTATGAGGATACCGTTGCGGCTTTCGCTAGCGCCATCAGCTTAGGGGGGGCGATTTGGGCAACGGATATTGTTGCCACCTGGGGCGATGAGAGTTATCTCTCTTTAGTCAGTAATGTGAGTTATTCTTGGGTTGGATTTGATAACAATATGACTGGAACCGTAGAGTATTTCTACAATGGTCTTGGCATTAGTGATGGAGATTACAGCCCAGAGTCACTTAGGTTGCATCCTGAGCTGGTGGCCAGAGTTCAGCGGGGTGAACTGTATAATTTGGCGCAAGATTACCTTGCGAGCCGGCTTTATATCGAGATGAGTCCCCTTTGGTCTGTATCGCAAAACCTGTTTTATAATATGTCAGACAACTCAGCTTTATATCAGTTACTGAGTCAACATAGTGTCAGCGATGATGTGCGTTTTACCTCGGCGCTTTCTTTGCCTATCGGCGCTAATGGTACTGAGTATGGTGGGCTTAAATTAGCGACTGGTCAGTATTTTAGCTTCGAGTTATCCCTTTACGCGCAGCTTGCTTGGTATTTTTAAAGCCGACGTTCGGCCTTAAGCTAACGATAAGTTAAATCGTATGTTATTCGGTCTTTGGTGTGTTCTGTGGTTAAACCAGAGTGAATACAATTTAATGCTTAATTATTAGTCTGTTATGCGGGATTATTGCTGTAAGTCATTGTTCTATAAATATACAGCTTTGATTCGTCGCTGGGATAAGAGAATAGCGCAAACTATTTAAATATCTGGTATTCTAGCGGCTTATTAGAAGCGACTAACATTGCATATAAATATGTCCAAACAAGACTCTCTTTGGTTCAAATCTTTACGCTGGTTGCAGCGTAAACTCGTTCACACTGTCGTGGTGCCTCACGATCCATTTGACGATCTCAATCTCGATCCGAGCAAGCCCCTAGCCTATGTAATGAAAACTGAATCTGTCAGTGACATTGCAGCGCTTAGCGAAATGACGGCTAAACTCGGCTTACCAAGCCCTTATGAGGACTTGGAGGTCAATGGTATCCGATCGCCTAGAGTTGTTTGTCTAGAAGGAGGCAAGCCTCTTTTTGGTCAGCGTGAAGGCGGAGAGCAGTACATTGATAGCTTCAAAAGGTTACTCAGCGTTCATAAGCAGAACCGCGAGTTAGACATTCAATTAGTGCCAGTCAGTCTTTATTGGGGACGTACTCCAGGTAAAGAAGACGACACTATGCGCGCTGCGGTTCTTGAGCGTCAAAACCCGACCTGGTTACGCAAGTGCCTAATGATTTTATTTTTAGGCCGTCATAACTTTGTACAGTTTTCTAATGCCGTTTCATTACGTTATATGGCGGATGAGCACGGCACTGATAAACGTATTGCCCAAAAACTTGCTCGTGTCGCGCGAGCGCACTTCGAGCGTCAGCGTAAAGTGATGACGGGTCCTCAGCTGCCTAAGCGTCAGGCGCTATTCCACGCTTTACTTAAATCCGATTCGATTACTAAAGCGATTAAAGAGGAAGCGGCAAGTAAGAAAATCTCTGAAGCAGAAGCACGCGCTAAGGCGATGGAGTATCTAGATGAAGTGGCTGCAGATTACTCCGATAGCTTAGTGCGTATTGCCGAGCGCTTCTTAACCTGGCTGTGGAACAAGCTTTATAAAGGCATCAATATTAAGGGTGCTGAGCAGGTCAGGCAGTTGCATCACGATGGTCATGAAATTGTTTATGTCCCGTGTCATCGTAGTCATATGGACTACTTACTGCTGTCTTATATCCTCTATTATCAAGGTATGGTACCGCCGCATATTGCTGCCGGTATTAACCTTAACTTCTGGCCTGCAGGCCCTGCATTTCGCCGTGGCGGTGCCTTCTTTATTCGTCGTAGTTTCGGTGGTAATAAGCTCTACACTGCCGTGTTCCGTGAATATCTAGATCAGTTATTTGCTAAGGGTTACTCGGTAGAATATTTCACTGAAGGGGGTCGCTCGCGTACCGGTCGCTTGCTTGCACCTAAGACGGGCATGATCGCGATGACACTTAACAGTGTGCTGCGCGGTGTTGAGCGCCCTGTGACGCTAGTGCCTGTATACCTTGGCTATGACCATGTAATGGAAGTGGCGACTTATCACAAAGAATTGAGTGGTAAAAAGAAAAAGAAAGAATCCGTTTGGCAGATTTTTGGTGCTATTCGTAAGTTAGGTAATTTTGGTCAAGGTTATGTGAATTTCGGTAAGCCAATTACCTTACATAACTTCTTGAATGAACAGGCGCCTAGCTGGCGCGATGATATTGCAAAAGATCCCGATCAAAAGCCAACCTGGTTAACGCCTGTGGTGAATACTTTGGCAAATCAGGTAATGACCAATATTAACGATGCTGCAGCGGTGAGCTCAGTGACGTTAACCAGTATGGTGTTGCTCGCTTCTGAACAAAATGCCTTAGAGCGAACTCAGTTAGAGAAGCAGTTAGACTTGTATTTAACCTTGCTAAAAGAGCGACCATATACTGAATATACTTCAGTGCCTCAAGGGACTGGTAATGACTTGGTGTCTCAAGGTTTAGAGCTTAAAAAGCTGCAGATTGAAAGCGATCCGCTAGGCGATATCATTTCAATCGATCAAAGCATTGCGATTACCATGACTTACTATCGCAACAACATCATTCACCTTATGGTTGTCCCTTCTTTAATCGCTGCCTGTTTGCTGCGTAAAGAGAGCTGTCGTCGTGAAGATGTCATCAGTATCGTTAATGACTTCTATCCGCTGCTTGAAGCTGAGCTGTTTATGGGGATTACAGATCCTACTCAGTACGCTAACCAGATCCTCGATATCTTCGTGGCTCAAGGCTTGGTTGTTGAAACGGAGAGTTTTGCTGTTGTGGATAGCAGTATCAACCAGTTGCTACTCTTGTCAGGCACTGTCAGTGAAACCATGCAACGTTATGCAATTTTGTTTAACTTACTTGAAGTTAAGCCGAATATGGAGCGTTCAGAGCTTGAGAAAGACAGTCACCGCTTGGCACAAAGATTAGGCGCACTTCACGGTATTACTGCACCAGAATTTTATGATAAGAAGTTATACGCTACGCTGAGCGTCAAATTAAAAGAGCTAGGGTACCTAGCTGATAGCGAAGGGTGTAGTGATATCAAACGTATAAAAGAGACGGCTAACTTGTTGTTACGTTCATCTGTACGACAAACTATCGTAGATAGTGTGCATGCGGAGCAGATTGCTTAATGGCAAATCATATGAATGCAGCTAAAAATAAGGCTGCAGGTAAGTCGCTGCTAGGTGGAGCCATGATCATTGCTGGCACCACGGTTGGCGCTGGTATGTTCTCGTTACCAGTTGTTGGCGCGGGCATGTGGTTTGGTTATTCGATGCTGATGCTAGTCGGGATCTGGTTTTGCATGCTGGTGTCGGGCTTGATGTTGCTCGAAACTAACCTGCACTTTGAACCCGGAGCGAGTTTCGATACGTTAACTAAAACCACCTTAGGCCAGTTTTGGCGTATCGTTAACGGCCTGTCGATAGCATTTGTCCTCTATATTTTGACTTATGCTTATATCAGCGGTGGCGGTTCCATTGTGAACCATAGCCTTGCAGGGCTCGGCATTAATTTGCCGCAAAGTGTTGCAGGTTTAGTGTTTGCCGCAGTATTGGCAAGCATCGTGATTATCAGTACCAAAGCGGTCGATAGGATCACCACTGTGATGCTGGGCGGGATGATTATTACCTTCTTCCTTGCGGTAGGTAATCTGCTGATCGATATCGATACCACAAAGCTGTTTATGCCTGATGGCGAGCAAAGTTACGCGCCGTATCTACTCGCTGCGCTGCCTTTTGGACTAGCGAGTTTTGGTTATCACGGTAACGTACCCAGTCTAGTTAAGTATTACGGTAAAGAGCCAAAAACAATTATCAAGGCACTGTTTATTGGTACCTTTATTGCGCTTGTTATTTATAGTTGCTGGTTAATGGCGACCATGGGTAATATCCCGCGTAGCCAATTTATCGACATTATCGCTCAGGGCGGCAATATGGGCGTGCTGGTTGGTGCCTTATCTGAAGTGATGGCCAGTAGTTGGTTAAACACCATGTTGAGCCTATTTGCTAATTTGGCCGTTGCGTCATCTTTCTTAGGGGTAACCTTAGGTTTATTTGATTACTTAGCCGATCTTTTTGGCTTTGATGAGTCACGTAGTGGGCGCTTAAAAACTGCGGCGATAACCTTTATTCCACCAACAATCATGGGTATTTTATTCCCGAACGGTTTCTTGGTTGCGATTGGTTTTGCAGCGCTGGCAGCCACTATTTGGGCGGCGATAGTGCCGGCTATGATGGCCTATAAGTCACGTAAGATGTTTGCGGGCAGTGACAGCTTTACCGTCCCTGGCGGTACACCTTTAATCATACTGGTGATTATATTTGGTTTGGTGACAGGTGCTTGTCACTTACTGGCTATGGCTGGAGTGTTACCCGTTTACGGCTAGATTTATTGCTATTGAATCGACCTATATCAAAGGCCTCTGTTACAGAGGCTTTTTGCTTTTTAGCTTTTCTTCTTGAGATTTAGCTTATGCAGATACTGGGTAGGTGTTTGACGGCGAAAACGAGCGAATGACCGGCTAAAACTATGGGTGTTGGCATAACCGAGTCGGCTCGCTATCTCAGCAATATCCATGCCTTCCAGCATATATTTTATCGCCTGATTACACAGAATATAGCCAGATAGATAGGTAAAAGTGAAGCCGAGTTTTTGCAATCGTCTTTGCATTTGTTGGCGCGAAATATTGAAAAGGTTGGCCACCGTATCCACGCTGGGTAAGCCATAATAACGTGAATAATTGACCATCTCGTAGAGAACCTTAGGCGTGTCTGTAGGCTGAGGCATATTTAAATAGTTTTCTAGCTGATACAGCGGAATCGACGCCGTAGGAGGTTCAGGTATATAGCTGTAGTCGTCGGTAGACATTAACAGCTGATCAATGCCTAGCCAGATCTCAGTTTGTGGCGCGTTCCAAGTGACTGGGCAACCAAATAGCGCCTCAATCTCAGCATGTTGAATTGGAGAGCCACTCAGGCGCACTTTACGTGGGCTATAATTATCGCCAACATAGTTTTTGATGGCGTTAAACAGGGTCAAAGCCACTCGTAGAGAGTCGTGAGATCGGGCTTTACCTTTGACAAAAGGATTGCAGTAACACCACTTTAAAATTTTCCCCGACTGCTGAGCGTAATAGCTCGCACCAGACTGAAAGCAACAAACTCCATGGTTGATACGCCGAAATGAGATCGCAAGATCGGGGGCGCTTAAAAACCAATTCCCGGGAACTTCTAACCCTTCTAAAGTCAGGTGTTGCTGAATTTTCATCATAAAACCCGCTTCAGCAGTCAGGCTCTCTATTTGTTCAAACCACTTCGACACTTGCGTAAAAGGGATCAGCGTCATTCTGTCTTGAAGCAGCAGCGCCGGGATCCCTAAATCGGCTGGCGTCACGCCATAATGAGCCTCAACGCCCTTTAACACCGAAGCGATATAGCAAGAGCGGATAAAGGCCGTATTAAGCAACATAGTGAATACCCAAGGAGACTAATGACCTAATTGAATCATAAAGTGACGTAAAATGATATATAAGTGTACTTCATCTTGTGGTGAGGCAAAGAAAAGGCAAACTACGCAGCCAAAACACTTTTTGAGGTTTTTTTATGAGCTTGTTCAGCATGCCATTCGTTGATTCAGGAGTTGATACCGCGCTGCATAGTGTTGCTGCAGTGGTCATGGTGCTTACGGTAGCGGCTGCTGCATTTGGATTTTGGAAAATTCATGACATGCCAATTAATAAAGCGCATAGGAGCAACATCACCAAATAGGATTGATTACCGCGCTTACCTGGATAGGTTTTATTTGGCATTGGGTATGGGTTATTGCGGTCATCATCGCTTTTGTCGACGGTGAAAAAGCGCTGCGCCGAATTAGAGATGTGTGGCGCGAGAAAGAATCGGTGACAGAGCAGGTTGATATGACTGCCAAAGAGGAGCAAACGAATGCTTGAGGGATTAGCGGTATGGGCACTGTTTATTTATCTACTGCGCCTAGTCGGTATGCCATGGAACACCTACAGTAAGGCTTTTGCCTATTTAGGAGGGACGGGCTGGCTGATGTTTGTATGGGTGGGGTTACTCAATTATACCCCGATGGATCTCTCGGGTGGTTCTTTGGTGCAATCGCCCCATATTCAGTTGCGCCCAGCCAACTCGCAGATAAGAGGCAACGTTGACAATATCTATGTGCAGCCTAATCAGCAGGTAAAAGAGGGGCAGCTGGTCTATGACTTAGATGCTGAGCCGTACAAAATTGGGTTAAATATGGCGTTAGTCGCGAAAGAAAGCGCAAACGTAGGGCTTTCGCTGGCGAAAGAAGATGTCAAATTGGCATTAAAGCAACACGAGGTCGCCATTGCCGATGTCAGCATCACTAAAAATCAGCTTAAGGCAGCCACTAAAGATTTAGCGTGGAAGCAAAAAACTTTAGCGCGCTATATTGAGCAGAACCGAGTCGTACCAGATACCGTCACTAAGAGTTTGCTGGATGAGCAACAAACAGCGGTCGATCTGGCTCAGGCACAGGTAAATACTTACGCAACCCAAATTGAAAAGGCGCAGATGGCAGAGCATACAGCGCTGCTAAATATCGAAAAATCTCGTCTAGCAGTGCTGAGCCGTCAGTCAGATCTAGATAGTGAAAGTGAATATGTCGCTCAGGCGCAGTGGAATCTAGATAACACCAAGATCTATGCTCCAGCCGATGGTTACGTGACTAACTTTATTATGCGTGAGGGCCAGTACATTGGTGTCGCACCACGTATGCAGATGTACACTAATGAAAAGTATGTGTTGATGCGGGTAAATCATCAGGCTATTCGTAATGTTAAAGTTGGTCAGCTCGCTGAGTTTGCTTCAGCGGTTTACCCAGGCAAGATATTTAGCGCCGAAGTCGAGGGCATTGTAGAGGCGACAGGGGAAGCCCAAGGTCGTTTGGTTGCTTTAGATGACAATGTTAGGCAAACCACAGGGCAAAACCTAAATAATAAGCATCACTTTGTCAGACTCAAACTGACCGAAACAGGAGATTACGATATCCCCGTTGGTTCGGTGGGCTTGGCGTGGATCTCTGGTACGAAACCGATAGAGTTCTTAGCCTTTTTAGATGTTATCCGCGGTATCGTGATAAGAATGAAGTCACAAATCTACTACTTCTACTCTATTTAACTTGCATATCAATTCGGTTTAACCCCAAGTCATCGGCTTGGGGTTATGCTGATATCGAAAATATATGGTTAAGTAAATACCTGATTACGACCATTATTTTTCGCTTTATAAAGTGCAGTATCAGCTTGCTTTAAGGTGAGCTCAAATGAGGTGTCGCCACACTGCTGGGCAACCCCAATAGAGACGGTTATATTCACTACAGGATGTTGATTGTTATTGGTTTCCCTATCTGATTTTGTCTTGGTCTTACGTTTATGATTCCGCAGTACAATATTGTAGTGACTGATTTTTTGCTTGATAGCTTCTAAATGAGGCAATACGAGTTCGATATCTTTATTGGCAAAAACAATGGTGAACTCCTCTCCGCCATAGCGAAAGACTTTACCGCCTCCTTTTACCTGGCTCAGTTTCATTGCGACCAAGCGCAATACTTGATCACCGACATCATGGCCATAGGTGTCATTAAATTTTTTAAAGTGATCAATATCGACCATGGCGAGGCTGTAATGTTTACTCAGTGATGCCGCCATCGTATTAAGTGCTCGACGGGAGCCCACCCCGGTTAACTCATCCCGATAAACCAAATCATAACTCCTAACCAGGAGGGAGATTAAGTATGTGATGGCCAATATGGATAGCAGGATGGACAGCGGGAGTTCATTGGGTAAGTAGAAGTGAAACAACCAGATAAATAGCGTGACCATAATGGCCGAATCGACGCCAGTCGCACGCCAAACGGTGAAAACAGAAAGCACTAGGCATGCGATCCCGATGGGGAGATAGGCAGACATAAGTATGTTAACCAGTGGCTTAGTACTGAAAGAGCCTAGAGAAGTGATAATCGCACTCCATGCCAGGGTTAAAATAAAACATAGTCCAACCCCAAGAACTACTTTAAAAAAATATAATGAAAATAGTGGTTTGTCCTTAATGATAGCGAAAAACGTAATAATTAAAGTACCAACAAGGAGGGTTTGTTGTCGATTAAGCAGCGCAAGTTCGGGGCTCCATGAGGCGTTTGACTCAATAGAGTAGTAAATCAGTAGCAGTAAAGACAGATAGCTGAGACGGCAGCAATTAAACTGCAGTGCTAGCAGCGCAGAAATACACAGCAAATAATAGGGCAGTTCGTTGGCTCTGGGTAACCACTCTTGCCATACGAAGGCTAATTGCTGTGTGACCACTATATAGAGAAAAGTGATGACAATTGGGACGAGGAGATAGCGCAAGCTCCGCTCTAATACTAGCACTGCCAATCCTCCATGATAATGACGGGATCTAGATTATAGTTGATCCATTAAAACTTGAGTTTCATTCCCCTATGTAATGTCGTCGTTACTCGCTAATTAGTGCCGTTAGTTGGACAGCCTGGCAAAATCGGTCTTAACTCAAAGGATTGAGCTAAGAAGGACAAAAGTGATGAACGTTGACCAGTATTTTCAAGGGCAGCCCTGTTGGGTTGAGTTAGCCTCTTTGGATATCAATAGCAGCAAGTCGTTTTATAGCGGTCTATTTGGCTGGGAAATTATCGATATGCCCATTCCACAAGGTACTTATAGCATGTTGGCAATCGATGGCGATGATATTGGCGCCATGTACCAGTTGCCCGAAGAGATGATTGCTAACGGTGATACAACACAATGGACTGTGTACTTTGCGGTTGAAAATCTCGACTCTACCCTCGTTGATGTTGCTGGGGCAGGTGGCACCTTGATTATTGGTCCCCATGATGTGGGCGAAGCCGGGCGTATGGCAATCATTCAAGATCCAGAAGGTGCAAGGTTTGCTATTTGGCAAGCTAAAAATCATATCGGCGCCAAGCGAGCGGCAGAGCCTAATACCTTGTGCTGGGTCGAGCTTGCTTGTCGCGATCCTGAGCTAGCTAAAAAGTTTTATCCGCATATTTTTGGCTGGGGTTCCAGAACGGAAAATATGGAAGGCATGGACTATACCGAGTGGCAAGTCGGCGCCCAAGATGTGGGCGGCATGATGGCGATGACTGCACAGTGGGGGGACATGCCCGCCCATTGGATGTTGTACTTCACCGTTGATAGCTGTGATGACAAAGCCGCCAAAGTCGAGCAACTCGGCGGTAAAGTCTGCGTGGCACCAACCGATATTGCTAATGTGGGTCGTTTTGCTGTGATTAACGATCCAAGCGGTGGTTTTTTTTCGATTATTGAACTGCGAATGGGAAATTAGCATTAATAACTAAAATAACTAACAGCAATCAGCAGCAACTAAAAGTAACAGGGTAGCAATTTGCTACCCTGTTTATGTATGGCTCCCTAACTCTTTAACTTATTCGTTAGTTTGGTCTTTAGCTAAAGAGCGGCCGTACACCAGTAAGTAGATCGCAGGGATAACAAACAGCGACAGCAAGGGGGCGGTAACCATACCGCCAACCATAGGCGCGGCAATTTTTTGCATCACTTCGTTCCCCGTACCACTGCCCCACATGATGGGCAGCAATCCAAAGAAGATTGTGGCTACTGTCATCGCTTTAGGGCGAATACGCATGACCGCACCATGAATAAGCGCCTCGCATAAGTCACTGCGCTTATTGTATTGCCCAGCCTCTTTACGATCCTTGATGCTGTTATTTAAATACACCTGCATCACCACGCCAAACTCGGCAGCAACACCAGCAAGCGCGATCATTCCCACCGATACAGCGACAGAGAAGTTAAAGTTCAAAAAGTATAATAACCATGCACTACCTACGAGTGAGAACGGAAGGCTTAACATGATCACCGAAGCTTGAGTAAATGAGCTAAAGGTCATCATCAATAACATAAATATGACCGCTAACATCAGCGGCACCACGAGTTGCATCTTGGCTTCAACGCGTTGCATATATTCATATTGGCCAGCAAAGCTATAGCTATAACGCGGTGGTAAGCTTATCTGCTCATCCAGTGCGGCCCTTGCTGTTGTTATGTATTCGCCGATAGAGATATCTTTCAAATCGACAAATACCCAGCTAATTAAGCGGCCGTTTTCACTGGCAAGCATAGGCGCACCGTCGCTAATGGTGATACTAGCAAGGTTGCCCAGTGGTAAGTACTTACCTGTTTTGGTTAATACAGGCAGGTCTTCGAGCTTTTCAATGCTATCGCGTAGCTCCCTTGGATAGCGGATATTGATAGGGTAGCGCTCTTGGCCTTGAATCGATTGACCGACTTGCATACCGCCAATGGCCATCTGCACTACGTCTTGAATGTCTTTTAAGGTCATTCCGTAACGCGCTGCATTTTTTAGATCGGGCTCTATATCAATATAACGACCACCACTGGTGCGCTGAGCAAATGCCGATGCAGTGCCAGGCAATTGACTGACTACCGCTTCAATCTCAGTACCAATGCGCTGCAGCTCATCGATATCTGCGCCAGATATCTTTATGCCCACAGGCGTTCGCACACCGGTTGAAAGCATATCGATACGGGTCTTGATTGGCTGTACCCAGGCATTGGTCATTCCCGGCACTTTCACCGTTTTTTGGAGTTCAGCAATGATCCCTTCAAGGGTCATACCATCACGCCAAGTATCACGAGGATTAAGCATGATGGTGGTTTCAAGCATGGTTAAAGGGGCTGGATCCGTTGCTGTCATGGCGCGTCCCACTTTACCAAATACTCGCTTCACTTCGGGTACGGTCTTAATCAGTCTATCGGTTTGCTGCAAGATCTCTGCTGCCTTACCAGCACTGACACTGGGTAGGGTTGTTGGCATGTAGAGCAAATCACCCTCTTCAAGCTCTGGCATAAACTCACTGCCCATTTTACTCATCGGATAGGCAGCGCTTGCTAAGGCGAGCATCGCTAGCAAAATGGTGACTTTAGGAAAGCGTAACACCAAGCGTAACGCGGGCTCATAAATCGCAATGAGGAATCGACTGATCGGGTTTTTACGTTCATCGGGAATTTTTCCGCGAACGAAATAGCCCATCAATACCGGAATTAAGGTAATCGCCAATATCGCACTCGCAGCCATAGCAAACGTCTTAGTAAAGGCTAGCGGGTGGAATAAGCGACCTTCTTGCGCTTCCAGGGCAAATACCGGAACAAAGCTTAAGGTAATGATCAGTAGACTAAAAAACAGTGCCGGGCCAACCTCCACCGAGGCTTTGCGCACTAACTCCCAGTGAGCCTCACCTGTGGGCGTTGCACCGTTATGCTTTTCTCGATAGTGCTCCAGATGTTTATGAGTGTTTTCGACCATGACGATGGCAGCATCTACCACGGCGCCGATAGCGATGGCGATACCGCCTAAACTCATGATGTTGGCGTTAACGCCAATAATATTCATCACGATAAAGCTGATTAGAATCGATATGGGTAGTGAGATTATCGCCACTAAGGTCGAGCGAGCATGCAGTAAGAAGATCAAGCAGATGACACCGACAACGAGCATCTCCTCTAGCACCTTGTGCATGAGGTTATCGACCGAGTTGAGAATGAGTTCAGAACGATCGTAAGTGATCACTAACTCAACGCCATCGGGGAGTCCGTTCTCTACTTCTTTGAGCTTGTTTTTAACATTATTGATGGTCGCGAGGGCATTTTCGCCGTAACGCATTACCACAATGCCCCCCACGACTTCGCCTTCACCGTTAAGCTCGGCAATACCGCGACGTGCAGCAGGACCGGTGCGCAGCTGCGCCACGTCTTTCATCAGTACGGGTGTGCCTGATTCTGACACGATCCCTAGTGGGATCTCCTCAAAATCTGCCAAGGTTTGGCGGTAACCCGATGAGGTGATCATGTATTCGGCTTCAGCCATTTCGATAACAGAGCCACCAGTGGAGCTATTGGAGTTATCGAGGGCATTTTTTACCGTCATTAAATCAATTTGATACAGGGCTAATTTATGTGGGTCGACAATGATCTGATAGGACTGCTCCATGCCACCAATCGTGGCCACTTCTGATACGCCAGCCACGCTTTGCAGCTCTAACTTTAAAAACCAATCCTGCAAGGATCGCAGCTGGGCTAAGTCGTGTTTGCCTTTACGGTCAACCAAGGCGTATTGGAACACCCAGCCGACACCTGAAGCATCGGGCCCTAAGGTTGGTGTAACGCTATCTGGCAGCTGTCCTTGGGTCTGTGATAGGTATTCTAAAACCCGCGAGCGCGCCCAATAGATGTCGGTACCATCTTCAAAAATGATATAGACGTAGGAGTCACCAAACATGGAAAAGCCGCGAACGGTTTTCGCGCCCGGTACCGCCAGCATGGCTGTCGATAACGGGTAAGTGATCTGATCTTCAACGAGCTGTGGTGCTTGTCCCGGATAAGATGTTTTTACGATAACCTGCACATCAGACAAGTCAGGTAGTGCATCTAGCGGTGTTATGCGCATCGCTTGATAACCGATTAAGGCTATCACCGCAGTAAGCACTAACACCATCGCCCGCTGTTTAATCGAGGCGCTAATAATTCTTTCTAACATAGATAGCCTCCGATTAATGGTTTGCGTGTGGATCGCTAGCAGCCTTGCTATCGCTGCCACTGTTGCTGCCACTTAAGCGCTGTAAACTCCCTTGGATACTGGCTTCAGAATCCAATAAGAATTGACCAGAGACAATCACTTTATCACCAGCCTGTAGACCTTCGATAATCTCAGCCTTGCCTTGGGCTATCATGCCCACTTTGACCGGAACTGAGGCGAAGCGGTTATCATCACGTTGCACTACCACGCGGTTTTCACGACCGGTGAGTATGAGTGCTTCAGTTGGGATCGACAGCACTTCTCGCTTTGGGCCACCAAAGAGTTTTACGTCAACTAAGGTACCCGGTTTGAGTAATTTGTTTGGGTTGTCTAACTCTATTCTGACTCGCATCGCCCGCGAGACGGGGTCGAGTTCGGGATAGATGTAGTCAATGTTTGACTCGATATCGAAAAGTCCTTGAGCGGCAGAGGTGACCTCCACAGGTCGGCCTTGTTCTAACCAGCTTTGCTCATTTTCAAATACATCGGCGATGACCCATACACTGCTTAAGTCGACGATTTCAAACAAGGTATCACCGGGCTGAACATACATGCCATGGCGAACGGTTAACTTGCTAATAAAGCCATCTTGCTCTGCATAAAATGGCACGCGATAGATGGTTTTACGGGTGCGTTCTAGCTGTTTAATCGTATTGGAACTTACGCCTAATAACTCCAGGCGTAAACGGGCCTTACGCAGTAGATCTTGGCCTCGACTCTTATCGTGTTTAAGGTAGTCGACCGCTTGCATATAATCGTCTTGAGCATTGATTAATTCCGGAGAATATAGCTCGTACAGTAACTGCCCCTTTTTAACTCGCTGACCGACATTGTGCACCATCAAGGTTTCAATCCAGCCGTTAACGCGGGTGTGGCTATGGCCGATCGCGTTTTCGTTGTACTCAACTGTGCCAATGGTTTTAACCAGTTTCCAAAGTGTGCCCTTAGTGACTTTCTCACTGCGCATACCGAGCGCTTGTTGCATACCACCAGATACGCCAACAACCACCTCTTCAGCGACGCCGCCGACGGTGATTTTTTCAAGATCCATACCGCATATTGGGCAAGTGCCTGGTACATCAGAAACCACATGGGGATGCATGGGGCAAACATATTTGATGTTGCCATCGTTGTTAGTTTGCGCCGCAGGCATAAGTGTTGGCTTGGGCTGGTTAAGTATTTTTTCTGCGTTAGATTGCGGAGTCGACTCGGCTGGCTGCGCAGCATGGTTATGACCCGCATGCTCATCTATTTGAGTTTCTTCTTCCTCTTCCTTCACCAAGAACATTTTACATTCTGGGCAGCGACCGGGCTCATGGCTGGTCACGTCAGGGTGCATAGGGCAGTAATAGTTTGCGACTGGAGCCTTAGCATGTTGGCTACCGTCAGCTAAGTGGTCACTTTGCTCTTCATCTTTAACGAGGAACATTTTGCATTCCGGGCAGCGACCGGGCTCATGACTGGTCACGTCAGGGTGCATAGGGCAGTAATAGTTTTCGACTGCAGCCTTAGCATGTTGGCTACCGTCAGCTAAGTGGTCACTTTGCTCTTCATCTTTAACGAGGAACATTTTGCATTCTGGGCAGCGACCGGGCTCATGGCTGGTCACCTCTGGGTGCATGGGGCAGTAATACTCTGCTCCATCTTGATTAGACTCATGCTGGTGAGCTTGAGTGTGTTGTCTATTGGCTGTTTCTGCTGTTTGGCTAAATCCGATGAGTGGGGTCGATGCCATCATTAGACTTAATGCACAAACGGCAGTTTGGCGTATTTTCTTTATCTTAAATAAACTCATAATGCCTTATCTCCACCCTAATGATTAGTGATGCGTGTGAGCTGATTTAGTCGCTTTATCGCCAGTAGCGACAGGTTCTAAATCCATACCACACTTAGGGCAGCTATCGCCTGCTTGACCTGTAATAGCTGGGTTCATTGGGCATGCATGGGTATGTTTGCTCATATGTTTCTGGTGTTTTTTAGCTTTATTAGGGCACGACTCTTTATTAGGGCAAGAATCACAGTTTTGGTTATGGGCTTTAGCTGCCGTTTTTGTGACTTCTAAATCCATACCGCACTTAGGGCAAGAATCACCTTTCGTACCAGTTACTTCTGGGTGCATTGGGCAAGCATAAGCTTGGTTTTGTACTGCATGTTGGTTTTTATGTGCACCGTGATGATGCTCATTTGCTGACGCAGTGCCTGTCCAAGACAACATTAACAAGGCAGATAAGGCTAAACTTATAAGGGTTTTCATAATTCTACTCCATCATAGAGATGGCCGAATGGCTGTGCTTAGCATAAGCAACAGAACAATTAACGGCTAAAATAATTGCTGATTAAGATTAATAACGGTTTCTGATCCGCGAACAGATGTATACGAAGAGACGTATAGCCTCTGTTTAAGCGATTGGAGGTCTTAAATCTTGTGGCAATGAAATAGAGTGGAAATGAGGCATTGGAGTGGCCGTTACAATTTCGGAAGTGGTGAAACCTGGCCAAGGTGACGCACTAAGCAGGGTACCTGTTACTGAAATAACCAAGCAATGGTTGCAGTCGCTCTGACATGATCCATTGCCGTTGCAACAATCTTTTGAATTGCCGGGAAGCATTTGCATTTGTTCTTCAGAATCGCAGCAATGAGCCCCTTCATCCATTTGAACTTGATGACATTCAGTTCCGTCTTGCATACTCATCATTTGCATATCACCAGCCATCGCACTGGGTACCATCAAGGATCCATTAGATAGCACTAGCTGACTCAGCAAAGCGAGTAGCGTTAGGGCTAGTAATGTATGTCGACGGAATATGCTAAGCATGATGTATCCAAACAATAAGTTGCGATAAGTCTATCATAGGAATTATGTGGCACATTGATAAACTTCACAATTTTATCTGTTCAATGTGCCATCTCTATAAGTTATAGCGTGAATATCCTATTGTTTTGATAGTAGTAACTTTGTCATAAGTTGACCATGAGTCATTAGACTGACTTGTTGCTGTCCTCCCATACTGTCAGTTAATTGAATGGTCGGATTATCGATAAATTGATAAGCATCTGCTTCAGACAAAATGCTCGGAGTGAGCGCCTCGTAATTAGCCCCGCTATTAAAATCAATGTATAGATAAAGCTGCTCTGATTTAACCCAGTTAGAATCTTCGGCGTTGATATCAAAAAGATCACGATATTGAACCTCGATCAGATTGGGACCATTGTCGAGCTCTAGGTAGCGGCTATCGACTTTACTTAGTCCGTTAACAGCGAGTACTTCTATAGACTCAGGAAAGGACACCGATGCAGCAGAAGAGATGAAACTGGTGAGTGATAGTGCGATAACAGCAATAAACTTTTTCATAATAAACTCCAAACTAAATTAAGTCGTTATTAATGCGAATATCTCTTCGGCTTCAAAGAGTGTTTCTGCAATCGATGCAGGGGGTAATTGTTTTGGCTCAAATGAGCGTTCTAAAAATCATTACCAGTTAAAGCCAACATGATATGAGACAGTGCGCTACTGGCCAGCTATCAATAATGTGTGACAGCAAAGGCGCAATATTTCTGTAATGCTAAGCGCTGTATTGCTAGGCGCTCAATATGGATTAAGTTGAGATAAAGCTTAAAGACTGATGGGAGGGGAATTGATGGGCGACAACTCAGCAGTCTGTAAAGACCAAAAAACCGTTTGTACACTGGCCGTAGAACTTTGGGCGCTAGTGGTAAATTGTTCTTGCTCCATAATGCCTGGAGCCGATACATAGTGGGATACACAGTTATCCGCCCCTAACAGCTCGCATAGGGCGTCACAATCAATCTCAACTAAGCTAAAATCGCCTAAACCATCTAGGTCTAAATTTGGTGCTGTTGAATCACAGCTAATCTGCGAGTCCGCAATATGGGGCAGTCGAAAACTTTCAGCTATGAGTACTGCTGTGGGTATGAGTGAAGCTTGGGGCTGATTATTTTCGGAGACGTGTGGTTGATAGACGTGTGAGCTAGCATGCAAAAATTTTGGCATCGCCATCGCTGGAGACAAGATAAACTGCCCTACCAGTGAGATGAAAAATGCTAAATATACAATTTGCTTACGCATGCTAACCTTAATGTGACCAAATCAAGTTGATGTAATTAGAAGACCTAGGTTTTATAGATAAAGTTTCATTATTCATAATTTTTTTGATTTTAGATGTATGGCATGCCTCCTTTTACATCTAAAAGATTTTCAAACTAAAGAATTTATACTGCTCAAATATCAGCTTGATAGCCTATTAACCTTGCGGCAATCAAGGCTTTAGAGTAGCTTTAGTAAATGTGCATATAATGTGAGCAATTGAGGGCTCAGAAAACAGAGTTAGAGCCATGTCTCATTTTGCACTTTTAGTTCCAGATCAATGAGTAGGATCTAGTTTATACTGGAAGGCATAAATAGCGATGAAGTTAACTTACATCGATATAAAAATTAAATATTCGGAGAAGAGTGATGAACTGGCGAGCACTATTTAAACCTAGCGCAAAATATTCGATTCTAGCCTTGCTAGTTATCGGTGTAGTTGTCGGTGTTGTAGGCTATTTTGCTACACAGCAAACGTTACATGCTACAAGTACAGATGAATTCTGTATGAGCTGTCACAGCAACCATTCGTTGAAAGCAGAAGTTCTTGCTTCACCTCACGGCGGTAATAGCGCGGGTGTTACGGTACAATGTCAAGATTGTCACCTTCCACACAACCCAGTTAAGTACCTAGTGAAGAAGATCATCGTATCTAAAGATCTATACGGTTACCTAACGATTGACGGTTTCAACACTCAAGAGTGGTTGGATGCAAACCGTAAAGAGCAGGCTGACCTAGCGCTTAAGTATTTCAAAGGCAATGACTCTGCTAACTGTAGACACTGTCACACTCGTATCTACGAGGACCAGCCTGAAGCTATGAGCAAGATGGCGAAGAGAATGCACGCTAACAACTTCAAGAAAGCTGAAGACAAGCGTAAGACTTGTGTAGACTGTCACAAAGGTGTTGCTCACGTTTATCCTAAGGGATAATACGCCAGCAAACCTAGAGTTAGCTAAGCCTGCTAACTCTTCAAGTTAATCGCTAAAAGCCCCTTAATTGGGGCTTTTTTGTTTTTAAAATCTAACAAGGCGCTAGGAAAAGCAGATAAAGACCCTAGGGAAAGCTAAGACGGAAAAGCTAGATAAGCCTGAGATGGTTTGCCTTTATTGAGTTGCGGGCTAGGATTTTTCTGCAGGTTGGGCTTTGATCCATCAATACGTTAATCATTTATTACTCGAACCGTTCATTACGAGCTGACGGCATAAATGCCGACCTACAAATGCAAAGCGAAGAAAGGTCCTAGGAAAGGCTTAGACGATCGGCCAGCGGCCTAGGGAACGTGACTGCGTCACTTACGGAACGCTATGCTGACGGAAAAGACGGAAAAGGCAAAAAAGCTGATGCCGTTTTGCCTGTGTTGTTTCGACTGTTGCTAGAACCTAGAACCTAGAACCTAGAACCTAGAACCTAGAACCTAGAACCTAGAACCTAGAACCTAGAACCTAGGCTTTAACCTGCTTATCTAACACTTGTTTGCGGTATTGCAGTAAGCTAAATACACCGAATAGGAATACCTGCAGATAATCGCTTTTTCTTAGTGTTAAAAGTTGGCTAAATAAACTGTGGAAAATGAAGGTTTGAAAGCAGTGCATCAATATTGTCATTACAAACAGAATATTAAGAGCCACTGCAATGCCACCTTCAAAGGGGAAAGCTATGTTATATAGCATCATCAACCAAGCAAATGCGGTGACGATTTTCCCTAGAATTAACATAACTTTCATTTAGTTCGTTTCCTGTGCATCGTTATTTGAATTATCAATTTCTTCTTCAAGTGCTACTGCAGAGTATTGATACAAACGATAGATCACTTGGCCTGCTTTTTTCTCTTTTAGCAAACTCCAGCTCGCGGGTACGGTTAACATCGCGATTTCACTCTCTGTTTCTACGTAGATCTGTGCATTGTCATTAAGCCATTCGTGCTGCTCGATAAGCGTAATACTCTTCTCGGCGAGTGACTTTCTAAAAGGTGGGTCGATAAAAACCAGATCGAATCCTTCGCTAGGTTTATTCGCCAGCAAGGCTAAGCTATCACCTTTAATCACATCTGCGTTATCGCACTTGAGCGTGGCTAAGTTGGCCACGAGCTGTTTCGCAGCCTGGGCTTGTAGCTCAAAAATCTTCGCGTAACTTGCGTATCGCGACAGTGATTCAAGGCTCAGTGCGCCACTCCCTGCAAAGCAGTCGAGTACGCGTGCACCGCGAATATCGTTAGCAATCCAGTTAAATAGGGTTTCTCTAACGCGATCTGTGGTTGGGCGTAGCCCTTCAAGGTCATGAATGGGCAACTTTCGAGAGCGCCACTGGCCTGAAATAATCCTAACTTGACCGCTAGAAGGTCTTTTTTTGACCATGGTGTCCTCGTGATTTTGCCTAATGAAAGAAAGTGGTAGACTATGCCGTCTGAATTCAGGTCGTTATTTTATATCAAAGCACAGCTAAAAGGTAAAAAGCCGTTGTTAGAATCCGTATGAATGGCGGTTTTGCTGCTTTTATCTGCGTAATCTAAGCTGATTTTTGATATAACGTCCTCCACCCTAATGCATTTATGTACAGCTATTTGAGCACCGGTATAACACATGGCAAAGAAAGGTTTTTTTTCCTGGTTCCGCAAGGATAAGTCTAAAGAAGAAGCGCAGGCTGTAGAAGCGGCGAAATTAGAAGCTGAAAAGCTTGAATTAGAAGAAGCTGAAAAACTTGAGTTAGCAAGAGTTGAAGCTGAGCGTCTTGCTGCCGAACAAGCTGAAGCGCAAAGAGTTGCAGAAGAGGCTCGCCTAGCTGCAGAGCAGGCAGAAGCTGAACGTATTGCAGCAGAGCAAGTGGCTCAAGCTGAGTCAGCACGTATTGCGGCTGAAAATGCCGCCGTGGCAGAAGCTGAAGCTCAAAGAGTTGCTGCAGAGCAAGTGGCTCAAGCTGAGACTGCACGTATTGCGGCTGAAAATGCCGCCGTGGCAGAAGCTGAAGTTCAAAGAGTTGCTGCAGAGCAAGTGGCTCAAGCTGAGACTGCCCGTATTGCGGCTGAAAATGCCGCCGTGGCAGAAGCTGAAGCTCAAAGAGTTGCTGCAGAGCAAGTGGCTCAAGCTGAGTCAGCACGTATTGCGGCTGAAAATGCCGCCGTGGCAGAAGCTGAAGCGCAAAGAGTTGCTGCAGAGCAAGTGGCTCAAGCTGAGACTGCCCGTATTGCGGCTGAAAATGCCGCCGTGGCAGAAGCTGAAGTTCAAAGAGTTGCTGCAGAGCAAGTCGCACAAGCTGAAGCTGCACGCATTGAAGCTGAACGCATTGAAGCTGAACGCATTGAAGCTGAACGCATTGAAGCTGCACGCATTGAAGCTGAGCGCATTGAAGCTGAACGTATTGAAGCTGCACGCATTGAAGCTGCACGCATTGAAGCCGAGCGCATTGAAGCTGAACGCATTGAAGCTGCACGCATTGAAGCTGAGCGTATTGAAGCTGAACGCATTGAAGCTACACGCATTGAAGCTGAACGTATTGAAGCTGAGCGCATTGAAGCTGAACGTATTGAAGCTGAACGTATTGAAGCTGCACGTATTGAAGCTGAGCGCATTGAAGCTGAACGCATTGAAGCTGAACGCATTGAAGCTGAGCGTATTGAAGCTGAAACTGCTGCAGAGCAAGCGGCACAGCTAGAAGCGGCAGAAGAGCAGCAGCCAGAACCGCAAGCTAAACCAGTAAAAGAAGGCTTATTTGCCCGCCTTAAGCGTGGCTTAAAACGAACCAGTGAAAGCATTGGTAGCGGCTTTATTGGTTTGTTTAGCGGGAAGAAGATCGATGACGATCTTTTTGAAGAGCTAGAAGAGCAGTTATTGATTGCCGATGTGGGTGTTGAAACGACGACACGCTTGATTAAGAACTTAACTGAGCAAGCGAGTCGCAAGCAGCTAAAAGATGGCGAAGCGCTGTATGAGTTACTGCGCGAAGAGATGCAAAAGACGCTAGATCCGGTTTCTGTACCATTAGTGCCAGAAAACGCCGATGGCCCATTTGTGATCTTAATGGTCGGTGTTAATGGTGTGGGTAAAACCACCACCATTGGTAAGCTTGCTAAGCAATATCAAGCGCAAGGCAAGTCGGTCATGTTAGCGGCAGGTGACACTTTCCGCGCAGCAGCGGTTGAGCAGCTACAGGTTTGGGGTCAACGCAACAATATTCCGGTTATCGCTCAGCACACAGGTGCAGACAGTGCATCGGTATTGTTTGATGCATTACAAGCGGCTCGCGCTCGTAATGTCGACGTATTGATAGCCGATACTGCAGGCCGTTTGCAGAATAAAGCACACTTGATGGACGAGCTTAAGAAAGTCGTTCGAGTGATGAAGAAGCAAGATGAAACGGCGCCACACGAGGTGATGTTAACCTTAGATGCAAGCACGGGTCAGAACGCGATTAGTCAGGCGCAGTTATTCCAAGAGGCGGTTGGCGTAACGGGTATTACTATCAGTAAGCTAGACGGCACCGCAAAGGGTGGCGTTATTTTTGCGATCGCTGACAAGTTTGGTATTCCAATTCGTCATATCGGTGTGGGTGAGCAGATCGACGATCTACGTACCTTCGATGCGAAAGACTTTATTGAAGCTTTGTTTAGTCAAACAAAAGACGACAAAGACGTTAAATAGCGTTAGCTTATAGAAGATAATTTAAGCTGCATACTCGATGTGGTAATACCAACTAATAAGAAATCTAATTAATGATTCGATTTGAGCAGGTAAGTAAAGTTTACCCCGGAGGGCAAAAAGCCCTATCGGATGTGAGTTTCCATCTAAAGCGTGGTGAGATGGCCTTTTTAACGGGTCACTCAGGCGCTGGTAAGAGTACGCTGCTCAAGCTGATCACCGTTATCGAAAGAGCTAACGGTGGTCGCGTTTCGATTAATGGCCACGATATCGCTAAAGTCACCCGCTCGCAGGTGCCTTATCTGCGCCGCGATATCGGTATGATTTTTCAAAACCATCATTTATTAATGAATAAAAGCGTGTTCGATAACGTGGCTTTACCTTTGATCATTGAAGGTTTTTCGATTGGTGAAATTCGTAAGCGAGTAGCCGGAGCGCTGGATATGGTCGGCTTATATGGTAAAGAGCGACATAATCCTATTATGTTGTCAGGCGGTGAGCAGCAGCGTGTGGGCATTGCCCGCGCGATTGTAAACAAACCGCCACTATTATTAGCCGATGAGCCAACGGGTAACTTAGATCCTAAATTATCGATGGATATCCTGCGTCTATTTGAAACCTTCAACGATGCAGGTACCACAGTACTTATCGCCACCCATGATCTTGGTTTAATTGCGCGAATGAAATACCGTACCTTAACGCTTAAGCAAGGGCGAGTATTAGGTGCCGAAGAGCTAAATACTCAAGATAACTTTGGCACTAACTGAGGATAAATGATGAGCCAGCAACCTCAGATAAACCGCAGCAAGCTGCCAATTTCCGGCAGAATCGTGATGTTTTTTATCCGTCATATTCAACATGCTATGGCCAGCCTTGGCGAACTATGGCGTAATCCGGTATCGTCCATGATGACGATGGCAGTACTGGGGGTGAGTTTAAGCTTGCCCGCGGCACTACAGGTATTAGTGAAAAACGCAGAGACCATTACCGAGTCCTGGAATAGCGCTGCTGAAATATCGCTATTTATTGATGAAGGTCGCAGCGAAACCGTGATTCAAAGTTTAATTACCCGCCTGAAGGTTTATCCAGAGGTGAGTAACGTCAGCTATATAGATCGTGATCAGGCGTTAGAAGAGTTTCAGCGTTTATCAGGCTTTGGTGAGGCGCTGTCGTATTTAGACTCAAACCCGCTTCCGGCCGTTGTAATGGTAACGCCTAGTCTTAAGTATTCAAGCCCAGCTGGTGCGAGAGAGCTACTGCGTAAGCTTGAGCAAGAGCCCGAAGTGAGCTTTGGCCGATTAGATATCGAGTGGCTAGAACGCCTGCAAGCGGTCGTTAAATTATTAGAGCGCACTGTACTAGCCATCGCAGCACTTCTAGTATTAGCCGTGGTATTGGTCATTGGTAATACGATTCGCTTAGCGATTATGAACCGCCGTACTGAAATTGAAGTGATGAAACTGGTTGGTGCAACCGAAGCCTTTATTCAGCGACCTTTCCTTTATACCGGGATCTGGTATGGCGTAATAGGTGGTGTGTTAGCGTGGATTATCATTAACTTATTGGTTTGGTATCTGGACTCAGCGCTAGCGGAATTGTTGGGTTTATATGGCAGTACGTTGCACATGGAATCTCTCACCTTTGCTGAACTTGGGCAATTAGTCTTACTCGCTTCGTTTTTGGGGTGGTTAGGTTCCTATCTTTCTGTGCGTCAGCATCTCAGAGCAATAGAACCGTCATAATAAAAGACTATTCTAACTGACAACTAGCCAACAAAAGCTCAGGCTAAATGATGAACTTTTTTTCATTTGCGTTAACGATAGCTAGGTGTAATATTTTGTTGGCGAATTTAAGTATGGCATTTAGCTTGGGTACTAGACTGGTATGATAAGCGGTTTTTGTGAGTCAGTATGCTCACTCTATACCTACTATATAAGTGATACATAAGCGTACATATTAGATAACGCCGATGGTTGACATATTTTGTCAATTAGTCGATAGTTCACAGTCCGTTTCAGTAATGAGCGGCTCGAAAGTAGATTTTAGCAAGACCTTTGTAAGCAAGTCGCAGGAGCGTAAATGACAGAACAAACGCAATCAATGGCACTGATGATTCCCCAGAGTAGTGGAAGCCTCGAGTCTTATGTTCATTCAGCACACAACATCCCGATGTTGGAAGCTGATAAAGAATATGAGCTAGCGAAGCGTCTGCAAGAAACGGGTGATTTGCAGGCTGCGAAGCAGTTAATTATGTCGCACTTACGTTTTGTAGTACACGTTGCAAAAGGTTACTCAGGCTACGGGTTACCACAGGCTGATTTGATTCAAGAAGGCAATATCGGCCTGATGAAAGCGGTTAAGCGTTTCGACCCAGATGTGGGCGTACGCTTGGTATCGTTTGCCGTGCATTGGATTAAAGCTGAAATTCATGAGTATGTGCTTAAAAACTGGCGCATCGTAAAAGTGGCCACCACTAAAGCACAACGCAAGTTGTTCTTTAATCTTCGTAAAGCTAAAAAGCGTTTAGGTTGGTTTAGTGATAGCGAAGTGGGCATGGTGGCTGAAAATCTAGGTGTATCAAAAGCCGACGTGACCGAAATGGAATCACGCATGGCAGCGCAAGATCCTGCATTTGATCTGGCTAGCGATAACGATGACGAACAAGATTATGCTCCTATGCATTACCTTGAAGATCATTCATCAGATTTAGCGTCTCAAGTTGAAACAGACAACTGGGAGCAGAATAATCAAGCGCGTTTGCTATCGGCCATCAAGACACTTGATGAGCGTAGCCAACATATTCTTCAAGCGCGTTGGTTAGATGAAAACAAGACCACATTGCAAGATTTAGCATCGACTTACCAAGTGTCTGCTGAACGTATCAGGCAGTTGGAAAAGAATGCAATGAACAAGCTTAAAGGCTGTATGGAAGTTTAATTCCATTATTAGTTTTAGAGACTTTATTAATAATTGAAACCTGCTTACCCAAGCAGGTTTTTTTATGTCTGGAACATTTATGCCAAAAGCCCATGGATGGGCAGCTTTTGGCTTTATGTCTGGGGCTTTTATGCCAAAAGCCCATGGATGGGTAGCTTTTGGCTTTATGTCTGGAACATTTATGCCAAAAGCCCATGGATGGGTAGTTTTTGGCTTTATGTCTGGAACATTTATGCCAAAAGCCCATGGATGGGTAGCTTTTGGCTTTATGTCTGGGGCTTTTATGCCTAGAGTTTACCTAGGCATGTAGGTAGTTCTTATCAATCAAACTTCGTTTGATAAAGGTCGTGAGCTTCCAGCTCACACACGGCCAAGAAGGGGTCAACAGCAACCCCCTCTTGGATCTCCCCGCCGCCCCCGACGAAGTTGTTGATCCTCATACTTATGGATAAATCACTAACGCTTCCGATGGGGCATCCTGCCCCGCGAAAGCTATGCCGACGTCCATGTCGGCATCACGAGATTTATTCCAACGTACTTCGGCAACTTCGATGGGGAATAGGTGTCTCCTGTAAGTTAGGTAGGATTGTTAGTTTTGCATGTCTATAAAGGTGAGCTTGTAGACATATGTAGTAATTTTTGCCAACATTCACCTTGAAAATAAATTTATCTTTAAAAAGGGATTTTGGATGTTTAGTAAGGCTATGGATAAATTAAAGGCTTCAAAAGATAAACCAGAAACTGACACCGTTTCTGAAAAAGAAGAGCTCAAAAACAAAGTTGCATTAGAAGAAGCACAGGAAAAAAACAACGAAGACTATAGTGAAGAAGGCTTTTGGGATAAATGTAAAAACTATGCAACTTCAATTGGTAAGGCTGGATTAGAAAAAGCATTTACCCTTTATTATGCCACAGAGCATAAGGATTGTACTTTAGTCCATAAAACAGCAATCTACGGAGCTCTCGGATACCTCATATCTCCTATTGATGCCATTCCTGACTTAACTCCTTTTTTAGGCTATACGGATGATGTTGGCCTTATAGGTGCCGCTCTTGTGGCTGTTTCGTCTTGTATTGATGAAGGTGTAATTAGTAAAGCACAAGAAAAAGTTAAAGACATCTTTGGCTAAGGGTTATTGAAAGCTAGCACATATGGGCACCCTGCCCCGCGAAAGCTATGCCGACGTCCATGTCTGCGTCACGGACTTTGGCTTATAAAGAGTCTTCAATGTACTTCGGCAACTTCGATGGGAGATTGGTGTTTCCTGAGAATCTTGTGTGAATGTTCAGTCTTTCGTTTTTGTTGATAACTCAATGGGTGAGGTGAATATGCTTTTCTAACCCGGTGTAGATACAGCTGAGGCCGTCGGTGGCTTGGTGAGAGATAACGGAGTTATCAAGCTCTCGAACGAGAGGTAAGGATGCCGAACTGGCCTTTAAACTGGGATGTTGTTTGTTTTCGTGGAGCGGTCAGGGGCAGTTCTGTTATTAAGAGCAAAAGCGTGCCTCTGCAGTGTCTGCACATACGCCTGCCGCAGGCCATTGGAACCACTATGTTGAAAGGCAGATCAAGTGCTGGCTAAGAATTGATGAAGCAAAGGTTCACCGCTTTGAGGGAGGGGAGAGGCTATGCGCACTTTGTCGACTTGCTGCGCTCGTTTTCCTAGTAGCAATTTGCTAGATTACCTATTAATCAATAGGTTCAAGTTTATGAGCCCGTAATAATCGGTTTATTACATGTGCATGTACGTTTTGCCAAATATACGCGCATACCTCATATAAAATGTTAGGCGTCAGGAGTTGGCATGGTGGCTGTAAAAAGGATTCAAGCAGGTCAATATTCTGTATCTGATGGTCGGTATATAATTAAAAGCGGCTCAAGCTGGTACGTTCTAAACAGTGAACAACAACAAGATTTTGGCCCTTTACCAACGTTGGCGGCAGCAAAACAATATGTTAATGACGGTACCACGCCAATAGGTGAACATAATTTAGCTTCAAAATATGGACGCCGACAAAGTAAAAAAGAGTTCAATGCATATTTAGCATCAGAAGCTCAGAATGGAAATCCTGGCCCTGCAATTTTATATATTCTGGCCTTGGTTGCTATTTGTGTACTTTTTTTGGTTGTTCGGGGTTATTAGTCGCTACACATTCTAGTTAACAATTATCAGCCCTGATTGCGGCATTAACGCTTAATCGCCTCAATAACCTGTTTACGGATAACTTTAATTCCTGCGCTGCTGACTTCTGGCCAAGGGTAATAACGCCTTGGTCGCTTAAAGCGGGCAATTTTGTCGGCGAGGAACTTAGTTAGCTCGGCTTCCGAGGGCAACTGCTCTTGGTCATGACTGGTGCCACTCACTAGTTTAAGAATAGCCGATGGTAGATAGCCAAACTTGGCATCTGCCACTGGGAATACGATGGCATCGCTGATCAGTGGATGTAGCTTGAGTGCCGTTTCTATCTCTTCGGGTTGGATATTCTCGCCGCCGCTGATAAACATGTTGTCGGCGCGGCCGTCGATGCAGAGGTTGCCGTTATCATCAAAGTGGCCTAAGTCTTTGGTGTAGAACCAGCCGTCCTTATCTAGCGGTAGATTAAAGCCATCAGCGGTTAAATATCCAAGGAATAAGCACTCGCCTTTTACCCATATTTCACCATCAACAACCTTTAACTCTCGCCCCGATAAGACGTTACCACTAGAGCCGTCGCTGCGGGCGATACCGGTGCTGATCTGCGATCCCATTTCTGTCATGCCGTAGCTGGTGTAGGCCTTGATATTGCGCTTAGCCAGTTCGGCTAACAGGTTGGCTGAAATGGCGCCGCCGCCGAGCAGCATGGCTTTGACCTGGCTTAAGTTGTCGCTACCGCTACCAAGAAGCTGTTGTAGCTGCGCGCTGACTAAAGACAGGTGGGTGATAGCGTCGCGACTGAGTTGTTCAGTCAGAGTTAGGTGCTTGTCTTCAAATACCACACACGCCCCCGCGAGGGCGCAGCGGTTTAAAATCGCGAGGCCGCCGATATGAAATAGCGGCAGCGACAGCAACCAATTATCCCCTGCAGCTAACGTAATTAGTTCACTTGAACCTGCCGCGCTGGCGATATGGTTGGCTAGGCTATGGGCGGCGGCTTTGGGCGTACCGCTGCTGCCAGAGGTGAGTATTGCGTTAACGGCAACGAGAGGTTCAAGAGCTGGTGCTAGCTGCTGGCTTTGGAGTGTAAAATCTACAGTCACGGACTCAAACTGGTTTTGATTGCTTAAGGCCAGAACCAGTGACGAGTCCACCGGATTATCAACTGCAAGCCAGTAGTGACGATAACTGTGAGTTTGCATCAGATCCACGACTTGCTTAGCAGCAAAGCGTGGCGATATGGGACAAAAGAGGATGCCGCTGTCGACACAGGCCCAATAGAGTAGTAGCAGCTGAGGGCAATTATGAGCGATACAGGCGAGGCGGTCGCCTTTTTGCAGCCCCTGCGCTGATAACTGCTCTGCAACTGAGTTAACCTGCTGGCTTAGCCCCTTATAGCTCACCGCTTTACCTGCAAATTTGTAGGCTGCGTTAGCGCCGTGACGCTGCGCGATGTTGTGGATGGGTGAGCGTGTCTTAGCTTGCATGCAGTTATCCGTTATTTGGCCTATGTGGATCTTGTTGAGCTGCTATAGATAGAGGTCTGAGGTAGTCGCTTACTTAAGTGCGACGAGTAGCGTCAAATCATCAAGGCTTAAACAGTCTGCTTTGCCTGAATGAGCGAGCAAGTCCTGGCTAAAGGCGCCAAGCGTGTCGATCCCTGGGATCTCATTTGGCGTCATGATCCGTGCCAAATGGCTTAAGGCGTCGATACCTAAACTGGCTTCTAAACTAGAACTTAACATACAGCGAACGCCATGTTCTTCAGCTGTATCAATCAGTCGTTGTAACGTCTCGAGACTGCCAAGCAGCATTGGCTTGAGGATTAGCGCACGTAGCCCTGGTTGCATTTCAAATTGATAGTCTGGGCTATTGAGTGTTTCATCTAGTGCCCATGGCAGCTCAATGGCTTGATAAAACGCGTGGTTATCCTCAGGGTTTTGACAGGGCTCTTCAATATACTCAATGCTGTTAAGTGGTATGCAGGCGGCAAATTCTATGGCTTGCTCCAGGCTAAAGCCTCGATTAGCGTCTAAACGCAATTTTAGATCGGGTCGAATCGCTAAGATCTGATGAATAAGCTTGATCTCATCTTCTAATGAGTCTTGAGCCACTTTAACTTTTACGGCAAAAACAGTTTTAGGCAAAGAGCGGACTTTGTCTGCGACGGCGTTAAGCGGTTCATCGGCATGACGATAAATAAGCGGCACGGTACGTGGCGTTATTAGGTGGCTGTCTAACTTGCCGTGCAGTTTACCGTGCAGCAGGCTAAGGCCATAAGCGAGTGCGGGATATTGATTAGCAATCGCGCTTTGTTCGGCAATGTCTAACAGCTTATCGGCTGGCTGCTGGTGCAGCAATGGCAATATTTCAATGAGTTGCTGGCTAACCGCTGCTAATGTCTCACGGCTAAAGCCTGTAATCATTTGCCCTTGGCTGTCGGAGCCGCTAAGCGGTGAGATCTCAACCGACTCTTGCCTATCGCCATCGGCTGTCATAATTGTTCCAGTGAGTACTAAGCCTTGGCGCTGCTCAATGCGCTGCTTGCCTACTGGCAGTGGCTTAGTTAGGTCGATAGCAAACTGATGCAGACTCAATTGAGTAAGAGTTAATGGGGCTGCTTGCTGTTGAGTTGCTGTCATTGAGTGCTCACTCTTTAGTTAGAAGTCGAGTTAGAGGTCGAGGTAAAAACGTGTTTTAGTAGTTTACCAAAGAGGATGGGCGCTGCTAAGTGCACATTGTGGCCGCTGGCTTCAATAGCATGTAACTCTAGCGCTTGCTGTTGTTGCCAGCATTTGGCCAGCGCCATAAATTTACTGTCTTGATGGCCTGCTATAAAGTGTGTAACGACGCTCAATCGACTGGGTGTATCCCAAAGGTCGCCTTGCTCGGCGAGCGAGGTCGCTTGATAGCAATTGGCTAGCAGTTGTGGCTTATTGGTCGCCCTCTTGTCGATTAAGTGGACGCGTTCAACGTCGGTTAAATCACTAAATACAGCTTGCTGATACCATAGGCCTAAAAAGCGTTTAATGGGCAGGTTTGCCAGTTTTAATGCCCATGCTGAATCACTCTCTTTACGAGCAAGTTTATCACTTTCTTGTTTTAAACCGGGATGACAAGACTCCAAAACCAAGCTCAGTAATTGCTGAGGGTACAGGTTTGCGATATGCAATGCGATACGCCCGCCAAGAGAGTAGCCCACTAAATGGTATTGGCTAATGCTAAGCGTCGATAAGGTCGTTTGAATAAGCTCTGCGCAGCGGTTAAACCCCGGCGTGGGCAAGAGGAATGGGTTTGCCTGACAAGCCTCAAGGTTATTATCACCATGGTCGGGCAGGTCGAGAGCAATACAAAAAAAGTCATCTTGTAACTGCGCTACAACCTCATTCCAGTCTTCTTTGCTGCCTAAAAAGCCGTGCAGGAATACCACGGCTGGCGAGCCTATTTGACCTGCGCAGCGATAGCTCAGCATTAGCTTTGCTTTACCCAATTGGCTAGTTGCGCTATCTGCTCGCTGGCTTGGTTCTGGGCCACTGTGACTTCTATGACAGAGGGGCCAGAGTAGGTCATAGCGTACTCGTAGGACTCTATAAAGTCGGTTAACGAGTCGACTTGATTGTAGGCTAGGCCGAACATGGCAGCGCCGAAACCAAATTCGAGTCCGTGAGATAAACGATAGTAGTCGCTTCTGAGCTGCTCATTGGGCACAGGCAATAAATTAAAGATATTACCGCCATCGTTGTTGAGAATGACGATCACCAACGGGCTGGTGACACTGCGGGCTATTGCCAGCGAATTAAGATCATGTAGCGCAGAGATATCGCCAATGATGAGTGTCGTTGGTTTGGCCTCGGCAATAGCGACACCGCAAGCGGTAGCTAATAAGCCATCAATGCCTGATGCGCCGCGGTTAGTGAAAACCGTTGCGCTGCCGGTGGTGATAGGTGCGAACATGTCATACAGGCGTACGGGAAGACTGTTACCGATAAACAGTTGCTGCTCATTGGTTTGCATCTTGGCAATCGCTCGAATGGTTTGCGCTTCACCAAACTCGGCATGATCAATCTGCTGCTGATACAGGGTTTCTAACTCATCGTTAAATTGAACTAAGTTTAGTGCCCAATTTGCTTGTGACGATCTTGGCCAGGCGAGCGCGGCAAATTGATGGGCTGGGGCAATCCAAACCTGCTTAGATTTATTACTGGGGTCAAGCCGTTGCTGCTGCGGCAGTACTTGCCAATAATCTTTCCAGTCTTGGTCATTGAGATAGCTAATGAGGCGTTTGGACAGAATACGACCGCCAAACACAATGACTTTTTCAGCCTGAGCTAACAGTGCCTTTGATTTTGGCTGGTGCAGCAGTTGATCGATATTACCGATTGCGCCGCCATGCTGTCTCAGTTGCGACTGTGCATCGGTGACAATGGGCCAGCCCAGTTTTTGTGCAAGTGCGATGAGCTGCTCAGGTTGTTGCTCGGGTGCGAGTGTCGCGGCAACAATGACTCCTTTACCATGAACAAAACGGGCAAGAGCATCAGATGTCGGCATCTGGCTTGTATTCATTGGAGCGAACCGACTGTAAGGCGTGGTTTGTTGCTGCCACTGGGTCACTGGCGCTAGATAGCGAGAAAAATCGACACTAGGTTCATTTGGATATAGAGGTTCACGGTACATACAGTTGATATGCACGGGTTGTGATTGGTTACACACCGCTTCATCTAACATGCTCAGTAGCGCTTGTGGCGCGATATTCATGTCGGGTGTTGGCAAATTTAGCTGTTTAGCATATTGCGCGAAAATAGCGGGCTGAATAATGGCCTGGTTAGCACCGCAGTCGATAAGCTCTGGCGGTCTATCGCCAGATAACACGATTAAAGGCACATGGGTGAGCCAAGCTTCTATCACTGCAGGGTAAAGGTTAGCGACTGCTGTCCCTGACGTGGTAATAATCGCAACAGGCGCTTGGCTTGCTTTAGCTAAGCCCAGCGCCATGAAGCCTAGGCCTCTTTCATCAAAGTGAATATGTTGGCTGAGCTTCGACTGTTTTGCCGCCGCTAGAGTTAATGGGGTGGAACGGGAACCTGGCGCCATACAGACGTGTTTTACACCAAGGCGGGCCAGTTCTTCTAAGATTAACGTTCCCCAAAGCAGGTTCAGTTCAGCTGTGTGTTCAGTTTGCATAGGTATTTACCATCTCATTGATAGCCTTAGTTTAACTTGCTTTAGGCTAAAGGAGTATGATCACTCTAGAGTTTTCTTTAGCGAGCATTTTGTCAGGCATTAATAGAGAGAGTCAGTCTTTATATTTTTATACCTACAATTAGGTATAGATGTGATTGGGGTAGCAAAATCGTATACTTTTCAGTGTTATAGTATTGTATACAATAATTAATAAAATGTTTTTTTAGGCAAGGATTTGATGCGTAAGGAACTTTCGAAGTTAGACTATTTTACTCTCAAGGTGTTTGTTGGCTTAGTTGAGTTTAAAAATGGTTCGGTTGTTGCCCAGAAACTTAGTACGACACAACCAAAGGTGAGCCGCGCTTTAAGTAATATGCGAGAGGTGGTCCGTGATGAATTGTTTGTTAGGCGCCAATATGGTGTTGAGCCTAATGTAATGGCGGATAGAATATATCCTATCGCCAAATCTATTGTTCAGGCCTATGAACAGATGGCTGATGCGACTGCTCAACGCCCTGCTAAAAATCAATTAGTGATCGCAGCTCAAGAGCATTTATCTGGATTCTTGGTCGAATCGATTACTGAAGTTTGTCAGCGCCAAGGGCTAGATATGTCGGTGAGCATTCAACCTTGGAGCGATAATGTGCAAGAGTTATTGGCTCAGGGAAAAGTCGATTTCGCAATTACGGTAAACGCTAAAGCGTCTGATGTAGTACAGAACGTCAAGGTTGGAGACGTTAAGTATTACTTTCTGGCTGCAAAGAAGGGGCACTCATTATTTGAGAAAGAGTTGACGCTGAAGCATCTACTCGAAAATAAGCTGGTTTTTATTAACTACTCTAAAGTGGGCTTAGTTGATCATTGGTTTGAAAGTTATACAAAAGAACATGACTTAGACCTTAAAGTGAGTTTTAAAACGACGAGTTTAGCGATGGCGCTCAATCATCTTACTAAGTGTGATGATGTGTGTTGGACAGCCTCCATCTTCTCTCATCTGTACTTTAATAACCGGAATGATATCGATTATATCGATGCAACGGATTTTTATAATCAGGTGCTGTTTCCTAGCCGTGACCGTGAAAGTTATACCTACTATTTGCAGTATCACCATTCCCATGAAAATGATTTTTCTAAGGCGTTATCGACGCTGTTAACTGAAAAGCTCACGCTTGCTCAAGAATTATATGACCAGCAAAAGCTAGCTCAGGCTGCGTAATGATAAGAGGATGGAAACCAAGTTAACTCACTCAGGTATTGGTATTTTAACTTGATGTTGTTGGCGGAGGGTAACTCATTTAGACGGTTCTCCGCTGGTTAACAGGTACATAATCATCTAATAAGATTAATGCGGTTTTAGAATGAACCTTCATTCTAAAACCTGCTAAGTCTAAGAGGGCTTTCCGAGTTGTTCCATGGCGATATTTCGCATCTGGATCAGTTCGCTATGGCGCAGATATAGAAGCTCAGCAGTGCGGCGAATAATTTGGTCTTCATAGCGACATAAATGACCATCAGCATAGGCAAGCTGCCACATTGCTAAGATCAGCTGCTGTTTTTGTTCTACATCGAAATTGTCATTAATCGCTTGAGTAAACTCATACAAAGAGGTGGATTTCTCTTGTGATTTTTTTGCATCACTAATCAAGGTTTCTACATCGTTAATGCTGAGATTTAAAGTGGTGGTTAACAGCTCTGGCAGGAGTTTATTTTCTTGCTCAGACACACTCTCATCAGCCATTACCACTTCTAAAAGTAGGCTTGCAGCTGCTAGATTTAAATGTTCGGCGAGCTCTTCATCAGATAGTTTGACGTGTGGATTAGCAAAGAAATGTTTGAGTTTTGCAAGCATATTAACTCCTAAAGCTGAAGAGGGAATGTGATTATAATGATATTTAGAGCACTATTTTCATCGAGAGTTCCCTCTCAGTTATACGCCGATAACTGAGAAGGAGAAAGGCGTTTATAAGATAGAGTTAAGGCCTTTCATCAGTAGATCTGCTGTGCCAGCGCTACCGTTGGTGTCTAAGTATCCTTTTACAATATCGACCATAGGCGCTGCTAACTCTTTTGAAATCCCTAGCTTTTCAAAGGCGTCATACACCATGGCACCCCCTTGAAGAGACTCACCTAAGCCACCGGCTTTTGATAATAAACCAGACATGCCTGAGTCACTGTTTAGCTCAGGAGCTGCACTTAACAGCCCATCGACCCCTGGGATCGAATCAGCTATTGAGCTAAAGTCATTGCTACCTAAAGAGCTTTTCGCCAGTGAAAGCAAGCTGCCTAATCCACCCTCAGCTTGGGTCTGACTCAGACCCAGTTGTGACATCACGCTACCGACTAAGTCACTTGACTCGGCTTGCTCGCTCGGTGCTTTAGCGGTTTCAGTTGCTTGGCCTAATTGGTCCAAAATTCCAGCACTGGCTGGAGTGCTCAGTAGGGCGGTAATGGCAAGCAAACTTGCAGTTGTTAATTTCATTTGGGCTGTCCTTAGTTGTTTATATTCTGTCTATTCTAGCGGTTTTAACAATTTGTTTGCATTTTTTTGTTTGTCGACACCAACGAATACGAATCACATATTCAGTTTGAGTGGTGTAATTAGTGATTTCAATTGTGCATTAATTTATAAACTTGGGTATCCTTAGCGTTAACTCGTGTTATTGAATTTTATCTTTTGGAAAACCCTATGCCATTGTCAGCAATTTTGACTCAAGCTTTTAACTTTTTTCGAAACAATATTAGTCAGTTAGCATTTTTGTTTGTACCAATTTTATTTATACAAGTTGGTATACAACTATGGCTAAGTTTAGAGATTAGTTCTGCCGATCTTGAAAACCCACAATTTGGCACTAGCCACATGGTCGCCATGATGGTGCTGTTGCTGGTGTTTTCGTTCCTGATCGCCGCTTTAACGTTATTTTTAGAGATCCGTTCTCAAGGTCACAGCCCAAGTAATGGCATGATCTTAAAGACGGGTTTGAACTTTGTTCCACCGCTATTGTTAGCGGGAGTGTTCTCGGGTCTTGCCGTTGCCGCGCCAGTGATGATTTTGGCTGCGATTAATGTCAACTTGATGATTATCGGTATCTTTGTATCGCTTTATCTGTTTGCTCGCCTGGCATTCGTTAACTTCATGGTTGTGGTTGAAAGACTGACACCAATGGAAGCGATTAAGCGCAGCTTTAGTTTTAGTGGTCCAATCGTACTTAAAACAATTGTCGTGCTATTGCTATACATTCCATTGTCGCTATTTGGTGGCATATTGGCACAAATCACTGAGCTAGGTGGCCTTCCTGTACAGCTTATTGGCGAAGTGATTGTGGCCTTCTTTGGCCTATTTGTGAACGTTGCCCTGTTCCGTTTGTATATGGTGTCGCGTCCGACTCCTGAAACGCCTGGCAACATTCAAGAAAACGACAGCAGCACTGATTAAATCAGTATTGTATTGAGCCTTGCAGTATTTTGCTTTCGAGTAAAGTGCTGCCGGGTTAGCGTGTTAGTTTAAAATTGCGACTCGCTTAAGCAGCGATATTTTTCGGTTGTGGTTAGGGGTATACGTCTTGTTGAACGATATTGAATTCGTGAATCTGTTTTCTGCGGAATTAGGCGAGGATTATCGCAAGGCTAAAAGCTATGTAAAAGATGTTCCTACCCAGGCTTTACTGCATGTGCGTAGCTTCAGTCATAAGCTAACGAGTCTTCTGGCTGAGCCGAAGAAGGTTCACTTTGAAAGCCCCAACCTCTATGACCGAATCGAGCAGTTAAATCAACGCCGACTCATAGATGTTAAAACCACACGCGCACTGCATAAGCTTAGAAGCGATGGTAACCGTGGCGCCCACCCTGAAAAATATCACCTGACTCCAGATCAGTTACAGCAACTAAGTGAACGTTCGATCAAGCACCTTTTGTCTTTGGTTGAATCGCTGTTTGTGAGCGTGACGAAACAAGATAAACCCGACTACTACTTCGAAGAGTTTGATTCATTGGCGGGACGAGATCTTTGTTATCGTGCGGTAATGGAGCGAGATCCCGAGTCTCAGTATTTAGTGGGTATGTCGCTAAAAACGCGGGCATTGATGCAGCGTGAGCAAGAGTTGGCACTGCACGATAGTGGTCAGGAGGCGGTGGAAGATCGCTCAACAGCTTCACTGAAACAAGCCAGCTATTGGTTCGCCCAAGCCTCGGAAAAAGAGTTAAATGCCTTGTATGAGCACGGCGTGTCTTTAATCCATGGCTACAGTGGAGAGACTGACGTAGCCGCTGGTGAGCGAGCGATTGCTAAAGCTGCAGATGCAGGAATTGCCAATGCGATGGCACTGCTAGGTTATTTCTATCTGGTGGGGAGCGAGCAATTTAGTGTCGACCTAAATCTGGCCGAAAAATTTCTAAGTCAGGCTGCTAAGCTTGAGCAATCAGAAGCGATGGCCAATCTTGGGGTACTGTATTACCAGCAAAATAATTTAACCACGGCTTATAAGTATATTAATCGGGCGGCACAGGCCGGTTTTCCTCATGCACAATTTCATTTAGCCTTGATGCTAGCTCGCGGTGAAGGCTGTGAGCAAGACAGCGTAAAGAGTGCCTATTGGATGGCGGAGGCTGCAGAGCAAGGGCAGGTTGACGCTATGCTGTCACGCGCACAAACCATGTTGCATGATGATAATGCATTAGGACAAGATCTCTCCCAGGCAGAATCTTACTTACGTGAAGTGATTAAATACGGCCACAGTGTCCCAGCCATGATAGAGCTGAGTATCGCCCTTGCCGATGGTATTTTGGGGCACATTGACGTGGTGTCTGCCGCCGCCTTACTCAAAATGGCACGGGAGCGAGCGAATCAGGAAGAGCTAGATGTGATCTTGCCTTTATGGGGATCATTATCACACCAAGTCGATGCGGTATTAGCGGTGAGCGATTCAAAAGAAGAGCGTGTGTCATTACACAAAGCGGCAGAACTATTGTCAGAGCCTACAGAGTTGGCTGAGTAATGACTCGAGCCCGTAGCATTGTTCGTCTAGTCTATGTTGTACTTTCTTGTCCCCATTCAGTCGCTATTCGCGCTTAACTCCGCAGCTAAACTTGAATTAACCTCAGAATAACTATGCATTATCAGTGATAAAATATAATTATCAATGCATGGGTTAGCACCAAAGATTGACTTCGATTGGGCTGCTGGGTGAGTTCTTTTCATGTTCAGTACCCTGCTATATTTAGCTCCTGTTAGCCTGTAACTCTTTAATCCTCTGAGCTTGCCCTATCTATTGTCTGTTATCCTCGTTGACTAGTTAGTCAAACTGCTTAATCGACTGTTATAATTGTATAATGTATACTTGGGTTGTGATCTTGATTATCCGCTTACCCGCTAGGAGTTCTTTTGCCAAACTTTGATACTGAACAAGACAGTGCTGCAACCTTATCATTTGATGCACAACAAGCTACGCTGAATCAGTTTGCAGAGCGCTATATCAAGCTGGTGTTAGCTGTAGGTCAACATGATAGCTATTATGTTGACGCATACTACGGGCCAGAAGAGTGGCAGAAAGAGACCTATTGGCAACCGTTAGCAGAGCTTCAAAGTCAGCATCAATTCGGTTCTGAGTTATTAGCAACACTGGCACTACAGGTAAGCGCTGATGAGCTTGTTGAGCGTTATCAATTCTTAAAGACGCAGTGGCATTCTGTCGGTGCGTATCTTAATTTCTTACAAGGCAAGCAACTGAGCTTTAATGAAGAAGCGGTTGCTTTATATGATTGCCATTTAAGTCCCTATTCACTGCTAGAGCATCAACAAGTGCTGGCTGACATAGAAGCTCTACTACCGGGAGATGGCTGCCTGACCGAGCGTTATAATCAATTTAAGTCTCAGTTTATTGTTCCAAAAGACAAAGCGGCACAGGTGTTTACGGCCTCGGTTGATATTGCTAGGCAACTCACCAGCAAGCACATGAACTTGCCTGACAACGAAAGCTTTGAAATTGAATATGTGAACGACAAAGTGTGGACGGCGTATAACTGGTATAAGGGTGACTCCCACAGTTTAATCCAGTTAAATCAAGACCAACCATTAGGTATTGAGCGCTACTTAGAGTTGGCGTCCCATGAAGGCTATCCTGGGCATCATGTATTTAATGTCTTGCAAGAGCAGAAGTTAGTGAAGGCTAAACAATGGCTAGAATATTCCATTTATCCGTTATATAGCCCAATCTCTTACCTTTCTGAGGGCAGTGCAAACTATGCGTTGAGTTTGATCATGTCTGACGACGAAGTATTGGCCTTTGAGCGTGATGTGCTAATGCCGCTGGCAGGGCTAGAGGGGGATCTGGCTTTATTCCATAAGGTATTAAAGCTGATAAAGAAACTTGGCTACTACGAAAACTATGTCAGTCAGTGTTTAACCGACAAACAGGTTGATGCTGAAACGGCTGAAAAGATGCTAATCGATGGCGCGCTATATCCGCGTTCTCGTGCTAAACAACGAGTGCAGTTCTTTGATCGTAATCGTTCGTATGTGATTAACTACAGCGTGGGCGAAGATGCTGTTGCTGCTTGGGTAGAGGCTAGAGCTGAGACTAAAGCAGATAAATGGACACGCTTTGAGGCCCTGTTATCAAGACCTCTTAATGCATCAGATATGCTCGTTTAGCCTGCGAGGCCAGTTAACTCGAGCCCAGTTAAACCTGTGCTAAGCTTGAGTTAGAGCTGAGTTAAACTGGTTCATTTGGGTTGTGTTCAAAAGTACGACCCTGACGTGGAGTTGAGGAGGTCTCTTTGAAAATAGTCTCCTGGAACTCTTCACTTTGGCTGTGAAACTCTTGATTCGCTTGCTGCTTTTGAAAGCGAGCTAGCTGACGCTTTAGGAATACTCGGCCAAATAGACTGAGTACGACAAAAGTAATGGCGCCAAATAGTAATAAAAATGGCAATGCAACCAACGCTAACGTCATAAACGCTAAGCCGATAACGAATGCTAACCAACCACGAGTACCAGAAAATCGATTCAGCATCGGATTGTGTTGAAATTGGCTATAAATCATATGTTCTCCCAAATGTCTTAATGTTAGCTTACACGAAGAAGATGAATGAAGACTGAATGGCTTTAGTCTTTTGTTCGTGATCTCTAAGGCTAACTGTTAAATATTATATTGCCGAATATTTAAACTAAGATCACGTTAATAAAGCTTCATCTTAATATGTGGCATTCATCCCCCAACTCTGCGCAGGCTATTTAGGGATATTATGGCTAGAAAGTGCATTCGCTACGCTTTCGCAAATAATCTCTTTTACCCACTTGTGTCCCGGTTCGTCAGCATTACGTTCATGCCAAAGTAATACATAGGCGAGAGGAATAAACTCAAAGGGTAGAGGTAACTCAACGAGTGAATAAAGCTTCTTAGCATGTTTAGCGAAGCTCGCGGGTAAGGTAAAAATCAGATCGCTATGGGCACATACGCTCGCGGCCCCATAAAAATCAGGCACGGTGGTGCTTAGGCGACGATGATGGCCTAAATCAGCTAGATGGTAATCGAGTGCCCACCAGTCATTGCCTTCACAACGTACTTGAACATGTGACATCTCAAGATAAATATCAAGATCCCAGTGACCAGCCGCTATTGTTGAGAGAATGGGGTGGTCTTGGCGGACTAAGCAGACTTGATGGTCGGTAAATAAGGTCTGGTGCGCTATGCCCTCGGGTAATCTATCGACTTGAAAGGCAGCCTGTGGATGCAGTTCCCGCCCTGAAATACCAAAGTCTATCTGTCCTTGCTGAATAGCTTGAATCGAGTTTTCTGTCCATACAAAGCTATTGAGTTTAAGGTTGGGCGCTCGATTGAGCAGCGTACCAATAAAGTAGGGGATCAATGTTTCATAGGCGCTCTCAACCATGGCAAATGAAAACTGGCGCGTGCTGTTATGTGGCGTAAAACTGGGCGGCAAGGTTAATTGGTGCAGCCCTTGTAAGCATTGCGGCAGCATTTTTCCTAACTGCACGGCATGAGCCGTTGGCTTAAGTCCATGAGCTGTGCGCAGAAAAAGCGGGTCACCTAGGGTTTCTCTTAACCGGTGTAAACTCTTGCTTAACGCTGACTGGCTGACATGCAAACGGTTGGCCGCACGGGTGACACTTTGTTCTTCTAATAGCACTTGTAAGATAACCAATAGGTTTAGATCGATACGTGCGAGGTTTTCAAGTTTCAAAGATATTCCTCAATGGAAATTCATAATGGAAATAATATCATTTCTGTTCATACCTTAGTTTGATTACTATAGCGCTGTTTTCCTAATTCTGAGAAAGATCATGCGTCGTAGTTTGTTACCTATTTTATTGCCAATGGTGATTTTAAGCCCGTTGGCTATCGATATTTACCTCCCATCTATGCCTGCAATGGCGGCAGAGTTTTCTGTGTCAGCGAGCGAGATCCAATCGACGCTAGTGCTTTTCTTATTTGCTATGGGCACAGGCCAGCTATTAATCGGGCCGTTAGCAGACCGTTATGGTCGTCGCCCCATTGCGATTGGCGGTATCATTTTTTACATGATTAGCAGTGTATTAGCCGCTATCGCTGTGGAGTTTCATTGGCTTCAAATAGCCAGAGTGATGCAGGGCCTAGCCGCGTGTTCAACTTCAATAGTGGTATTTAGTGCCGTAAGGGACTGCTTTTCACCAAAAGAAGGCGCGCGATACTACAGCTATTTGAATGGCATGATCTGTATTATTCCTGCATTAGCACCGACACTTGGCGGCATGTTAGCGCTGCAATTTGGCTGGCGCTCTAACTTCATTTTTATGGCGCTATATGGCCTGGTTATTCTTGCGTTAGTGACCTATCGCTTACCTGAGACTCGCCCACAAAATACCGTGAGTGATGGGCCGCTATATCGCTGGGCACGCTATAAGCCGGTGATAACCGAGCCACATTTTGTGTTTTATGCTATCGCTTGTATGGCAGGTATGGCTGCGATTCTTAGTTATGTGTCTTATGCGCCAGTCTGGTTGATTGGTCACCTTGGAGTGTCTGAATTAGCCTTCAGTGGCCTGTTTGGTTTAAATGCAGCAGTGAATATCGTGGCTTGTTTTGCAGCGCCGTTAGTGATGAAAAAATTAGGTAACCGCTCTACAGTGATTATCGCATTAGCGCTAATGCTAGTATCTGCGGTAACTCAGGTCATAGTGCAGCTCGTTGGGCCGCAAACAGGCATGATGGCGGCGTATAGCTATATGCTACCTATGATGCTGCTATGTATTGGCTTTGCACTGTTACTTGGCCCTGCAACCAGCATGGCGCTATCAGCCTTTGGTGAAAGAGCGGGCACTGCAACGGCAATGCTTGGCTTTATTCAGATGAGTGGCGCTTCACTACTTACGGCGTTAGTGCAGCAAACGAGTCTGCCAGCCCCTTATGCAGTAGCAATGCTGATGGGCTCTGGTGCCATCGTGCTACTCGCTATGATGGCGATGCCAAAGTTAGATCACTGGCATCAAGAGCAACACGCTTATTAGGCTTGTCTGCCGAGAGCGGCTGATAACTAATAGTAACAGTTAACTTTGTTTCACCCTGAAACACCCTTAGCCTGCATAGACTAACCATCTCTGCAGGCTTTTTTTATTTTAGTGTTTTTTTATTTTAGTGTATGAGATTAGAAGCGGGCGTTAACGGCCAGACGGAAGAAAACACCATCAGGTGAGTCACCTTCGTCATCGAAGTACTTAGCTACAGAAGCGTTGGCTGCGAAAATATTAGAGAACTGCCACCAGTAGGCAGTATTGATGGCGTAAAGGCTATCGCTATTGTCATGGCTATTTTGATAAAGACTGTCGTCCTGGCTGTGCCACGACATCAATTTACTATCAAAATTGCGCCATGAATATTCCCCACCCACTGACCATGAATGATTGATATAGAAATCAGCGGAAAGATGCACTAAGTGACTCTCTGTGTTTCCTTCATATCGAGCGTGCCCCACTTCGTCGGCATTGCCTGTGTAGTAGCTTAAGGTATTTAGATCGTCAGTTTTACTGTACTGCCAAAATCCTGCTAGCTCTATACCCGTGAATGATTGCATTGGAATAAAGCTACGCGCCTTTACCCCATAAGTATCAGAGTTGTCTTCAAAGGATGTTCTATACACGTACCCGATAGGGGGTTGGTTCATGTTATAAGTATCTTCAATGCTATCTGAACCATTGGTATTGGTGTAGTAAATGGAAACTTCAGAGGTGTCGTTAAAATAGTAACCTAAGCTTAACTGATAGGTATCTTGGCTTCTATCTAGTATCGTGTGGTGACTGTTATTATCGGTCTTTGCGTATATGCCTCCAGCAAACCATTTTGAATTAAACACGTATGTGGCATCAACATGATAGACATCAACATCGTTAATCACTTGCATTTGGGAATATTGCACACCAATATTTGAGGTTTGCGCTAGGGTTCCGTTAAGTGCATAAGGACCTTTAGAAATATCGACGGGGGTAAAGTAGTAGCGATAACCAAAATTCCAAATACCATCGCCAAAGTCATCACTATAGGTGCCAAGGGCAAGATCTAATTCGTGTTGATAGCTGTTATTTGTCTGAGTTGGAGCATCGCTTGCTAGAACATTACAGGCAATAAGGTTAGATAATATAACCAGAGATATTGTGCTTCTTTTCATTTTACGTCCTTGTTAGAGCCCTAAATTGATAGGGCTGCGATGATGACCTTTATACTGAGTGGTATTACTCAGTTCACCCGTAGTCTAAATAGCAAATAATCTGTACAAGCTAGCGCAGATAAACTATCTAATAAGATCCAGGTGTACGGCTAATTCATTCTTTTAAATTAGCCACTTAAAATGATCTGGTTGAAACTTACGCTATATCAAGCGCAATTGTAAAGCTAAGTAGTCGTGTAATTTGTAACAACACTCAGCTACAATTTGCAGGCTACTCCAAACAAATACTTAGAGGTTTTGTGTCTCGTCCAACTTGTCCTAACTGTCACTATCCGTTAAATGCGTGTTTGTGTGCCAGTATTCAAACCATGCAGGTCAAACCTGAACTGATTATTTTGCAAGACCCGAGTGAAGTCGGCCATGCCAAAAATAGTGTGCGCTTGCTAGAGCTTGTCATTACAAACACGCAAGTTGTAGTGGGTGAAAACCCCGATGATTTTGCAGGGGTGCGTGAGCAATTAGCGCAGTCGAATAAGCCTATTTATTTAGTGTATCCGTCAGACAATAGTGTATCGGCAAACGAGACTCAGGTTGAGAAAGAGGTAATACTGCTTTTTTTAGATGGTACCTGGCGTAAGGCGTATAAGTTACTGCAGTTAAACCCTTGGCTGCAGGCTTATCCTGCGCTGCATTTGGATCTAGATTCCGCGTCAAATTACACAATACGCAAAGCCAGTCGCAGTGATAGTTTGTCAACATTAGAAGCGGCGGCCATGATGCTCAAGGCGATCGATCAGCAGCAAGATGTTACGCCGTTAACTCATGCCTTAAGCGCGATGGTTGAGCAGAGGCTAGCGTCTATGCCAGCAGAAGTAAGAGCCAGATATCGCTAAGAATCTTTATTGATTTGCAGGTATGAGGTGTGTCGATGAGTCCGTTCATCGATGTGAGCTTTTGTGATTCACATCGTTTATTCCTTGAAAAAACCCTGTCGATATCACGCTAATTTTAGCGGTAATAGGGTTTAATATGCCTATCATCTTATGGTGATGATAGTGGCTACGCTGGCAACAGCTTTTGCAGGGAGCGACACTGAGTAATTACATTCAGAGTGCTGGCGTAGCTACCCTCCACATGCTTGGGGGAGCGAATCTTCTCGCGTAATTGACTTCAATGTTTCTAAAGAAAAGCGTTCGCTGGTTGTCGGTTTGCCAAAATAGTAGCCTTGGCCCATCCCTTTCCCTATGGTTAAAAGCAAATCTCTTTGCTGTCTGGTTTCTATCCCTTCAACAATAAAGCGGATCTTCAAGGTCTGAGCTAACTGGATGACGGCTTTACAGAGGTTAACTCCCTGCTCGCAGTGTAGATTTTGGACAAACTCAGAGTCAATTTTTAGGGTGTCAATTGGCAAGGTGCTTAAATGGCTCAATGAAGATAAGCCTGCACCGAAGTCATCAATGGCAATGCTGATGCTCATCGCTTTTAATTGGGTCAGCACTTTTGTAATGAGCGTCGGTCGGCGGATAAGCGCGCTTTCGGTGATCTCTATAATTAAGGCATTAGCAGGTAACTGTGTTCGTGCTAATACTCTTTCAAGCATGGAGATGAAATCGGGATGCTCAAGCTGTGAGGCTGAAATGTTGACGCTAATTTTTAATATTGGGTTGAACTCTTTACGCCATTTTACCATCTGTAAGCAGGCTTGCTCCAATACCCATTGCCCCACGTTGACCATTGAGCCCGTCTCTTCTAATAGAGGAACAAAGTCGTGAGCTTCAAGGATTTCACCATTACTTCGTTGCCAGCGAAGCAGGGTTTCGACACTCACTAACTCGCTAGACTCAAGCTCGACAATACCTTGATAGACTAAACTAAATTGCCTTAAACCTTGTGCATGGCGCAGATCATTTAAAATGTGGAGCTTTTTCTCAGCAGCCTCTCGAATCGTAGCGTTATAAAAGCGAATATGATTAGGGCTATTTTTAGCTGAGTACATTGCGGTATCAGCCATGCTCAGTAGCTGATTCGCTTCATCGCTTTGTTGCGGAAAAAGCGAGATCCCGATACTGGTTCCCAGATAAAACTTTTGACTATCGACCTCGAACGGTGCTTCAAACAGTGAGAGTACTAACTCTGAAAATGCTTCAATCTCTTGTCTGCTAGCGCACTCAGGCAGTATTAAAGTAAATTCATCGCCACCAAGACGCGCAATTTCAGCATTCTCAATACAGCATGCTTCTAATCTTGCTGCTACAAGCTGTAAGACTTTATCACCCGTTGAATGGCCAAAACTGTCGTTAACATTTTTAAAACCATTGAGATCTAAGAACATTAAGGCGCCAATCATGTCAGGCTTATGCTTGATATGACTAATGGATTTATTGAGGAGCTTAATCAGATGAAAACGGTTGGGTAGCCCGGTCAGTTTGTCATACATGGCTTGTTGAGTGAGTTTAGCTTCGAGGGCTTTTTTGTCACTGATATCACTAAATAGATTGACATAGAAGACCTGTCCATCGGCATAAATCCGTCGACAGCTCTGCCATGCAGGAAAAGTAGAGCCATCAGAGCGGCATTTCCAAACTTCACCTTGCCAGCTACCACGATCGTTTAATTGTGTGCTGGATGTGTGCGTATCGAGCTGCACTTCAAGATGCAGGTCGGCGGGGGTTTTTGTGAGTAAATGTTCAGCACTGAAACCACAAATACGGCACATCGCTTTATTTACCGCCAAGATACGTTTGCTCTCGTCGGTGATATAAACCGCTTCAGCGCTGTCTTCTAAGGTGATTGACATCAATTCTTTGGGCAAGGTTTCAAAGCCGTTGCTGATGGTCTCTCTAGTGCGCTTACGCCTATTCATAGGCTTAAACGAAATAATCATCACTTGTTTTTCATCAAGTTCAGCAGGATAGATAGTCACAACTGTGGGTAAGTCTTTGCCTTGCTGGCTCATGTGTAGCCAGCTCATCGATACAACTTCGCCTTTAGCGGCTCTTTTGAGCATTTGCTGGCCATATTCGACGCTGCTTCTGCCTGATGATTGGATCCTAGGGGAAAAATCAAACGGTGTTGCATGAAGAAAGTTATGCTCTTGGCTCTCAAAATAGTTGAGCGTTGCAGCATTAGCTGCCAAAAAGCGAGAACCTTGAATAATAGCCAATGCAGTGGGCTCAGACTCGTTTTGCCAAAGCTTGAGCTGATCTGATAATCCGGGGACGGTAAAAGATACACGCGAATATAGCTTAGACCACATTGACACACTCATACACTCTTCCCTTTTGGTATGACTCTATTCAGTGCTAGAACAACACAGGAATTGATGATAAAGCCAGCAATTTAGTATAGCTTTATTCGATTGGCGTCAAAAATACCTTTATTTGACGCTTTGTACAATTAAGATGTAACAAAATTGAATCTAGAGAACATTTACAACAAAAATAGTTTTGAAATCGATAAGTTAAGCAGTCAGTACCGATTAAAATCGTTGCTAACCATCGCAGTGACGGTTTGCTGTAATACAACGGTTTTAATTTAAGCACTTTAATTCAATTGCTTGAGATAAATAGTGGCCAAGACAAAATAAAAGACGATGCGAGCACCGAGGAAATGGGTAGAATATGCATTTAGAGAAGTGCTTCTTATAAAAGGAATAAAAGTGGCCATTCAGAAAATAGCATTAACGAGTCAGCTCTTCGTTTTTCTTGGTTTTATGGGAATGAGTTTAGATTTAGCCGCGGCGGACCCAGAAGCGACCGCTGAGCGGGCCCATTCTTTATCGCTACAAGCAGAAAAAACCAAGCAACGCGTTGAGCATGAGCAACTGCAAAAAGCGCGTGATGCCGCCAAGCAAAGGCAAGAGCGCGAAAGCAAAGTGCTTGAAAGGCAAGAGTCTGGTGATTGGGAAAGCGAGCAAAGAGAAAAAGCACAAACACAATTTAAGCAGCGTGAATCGCGTGAAGAAAAATACTTGCGTGAAGCGCGAGAAGCGGCCAGTAAAGATCGCAAAATCCCCAAGCCTTTTGAATAAGCCTTATTACCAAAATAAATAGAGTTAGGAATATCCAGTGAGTATTTGTCCCTTGTGCCAGCAGCCTGATTTACAGGCTTTCCATCAAGATAAGCTGAGAGAATATCAGCGCTGCAATCATTGCTTACTGGTCAGCGTTCCAGATCGCTTCTTGCTTAATAGTGTTGATGAAAAAGCCGTTTATGATCAACATCAGAATAATCCTGATGATCTTGGTTACCGTAAATTTTTATCAAGGGCACTGGATCCTATTTTAGCGCGAGTCACTCAAGATGCGCAGGGGCTAGATTTTGGCTGCGGCCCCGGTCCCACAATTAGCGTGATGGCGGCAGAAAAAGGCATCAAGGTTGATAATTACGATCTCTATTATTGCAACGCCCCTCAAAAGCTGCAGCAGCAATATGATTTTGTCACAATCACAGAGGTGATTGAGCATGTAGCGGATGCAAAGTCCTTATTAGCGACACTCGATAGCCTGCTACAACCTGGCGGCCTATTGGTAATTATGACTAAGCGGGCAGGCGATCTCGACGCTTTTCGCAACTGGCATTATAAAGGCGACCCGACTCATATAAGATTTTACTCAACCGCGACCTTTGAATGGATAGCCAAGCAGTACGGCTGGACACTCGAAGTCATGGGTAATGATGTAGTGCTTTTTACTAAAGATTAACGGCAGGTGCGTAAAGCCCTGTCCTCAAGCTGGCAACAACTTGCTATAGTCGCTGTGTAAAAATAGTCGCTGTGTAAAAATAAACCCCCCATCTGCAAAGGCTCTTCTATAGGGCCTTATTGTTAATATGAACAAAGGAATGAGCAGTATGAAAGTAACAATTTCGGCACTTATCTATTGGGCGTGTATCTGCTTTAGTGCTTCGCTATCGAGCGCTGCACAGGCTGCGTCGAGTGACTCGATTACGTTTTTAAACAAAGCCGATGCCGCTAACGTATTAACCCAAGAAGATGACTTTGTTCGTGGTATTAGTCAATTTGATATGGCCTCACGCATGAAGCGTGCAGACAGTCCGAGTAAAGCTGAGTATCTGGCTTTTGTTGCAGGACAGACCTTAGATTGGAGTGAGCAAGAGCGTACTGCTGTGAAGCAAGCATTTGCCCAGATCCAGCCTCAACTAGCGGCATTAAAAGTGTCACTGCCAACACCCATAGAGTTTATTAAAACCACCGGCTTAGAAGAGGGCGGCGCGGCTTATACCCGAGGCCAAGCCATTATTTTGCAGCAAAAGCAGCTGACAAATGAACAAGGCCTGCCTGGGTTAGTTGCCCATGAGTTACTGCATATATTTTCTCGTTTTAATCCCCAAATGAAACAGCAGCTTTATCAAGCGATTGGCTTTTACCCTGTCGGCGAGATTAGTTTTCCTACGGCGCTTGCCAAGCAAAAAATCACCAATCCCGATGCACCCATCAACGACTTTGCCATTAGAGTTCGCTATGACGATAAGCTGGTTTGGGCTGTGCCTATTCTGTACTCGGCTGATAAGCAATATAGCCTAGAGAAAGGCGGTGAGTTTTTTGATTATTTAGAGTTTAACTTTGTGATTGTCGGCAGTGATGAGCAGCCAAATACCGCAGCTTATGATCCGGCCAATGCACAAATTGTAAAAGTGTCTGAGCTAAAGGGCTTCTTTAAGCAAATTGGCCGTAATACCAACTATATTATCCATCCAGAAGAGATCATTGCAGAGAACTTTTCATTCTTAATGACGGGCGAAACCGAGCTTAAATCGCCAAAACTACTGCATAGCATCGAGCAGATTTTTGTTGCTCAGTGATTTGAATAAATAACGTGGCTGGTGATCTCATTAACCTTAGCTGAAGCTATCAGTGCGGTTATTCGGTACCAGCCATATCTATTTAGCTGTTTAAGTGATGCAGTATTACCTTTTGCACTAACTCTAGTGTCGCTTCAGCCTCTGAATCTAGGGCAAAACCATATTGTGCTAAGCCTGTTTGTGGCTCTAACTCTTGCTGATTCTTCAGGGTTACAGGAATGGTTTTTAGCTCATCATCAAGCTCAACTTCGAGCCTAAATTGGCTATCCACAATAAAATCGCTTCTGGCTTTACCTACAAATGCCCCGCCTTTAATTGAGATATCTTTTAAATAACCGCTTGAAATAACATCAGCACAATCGAGTGCAATAAGACTGGCTTTGACATTGATAGGCACGCGAGAATGCTGCCTCAAGGCAACCGTTTGCAACTCTTTGGGATAGGTGACTATTAGCCAGCGACCTACAGAGCTAACAACTTGTTGAATAGTACTTCTAAAGGCCAAGATCTTGGCATCTTGCTCGTCGCTACTGACGACCCGAAGGATCACACTCTGTCGCTCTCTGATATAGGCACTTGCAGCTTGCCAAGCTTTGTCATTGCCTAAGGCTAAGATAACCGAACGACCGGGATCTATGCCGATTAAGCGGCTACGCAAGCGAATTGTTTGTGTTGGTGTGAGTAACTGCAGGTGCACCCCAGTGCCGCAGTTTATCGTGTCTAATGTATTGAAGTCCTTTTCTGATGGCATAAAGCAACCTACCCGTCGATTAAGCAGAGCTTGAAGCTAACATAAAAGAGTCGTTTTCAACAACGAGAACACACCGGCGTTGCGTCTGGTTTACCTTGAGTTACAAATATTTGCCGCAGTTAATTTGATTTTCATCACAATTTGCTTTTTGATGGACGCTGCTTTCATAGCGAAACATCGCGATGAAAAAGAATAATAGTCGGAAAAACACAAATTTTCGTCATACGCTGACTGGAAAAGGTTAAGTATGGCAAAGGTGCTCAAACAAGGAGCGGATAATGAAGCGCTATACAAAGGCATTGTTTTTGAGCCTAGGATTGCTAATGGCAATGCCGATGGCTCAAGCCACAGAGGCCAAAGATATTCAGAGTTTTACTTTGGGTAACGGCATGAAGATTATGGTATTGGAAGATAGCTCGATACCCAATGCCAACATGTACCTATTTTGGAAAGTCGGCTCACGTAATGAAGTGCCGGGGATCACAGGGATCTCACACTTCTTCGAACACATGATGTTTAATGGCTCTAAAAAATATGGCCCTAAGATGTTTGACCGCACCATGGAAGCCGCGGGTGGCGCAAATAACGCTTACACCACAGAGAATCTCACCGTATACACCGACTGGTTCCCCGCTAATGCGCTAGAGACTATTTTTGATCTAGAAGCCGACCGTATCGAAAATCTCGATATCAACGAGCAGATGGTGGAAAGTGAGCGTGGAGTTGTCGCTTCAGAGCGTTTAACTGGGCTTGAAAACTCTAACTGGCGGGTGTTGCAAGAAGAGCTTAAAGGCGCAGCGTTTAGGGCACACCCTTATAGCTGGTCGGTTATCGGTCACGAATCCGATATTGCCGCTTGGACGTTAGAAGACCTGACTCAATACCACAAAACCTATTACGCACCGAATAACGCAGTGGTGGTGATTGCGGGTGACGTGAAGCTTAGCGAGGTTAAAAAGTTAGCCGATAAATACTTTGCGCCAATTCCAGCGCAAGCGCCACCAAGAGCGGTGAAAACTGTCGAGCCTCTGCAAAAAGGTGAGCGCCGTGTATTTGTGCAAAAAGCATCAGTGAGCACCCCAAATGTGATGCTAGGCTACCATATTCCTGCGACCTCAAATGCTGACTATTACGCACTGGATCTACTGTCGTCTATCTTGACCACAGGCAACAGTTCACGCATGTATCAAGGCTTAGTCGATAAGCAAGTTGCCATAGAAGTTGATACTTATATGCCGATGTCATTCGACCCGAACCTGTTTTACGTGATGGGGGTGGCTAACCCTGGGGTGACGGCTCCAGAGTTAGAAGATGCGATGATCAGCGAGATCAATCGTGTAGCCCGTGATGGTGTTACGGCAGAAGAGCTTGAGAAAGTAAAAAACATCAAGCTAATGGGCTTTTATCGCGCCATGGAAACGATTAACGGCAAGGCCAACACCATAGGGACCTACGAGCTGTTCTTTGGTAGTTTTGATAAGCTATTTAATGCGCCAGAGGCTTATAACAAGGTGACACCAGAAGATATTCAACGTGTCGCGCAAACTTATCTTAAACGTGCAAACCGCACTGTTGCCGTATTGGCTGCAACCGAGGAGGCTGACCAATGAAAAAGTGTAATTTAAGCTTAAGTGCCTCGGCCTTACTGCAATCTAAAAAACTACTCACAGTGGTGGCTGTTGCGGGGGAGCTCGCGCTAACTGGCTGTGTTGCCACGGATCCGGCAAAGACAGTCGACACGGGGAGCTTTAGCGTACCTGCATATCAACACGTTACTCTGTCTAATGGCTTAACCGTGTATATGATGCCGCAGCGTGAAGTGCCGCTTATCACTATCGATGCCATCGTCCGTGCGGGTGCGGTTAACGACACCACCTCTGGTGTGGCCGAAATGACCGCCGCAGGTTTAATGTTAGGTGCAGGCGGTAAAAGTAAGCTGGAGATAGAACAGGAGGTTGATTTTTTAGGTGCCAGTTTAAGCAGCGGCGCAGGTAAAGAGGGCAGCTATATCAGTGCTAACTTTATGGCAAAAGATGCAGATAAGATGCTGCCGCTAATTAAAGATATGTTGCTTGTGCCAGACTTTGATACCACAGAGTTTGATAAGTTACGTCAGCGAGAAATTGCTGGCTTATCGCAATCGAAAGAGAGCCCGCGTGCAGTGATCAGTCGCTACTTCGATAAACTTGTTTTTGGTGAGCATCCCTACGGCAATGCTACATCAGGTAACAGTGATTCGTTGGCCGAGCTAACGATCCCGCAGTTGCGTGCTTTTCATAAGAGTTACTATCAACCGTCGAATACGGCCATTAGTGTCGTCGGTGATTTTGAGCCTGCACAGATGCAAGCCAAGCTAGAGAAGCTGTTTGCCAATTGGCAAGACGCTGAGCCTGTCACCTTAATCAATCTTACCAAGGGTTTACCTAAGTTTGATGCAAGCGCAGTACTACTGGTGGATAAGCCTGATGCGATTGAAACGACCTTCTTAATTGGTGGTATGGGTATTCGTCGTGATAATCCTGACTTTGTTGGGCTTACCGTGATCAATACCATCTTGGGTGGCCGCTTTACCTCATGGCTTAATGACGAGCTAAGGGTCAATGCGGGCCTGACTTATGGCGCACGTTCTGGTTTTATCCCTTACTCGGCGTCAGGCACATTTAGGATCAGCACCTTTACCAAAACGGCGACCACCAAAGAAACCATCGACTTAGCCTTAAAAACCTATGCAAGGTTATGGGAGCAAGGGCTAGATCAAGCGACCTTAGACTCTGCCAAAGCTTATGTTAAAGGTCAGTTTCCGCCTAAGTATGAGACCAGTGCTCAACTTGCCGGGCTAATGACGGATATGTACCTGTATGGTTTTGATGATACCTTTATCAATGAGTTTCAGGCCAAGGTGGATGGATTAACGCTAGAAGAATCAAAGCGCTTAATCGACACTTACTTCCCGAAGAAGAATCTACAGTTTGTCATCATCGGCAATGCAGCCAAGATAGCGCCGATTGCCAAAGAGTATGGCAAGGTAAAGCAAGTAGACATGACTCAAGTGGGCTTTGGTGGCTAAGCTTCCTTAAGGGCGTAAATACATAACGGAACACAGCAAAAAGCCGCGGTAATCGCGGCTTTTTGCTGTCTGGAACAGTTATGGCAAAAGCCCATGGACGGATAGCTTTTGGGCTTGTGTCAGGAACAGTTGTCTGCAACATTTATGCTCGAATACGAGTCTGGTTACATACCTGCGTAATCTAACTGACGCCAAGCTTCATAGCTGATAATGGCTACGGCATTCGACAGGTTCAAGCTACGGCTGGTCGACATCATAGGAATGCGCAGGCGCTGCTCGGTAGGGATCGAGTCGATAATATCAGCGGGTAGACCGCGGCTTTCAGGGCCAAATAACAACACGTCATCTTGCTTAAAGGTCAGCTCAGAGTGTGGACGACTGCCCTTAGTGGTACACGCCATAATGCGCTTACCATCCATAGCCTCAAGGAACGCCTCGAAGTTTTTATGGTGAGTCACATTAGCCAAATCAGCATAATCTAAACCCGCACGGCGCAGTTTTTTATCTTCTAGATCGAAGCCTAATGGCTCAATCAGGTGCAGCTGGCAGCCGTTATTGGCGATTAAGCGGATAATATTACCGGTATTTGGGGCGATTTCGGGTTCGTAAAGCGCGATATGAAACATGCTGGCCTGCCTAAAAATTGGTGAGCCGAGATTATACGGCAAAAACCTCGATGCGGAAAATCTCGCAGCGGTGATGGCAACATGTTGCGTGAGATAGGTCGTGATTATGTGGTTTAGCAATATGCCAACCGCTGTTTTAGGTCTATATTCCGCTTTACGAATACACGGTTTATTTAGGCAGACATATGGATCTCGCTAAACTTTCTCGGATCAGCATGAAGCACTTGATCACCCTGCATGTGATGCTCGACACCTTGAGCGTGACCGCCAGTGCTGAGCGTTTATGTCTAAGCCCGTCATCGGTGAGTAAGACCTTAAGCCAGCTCAGGCAGAGTTTAGATGACGAGCTGTTTTACCGTCACGGCAATAAGCTGGTGGCCACGCCATTAGCGAGAAGGCTGGGGCCTAGCGTGCATCAAATCATCAATGATATGAATCAGCTGATGACCCAAGAAGCCTTTAATCCTGCTGAATATAAAGGCCGATTTTCACTGGCGATGCGTGAAAGCACCTTTGAATTATTAGCCGCCAAGTTAACCGCCCATGTGCTGACGCAGGCGCCCAATATTCGTTTAGATATTTTTGCCAAAGACAGCGTGGGTTTTGATGGTTTAGTTAAAGGCAGTTTAGACTTTATCGTGTTGCCTCACGATAGAAGTCAGCCGCCGATCTCCCAGCATGAACTGGTATGGGAAACCTTGATCAATGACGAGATGGTATGCCTGATGAATCCTGAGCATCCGCTGGCGACTCAAACGCAGATCACTATCGATGATTACTTAAGTTATAGCCATATTGGTATTAGCGATACTGATTTAAATACCCCATTTTTTGAGATGCAGTTAGCGCAGCAAGCACGCTATCGTGCGGTACCGATTTCGGTTTCAGATTTTGGTAGTGCAGCGTTACTGTGTCATCACAGTGAGTTGCTGTTTACCTGCTCGAGGCGCTGGGCTGAAATAGCGTTGCAAGCAAAAGGTTTGGTGACCAAGGCGATGCCACTTGATTATGGTGAAGTGGCGTATAGTTTGGTGTGGCATAAGCAGAGTATGAATGATCCTGCACTTAGGTGGTTGTACCAACAGTTGGTTGCTTTTACTCAGGTGGAATTCGAGTAAGTTAATTCTGATTTTTGGCATCAGGCGATGCCTGAGCTTTGAGTTAGACTTCGTCTAACAACTACATCAATCAAACTTCGTTTGATAAAAGTCGTGGGATGCCATCCCACACTCGGGCAAGGAGGACTGCTCGTCCTTATCAAGAACATCCTTGTTCAAAAGCCAGTTCGCCGTCCGTGGTTCTCGCTCAGAGAGTCCATAGTTATGGACTTCGCCCTTGCATCCACCATGACGCCCCTACGAAGTTACATGCATTTGATACGGGCCTCAGTTATTTTCGAAAATCGCTATAGCCTCATATTCGCCGTCCATGGCTCACCTAAGGCGATCTCGGCATCCTGCCTCGCTCACACGACTTTCTATTTACAAGAGTTCTTCAATAACTTCGGCAACTTCGATGGGGGATGGATGTTTTCTGACACAAAGTGAGCGGGTTTTAATTCTGTGTTTTCATATTAATGGCTCAGTAGTGAAATGATTATGCCTTTCTAACCTCGTGCAGATACGGCTGAAGCCTTCGGTTTCAGGGATGAAACCGCAGAGCGGCCAGGGATGGCGCAGAGCGTGTTTCAGCAGTGTCTGCACATGCCCGTGCTGCAAGCTATTGGAACCGCAAATGCCAGAAGTTGGTTTGAAGATTCAAGTGATGAAGAGTCTAAAGGTTTAACGCTGTAGATTTAAAGCTTGAGCAAGTTTCCCGCAAAGGAAACCCTTAACTTCTGCACATACGCTGGCTGCAGGCCATTGGAACCACAGATGTCGGAATTGGCTTCATACCTTCAAATGGCTATGAGGCCAAAGGTTCGCATGCTTTAGATTTAAAGTCTGCGTTAGTTTCACGCAAATGAACCCCTTACCCTCTGCATATACACTTGCTGTAGGCAATTAGCTGCATACGATGCTGAAAGTGATCTATGAGGTAATTGGTCACATCATTAGAACAGTTAGCTTCAGTGTAAAAACTCTGAGGCCACAATGACCAGGTATCTGTATCCTTTGTGGTGAATTATTCTTCTGTTGGTTGTTCTAGAACCAATCAATAGAGTTAACTATTTAAAAACCGCAGTTGAACAGTATTTAAACTTATATGAATAAAAGTTTGACACGCGTCACGTTTTATTGCTAATTTGAACTCAGCGGTTTAGGTCGGAGAGTTCATTGATATAACGAGGACTCAATCGACTGGGAGTTCGACATTAGCTAGCTCCGCTGGCTGAGCCGGATTCGACAGAGCTGAGGCATTGTTATTAGAAGCTTCGACCGAACTACTTTTCAATCCGAGTCTTGCGAATACTATCGGATACCCATTGAGTTACCCACGGGTAACTTTGATAAGCCTAACAAATCAGCATTCATGTTAGGCAGTAAAACAAAAAAGCATCCCAGCGGGATGCTTTTTTTTGCTTTGAATTTTGGTTGATGGTTAGACTTCGTCTAACGACTTTATTTATCAGACTACGTCTGAACTCTATAGTTAGATTTCGTCTAACAACTAAAGTCGTGGCCTTGCCACTTATCAGGCTGCGCCTGACCCTTAAGCAATCAAGCTGCGCTTGATAAACGTCGTGGTATTCCATCCCACACCCGGGCAAGGAGGACTGCTCGTCCTATCCTCCTTGCATCCACCATGACGCCCCGACGAAGTTACATGCATTGGATGCAGGCCTCATACTCCAATAAAAATCGCCTAACGGCTCAGATGGGACATCCATGTCCCCCCGAGCCTGAACCATCATCCATGATGGTTCCACGGCATTTTTATCTACGTACTTCGGCAACTTCGATGGGGAACTGGTGTTTCCTGTGAGTTAGGAGTACTCAATTAAGAGTTACTAATCAATAACTTTAATTAGGTTTTGAAAGGCTGTTGTTTGATAATAAATATTCATCATTTAGTCCATACTTACATTCAGTAAAGGTTGAACCTATTTGAAAACAATATTCCTTATTAGCGGTAGCCTGTTGGCTGTGCTTTTTGTGATGCTTGGGATTGTCATAGGAGTTTCATATGATGCTCCAACAGAAGAAACCCTCGCTTGGATACAAGCTCTATCCTCCGTTGGTGGTGTTGTTATAGCTGCATCAACGATGCTTATTGCACTATATGCTCTCCATACATGGAAAAGTCAGTTTGATCACGCAGAGAAGTTCAAAGCCATAGTCAATTTAGAAACTCAGTTGAGGGCTCTATATGAATCATTTGATAGCTTGCTAGAAGGTTATATTCAGAATGTTGTATATGCTAATTCCGAAAAAGACTACTCAGATTTACAGAAGTGTTACCTTGCTGAAAAGGACAGTTTTATTAGGTTAATGGATTTTTCCTTGAGTTTCTTATCATCTAAAGAACAAAAAAAAGTACTACAAGAATTTGAAAAAACTCGTAAGGTTTTTGATGATGCACGTGGTTTGGCTAACTCATATCACGGGTGTGGCGATACTTCTGATTTCAATATTTTGAGGTTTGAAAATAGTAAGGAAATTGAAAGGAATCAAACGGACTATAAAGGTTTACTAAGACGCCTTAGAAGGTAATTAATTTTTAGTTAAAGACGCCGAAGTGTTTGTTTAATGCTTTTCTAACCCAGTGTAGATGCGGCTTAGGCCTTTGATGGCATGGATGCCATCGTAGAGCTTACATGGAAGTACTTGTAGCGTGCCTAAGAAGTGTCTGCACATACGCTGGCCGCAGGCCATTGGAACCACTGGTGTGGGAAGTTGCTTCATGGATGCAAATAACGAACAACCTAAAGGTTCACCGCTTTGGCTTTCAAGTCTGAGTATGTTTCGCGCAAATGAACCCCTTAACCTCTGCACATACGCCGGCTGCAGGCCATTGGAACCACAAATATGATAAGTTGGTTTGAAGAGTCAAGCGATGAAGAAGCTAAAGGTTCTTCGCTTTAGCTCTCAACTGCGTAACAGTTTCAAAAAATTGGAACCACCAGTGTTAGAAGCTGCTTCATGGAAGCAAATAACGAACAACTTACAGGTTCACCGCTTTAGCTATAAAGCTACAAAGTTAGGCTTAGCTCAAAGCCTACAAATAAACATTGGGTAAAACTAAATTACGTACTCCACGCTCAGTTAGCCGTGCCGCTAACTCAAGCATCTGCGCTTCACTGCAAGTTGGCCAATTAAGGGCTTCGCCTGTTACGCCATGATGTTGAAAGGCGTTAAGCTTAACTCTTACATTGGCAGGTAACTGACTTAGATAGCCTGCTATGGCATTAACCTCACTGTCAATATCACTTATTCTCGGAATATACAGTAGGCGTATTTCGTATAGCTTTCCCTCTGCCGCAAGCCGTTTTAAACTGCTAAAGACCCGATGATTATCGCGGCCTGTGATGTAATAATGAGTGTGCTCTTGCCAGGACTTTAGATCGATCATCGCGCCATCTAGGTAGGGCATAACTTGCTGCCAGCCGTTTTCACTTACATAGCCGTTACTGTCGATCATGCAGCTTAAGTGAGCTAAATCTGCGCTGACTTTTATCGCTTGAAACAGCTCGACGATAAACGGCAGTTGCAAAGTGGCTTCACCGCCGCTGACGGTGATGCCGTTGATAAAGTGCACTTGGCTGCGGATGAGCGTATGCATTTGCTCTACGCTGAATTGACGAGTCTTAGGGCTAGATTGCTTAGGGCAGGTGGTTAAACAAATATCACACTGGGTGCACTTGTCACTGTCCCAAACGATCTTAGATTTACCTTGAACTGTTGTTGTCAGAGCTAACGCATCTGCTGGGCAGGTGGCCACGCAATCGCCGCAACTGTCGCACATGTCTATGGTGTACGGGTTGTGACAATTTTTGCAGCTAAAATTACACCCCTGCAGGAAGATGACTAGGCGACTGCCTGGACCATCGACGCAAGAGAAGGGAATAATTTGGTTAACCGTCGCGACTCTGCCCATGTTTTACTCTAAACCCTGTATTAAACTAATTGTTAATTTATAAGCAGCTTACTTGGCCGTTATTTGGCGTATACCGGCGCATGCTCATTAGCTACCACACGAGGCTGACGCTGCAAAATCTTAGTATTCTCTGCTGCCTCAGCGCCTAACCATGTGGTATTGGTGCGTGAGCCCTCTGCTTTAAAGCTGGCGATATCAGACAGCTTAACCATATAACCTGTGACGCGGATCAAGTCGTTTGAGGCCACGTTGGCGGTAAACTCGCGAAAACCTAAACTCAGCGCACCTTTGCACAGCTGCATCATCGCCTGTGGGTTGGCTTTAACCGTTTCATCTATGGTGAGAATGTCACTAATCCCCGAGGTGTAATATTGGTGATGCTCGGCGAGCGCTTGAATATGCGCAATCGGGTTGGGCTCGGTGCCATAGGGAATACGCACGCCCGGCGTCACGTCTTTGTCGATGCTAATGCCGCCCTGCGAGTGCAATAACGCTCGGCCGTTGTAGCCGTAAGTTACAGGTGTTGATTTTACGATGGCATCGAGTGCTTTAGAGATCTTATGCCCAAGCTCGTTAGCTGCCGCACTATGACCATAATGGCTGCTTGGCTTATCTTCTCTTGATTGGTCTATGTTGTTTTCATTGAAATCAGGTGTGCCCTGCAGAATGCTAACAGCCTCGGCCATGCCGTAGATCCCAAACATAGGCGCAAAACGTGATTCTTCAATCAAGGTTTCTTTAACTAAAAAGCTATTAAAGAAGTTAGATTCTTCATGCAAAAATTTAGCGCGCGCGTCAATCAGCTCGAATGTGAGCTGGCAGTATTGCGGCAGGATATTATCGAAGAAGTCACTGATGCTATTGGCTTTAAGGGCGACCTCTTTTAGGTTCAGTCTTACTAAGGTGTTGGCACCACCGGCTAATGGCAGCGAGTTATAACAACTGACAATGCCGAAGCCTTTGTTATCAAACGTGTTGGCATGGATTGGGTAGTTAGCAATATGGGGTTTGCTGCACTCACAAATATTGCTGGCGGCAACTTGTAGTAGCTCGTCCGGCGTAATTTGTGGGTCGTACATAAAGGTTAGATTCGGCGCTATCTGCTTAAGCTCGGCATCGACACGTAAAATGGTGCGGCAAACAATATTGTCTGTCGGGCCGATGTTTACGTGCATAAAGGCATCTGGCAAGGTGCGGTCTAGCATGATCCAAAATAGCTTTAATTTACGATAAATAGTCTCGTCATCAAGACCTTGGCAAAATGGTAATAGCACGTCATCGAGTTGACCTAGATAAACGGGAATATTGGTGACTGATGGTACATGGTGATAGATGATAGTTAATGCATTTAAGGCTTCATCTAAGTCTTGCGCCGGGCTTAGCTCTAAATACTCAGAACCATTTTGTAAAAACTTGGCGTAATCGGGCAGAACATATCTTGGTTTGAACGGCGCGTTGCCTTCAAACATATCACAGATAACACCTTGCTCTTTGGCCTCGGCTACGGCATCTGACACCTCAACATAAGGCAGACTCGCTTCTGCTTCTAAGGCTAAGAAGTTAGACTTTTGCTTTGGCGAAAGGTTAGGGTCACGAGCTATTTGAGCGATTCTGTTTGCGACGGTCATGGTGCAGTATCCACTAATATTTTATGGATATATTTTAAGATGCTAACGCTAAATTCTTATAGTGAAAAACGGCTAAAGAGTGATTGCCAATTTGGAAATCCGAAGCCAGGGTTCTCAACTTATTTGAAAGTGAGTCGGTGAGCGCGGCAGGCTGGCAACTGCCAGCCTGCATAAGGTGAGAACAAAGCTAAAGCGAGCTAGAAGAAACCTAACGGATTAGCATCGTAACTGATCAACAGGTTCTTAGTGTTCTGGTAGTGATCTAACATCATCTTGTGGGTTTCACGGCCAATACCTGATTTTTTATAACCGCCAAAGGCGGCGTGAGCAGGGTAGGCGTGGTAACAGTTAATCCATACGCGTCCCGCTTGAATGCCGCGTCCCATACGCTGGGCGGTATTCATATCGCGAGTCCACACGCCAGCGCCTAAACCGTATTCGGTATCGTTGGCAATTGCTAAGGCTTCAGCCTCATCTTTAAAGGTAGTTACCGAAATGACTGGGCCAAAAATCTCCTCTTGGAAGATGCGCATATCATTGGTGCCCTTTAAGATTGTCGGCGTAATATAAAAGCCATGACCGTGTTCACCTTCAAGTTTGCATATGTCACCACCAATCAATACCTCAGCACCTTCGTCTTTACCTATGTCCAGGTAGCTTAAGATCTTATCGAACTGCTCCTGTGAGGCCTGCGCCCCCACTTGGGTGTCGGTATCGAGTGGGTTACTTTGCTTAATGGTTTTACAGCGCTCAATCACCTTAGCAATAAACTTGTCGTAAATAGACTCGTGAATTAATGCGCGTGATGGGCAGGTACAGACTTCACCTTGATTGAAAAACGCCAACAACATGCCCTCTATGGCTTTATCGAGGTATTCATCTTCATGATCCATTACATCGGCAAAAATAACGTTAGGAGACTTACCGCCAAGCTCGACGGTTGATGGAATCAATGATTCAGCGGCGCACTTTAAAATATGGTGACCTACTTCGGTTGAGCCAGTAAAGGCCAGTTTTGCAATGCGCTTGCTGGTGGCTAGCGCTTGGCCGGCCTCAGCGCCAAAACCATTGACCACATTCAGCACGCCTTTTGGCAGTAAGTCTTCAATGAGTTCGAGCAGCACTAGAATTGATACCGGTGTTTGCTCAGCAGGTTTGAGTACCACGCAGTTGCCAGCAGCGAGCGCGGGGGCAACTTTCCATGCCGCCATCAGTAGTGGGAAGTTCCACGGAATAATCTGACCAACCACGCCAAGGGGTTCGGGAAAGTGGTAGCTAACAGTATTAGCATCAATATCGGCGGCGCTGCCTTCTTGGGCGCGAATGCAGCCAGCAAAATAGCGGAAATGGTCGACCACTAACGGTAGATCGGCCGCTAGCGTTTCGCGTACAGCTTTACCGTTATCCCAAGTTTCGGCAATGGCTAAGTATTCAATATTTTGCTCAATGCGATCGGCAATGCGTAGCAAGATGTTTGCACGCTCGGTGACCGAGGTTTTGCCCCAACTGTCTTTGGCTTCATGGGCGGCATCGAGTGCAAGTTCAATATCAACTGAACCTGAGCGTGGCACCTGGCAAAATACCTGGCCATCTACGGGGGAAGTATTGTTAAAGTAAAGATTATTAACCGGTTTAGTCCATCTACCGCCAATGAAATTTTGGTACTGTGGTTTGAAATTGATAATGGCGCCGGGGGTGCCTGGTTTGTTATAAATCATACGAACGATTCCTTGTGTATTATTTATGCGATAACTCAGTGTAGTAGATAAAATAATGGCGAGGGTATAGGAAAAAAGTCGAGTAGCTTATTGCTAGGTTTTTTGGCTATATTGTTGCTCCATATAACAATAATTAGAGACTTTGGTTTTGGTTATTTGTGCTAGTCGCTATCAAATATGAATCAGGTGCATTGTTTCTATGCAAAATATGCACTTCATTCATAACTATTTATGGCCTATGCTTCTCTCATCAGTTTAAATAGGAACTTGTTATGTTTAACGCACTTGTTTTGACCCAAGAAGAAAAGCTTACTTTGGCGAATGTTCGTCAAATCACCGAGGCTGACTTGCCTGAAGGCGAAGTGTTGGTGGACGTTTCATGTTCATCACTCAATTACAAAGATGGCTTAGCGGTTACAGGTGTTGGCAAAATCATTCGTAACTTCCCTATGGTGCCGGGCATCGACTTTGCGGGTACGGTACTTGAGTCGAGTGACGAGCGTTATCAAGCGGGTGACAAGGTGATTTTAACTGGCTGGGGCGTAGGCGAGAATCACTGGGGCGGCTTAGCCGAGAAAGCCCGTGTTAAAGCCGACTGGCTAGTACCAATGCCAAGCAATTGCGATGCTGCTAAAGCGATGCAGATTGGTACTGCAGGTTTAACGGCGATGTTGTGTGTTCAAGCATTGCAGCAGGCGGGTGTACAGCCTAGTGATGGCGATGTATTAGTCACTGGCGCCAGTGGTGGCGTTGGCTCAGTTGCGGTGACCTTGCTAGCGCAGTTAGGTTATCGTGTGGTGGCAAGCTCCGGTCGCGTAGAGCAAAACGGTGCCTTGCTAACTAAGTTAGGTGCCAGTGAAGTCATTGATCGCAGCGAGCTTGAAGTGGACTCGCGCCCGCTTGAAAAGCAGCGCTGGGCCGGCGTAGTGGATACCGTAGGTAATAAGGTATTGGCAACAGCATTAGCACAGATGAACTACGGCGGCGCTGCTGCTATTTGCGGTTTAGCAGGTGGCTTTGCATTACCGACTACCGTGATGCCATTTATTCTACGCGGCGTGAGGCTGCTAGGTGTTGACTCGGTTTCTTGCCCATTTGACAAGCGTCAAGCAGCGTGGGAAGCGGTACTTAACTTGCTACCAGCTAGCTACTTTGAAGATGCTTGCGAGACGATTTCGCTTGAGCAAGTGCCAGGATTTGCACAGCGGATTATTAAAGGCCAGGTAACTGGTCGCGTGCTAGTTCAGCTATAAGCAGGTGCTAGGATCTAGGAAAAGCTGAGAAAGAGCCTAGGTCCTAGGAAAGCCGGAAAAGCATGCTTTCTTCTGTAGGTTGGGCTTTAGCCCATCATGCATGCGACCCATATCTTTGATGTCTATCTGCAGTTCAATCCATCTCTAATTCGATTTATTTTTTTGACGGCATAAATGCCGACCTACATAAAGTGGCAAAGGCACTGTTTTGGTGTTTGCTTTTCCTAGTAGGACGAAGTCCGTCCTCGAAGCGCAGCACTCTAGGGCCTAGAACCTAGAACCTTGTTTATTATGTCCGCCCTCGAAGCACTGCGTCCTAGGAGCTAGAAAATACTAATCGGTTACAGATTTTGTGGCGTTTGCTCCAACAAGGTTTGTGTGGCGTTAGCTATCTCTTGGCGTAACCACTTTTGCGCCTTGTCTTGCTCACAGCGAGAATGCCAAAACAGATTGTAATCTAGGCTTTGCAGCTTAAAGGGCAGCGGTTTAACTGTTAGTTTATGTCGCTGGGCTGCCATTTCAGCCATGCCTTCTGGCAGGGTAATAATCAGCGGATTAACCGATTGCAGTGCCAACGCGGTATCTAGATGCGGCGTGCGCAGTAGTTCGGTGCGCGGCGGATATTGGCTTATGGCATCATCGAGCAACGCCTTGACCCCATCACTAATCGCAATGGTGGCATGGGGATAATGCAGGTAATCTTCTAAGCTGATGTCGCTATTAGCCAGTGGGTGGTTAGGGGACAATAAGCAACTGACGCCGACCTTCCCAAGAAAGGTGTGCTGCAGATTCCCGGTTTGACCAATGGCGCGGCAAATTGCCATATCGGCGCCTTTAACACTTAGCTGCGCTTGTAATTCTTTTTGCTGCACAGGCACGATCTCTAACCTGATCTGCGGCGCTTTTTGGTAAATACCGGGCAAAATAAACGGGATTAATGCCTGCATGGCGTAATCAGTCACTGCGATAGAAAATTGTTGCTGGCACTCCTCGGGCACAAAAGCTTTTGGAGTTAGCAGCTCGATGAGCTGGCCTGTGGGTTGGCGTAATTGCTGATAACACTCGAGTGCAAATGAAGTGGGCACGAGTTGCTGGCCAACACGTGAAAACAAAGGATCGTTTAGCATCTCTCGCAGGCGAGATAATATGCGGCTAGTCGCCGATTGGCTCAGGTGCAAGCGTTTGGCTGCTTGAGTGACACTGCGCTCTTCGACCAAAATTTGCAGGGCGATCAATAAGCTCAGATCTTGGCGGTAGATCTCTTCTAATTCCATAATATGTCAGGTTTTCCAATTAATACTAAGCAGCATAAAGGCGTGATAGTTACCCTTATCGTTACTGTTATCGAGAGTTTAGCGCTTTTTTAATATAAGTACCTGTATCAGATCCGTAATTCCACTCGAATCCATATCTGTAATCGAAAACTGTAATCGAAAACTGTAATCGGAAATTGTAATCAAGTTTGAATGAGTTTAATCATCAAATCATCGCCTTTAAAGCGAAAGGTTATCTATCTTGGCGAGATTATTGCGCTGATTATGAGTGCGTTTTCTCTGTCATGGTTACAAAAATACAACCTAAACATATCGTGGGGTTGTTGCCAGATTAAATTTGCTTTTAAAGGGGGATACGGCTTACGTCATAATGCAAGTAAACTCGCGCTATCTCAGCATTTTTAAGGTTTTGTTGTTAAGGACTTTGCACTTGGTCTGCATTTGGAATGGATTCCAAAATACCTCTAAAGTAATAAAAAACTCAAACATTAGATCTCGGTTAAAATTCGTAAATGTTATTTTATTGTATACAGTAAATCCTTGTTTACCTCCCGTTTTGGAACGGGTTCCAGCCCTATGATTATTGCGTCTAATAAAACTAATAGGGTGATGACAGATGAGCAATAAAGATCTGCTAGGACGCCGTAATTTCATTAAAGGATTCGGAGCTGCAGCTGGCGTGGCGCTAGCTGCACCAGCATTGGCCGTATCTGAGAAAGCGGATGGCGTTAAATGGGACCAAGAAGTAGAAGTCCTAATTATCGGTTCAGGTTTTGCGGGTTTAGCGGCGGCGATTGAAGCCACGCGTAAAGGCGCAAAAGATGTACATATTTTCGAAAAGATGTCTTATTTTGGCGGTAACTCTGCCATTAACGGTGGTTTGTTCGCAGCCCCGGGCACACCGATGCAAAAGCAAGAAGGTGTTAAAGACTCTGTAGAAATCATGGTTGCCGACCAGTTAAAGTCGGGCCGTGGTATTGCTGATGAGGCATTATTACGTCACGTAGCTGAACACGCTGTAGAAGCGCTACAGATGACTTTAGATGCGGGTTCTGAATATCACCCATACCTACAGCAGTTAGGTGGTCACTCTGTTGCACGTACTTATCAAACAACAGTGAGCTGTGGCGCGGGGATCACCCAGCCATTACTGCATGAGTGTCGCAAATTAGGTGTGCATACTCATAACCGTGCTAAGTTTGAAGGTTTCTTAGTCGGTGATAAAGGTGAAGTCGTTGGCGTGAAAATGCGTGACAATTATCACTTTGGTGAAGATCAGCCGGGTAAAGTCAGTAATATTCGTGCGACACGTGGCGTGATTATGGCGACAGGTGGCTTCGCGCAAAACGTTGATCTGCGTATGGCGCAAGACCCAACGCTGACAGCTGAAGTAGGTTGTACTAACGCACCTGGCGCTACAGGTGAAGGGATGTACGAAATGTTCCGCCTAGGCGCGGTTCCTGTTCACTTAGCACATATCCAGTCTGGCCCATGGGCATCACCAGATGAAGGTGGTTTTGGTTATGTGTCTAACTACTCTATTTATAACTTCCCGCATTCAGTGGCGATTAACCGTTTAACCGGTCAGCGTTTCATGAACGAGATTGCCGACCGTAAAACCCGTGCTGATGCCGAGCTAAATTGTCGTGATGCACAAGGTAACGCTCTGCCTCCAATCTTGATCACTAGCTATAAGGATTCTAAAAAGCATCCTAATACCAAGAAAGTGCTTAAGTACGATGTGGGTTGGAAGTTTGACTCAATTGAAGATCTTGCGAAGCATTTCGATGTGCCATTAGCGCCGCTTAAGCAGCAAATTTCTGAGTATAACGAGTACGTTAAAACGCAAAATGATCCTCAGTTTGGTAAGAATATGACAGAGGCAAAGGGTAAGTATATTGAGGCGCCATTCACAGTGGTTCGCTTATGGCCAAAAGTGCATTACTGCCAAGGTGGTGTGCAGATCAACACTAACGCTGAAGTAAAAGACAGCTTTACTGGGCAAGCTATCCCAGGCCTATATGCGGCCGGTGAAGTATGTGGTGGTATTCATGGTGTGAGCCGTTTAGGGAGTTGCTCTATTCCTGAATGCATGGTGATGGGTATGACGGCTGCGCGCAGCATGATGAAAGCCTAAACTTGCCAGATAATAAGAGGAATGAGCGATGAGTAAATTAAAAGCGGTATTAGCGCTAACCTTTGGTTGCCTACTAACCCTATCTGCACAAGCTGTAGAAATACGTGACCACCATAAAGAAGTGATCGGTAAAGATTGTAAAACATGTCATGACAATGGCATCAAGCAATTTCCATCAGATCAAGCGTGTTTGCAGTGTCATGATGTTGATGACTTAGCAGAGCAAACAGCACGTAGTGAAGATGATAAGTGGCAGAACCCACACAACAACTTACATTACGGCAAAGAGCTTCCTTGCCAAGAGTGTCATAGCGAACATGGCACTAAGCAGCCATTATGTAGTAACTGTCATACATTTAAGTTTGATAAGTTTCAGCAGTAACTTCAACTCAAATATTTTTAGTGTCGTTTCATCTCAACGACACTGAATAATGAGTAAGGCCATAATTAATTCAATTATGGCCTTTTTTGTCTTTTAATTATTTCTGCTTAAACGGTTTAGCCTTAATAAACAAGCATGTTTTAATATTGTTTATATCTTTTACATTTGTTTTTAATATGTGACAAATATTGGGTTTTAATAAGTAAAGTTAGCTATCGGACCATTTTTGGAAACCATTCCAAATATAGTATTTATATAGTTATTAAAAATTATAATTTAAACCAATAGGGTGATGTATGAATAGTAAACTGGTGCTCGCAACAATACTTTTATCAAACAGTGTTGTGGCAGCTGATATTCCTGACTTTCTAGATAAAAACGATATTAATAGTGCTCAATTTCAGTGTTTAGGTGATTCCCCTCAATACAGCGCTAAAGATCAAAAGTATATTGATATTTTGTGGGATGAAACATTAACGTATTTAGAGGCTTACGCTATTGCATTAACCAATGGCCAAGCCAGTGGTTGTTTAAATTCAGATACCGCAATGGTTGACTCTACTGAGGGTGGGCAACATATGTGCGTGATGGACAGACGCGATATGAAGCTGATGGTTAAAAACATCTACCAAGTGATTAACAATAGCGATGAAGCAAAGAAGTGTTTTGGTGCACGAGAAGATGTGAGTTGGATTTATAACCCAGGTGGCGAGCTCAGCAAGAATTCTCCAGTGGCACAGCATTTTAGTCGTACGACTTTTGACGAGTTTTTCGATAAGAAAGTGACCGATAAACAAGTGCAGCAATACGGCAAAAGCTTTACTAAAAACTTCTACAAAATGGTCACCGGTGATGAAGTGAAAATGCCGGCTGTATTCCCTTACGACATTAGCGCTAACTCATTGCCTAACTTGTGGGCAGCAGCTGGCTGGTTCCCTATGTATGCCGAAGAAAGTAAGCGAAATGATAAGAATTTCAATAATATTCGCGGTGGTTATGCCTATGCAGAAATTTTTGGTCATTGGGGTTTATTGCGTATTGACGAAATTAATGGTGAAAAGGTGGGGGCAGAAGTCGGCATGACGGTTCAGTCAGTTGATACCTTGTATCCGTTCCATAACCATGCGGTTTCTGAAATGTACTACAACATGCGTGTACCTGCTTGCACCAATCAATTTAAAACTATGGCTATCCGTGAAGACTCACCATTAGTTAGCACAGTTAAAGAGGACGACAAGGTGCGTCGGGTGCAGTTTGATGAGGGACAGCACAACTCTCAAACAATGTGGCTGTCTGGCAGCAGCGAGCAAGATCCATTGATCTACTTCCATCAAAATACGATTCACGCATTTGATGTTGATGGTAGTTGTGAAGCGAAGCCTGAAGAGCGCGCGATTGTATCGGTATGGGCCCGCAGTAATGCCAACGACAAACGCAATGACTACGGAACGACTTTGTTGTGTGAATCAGCAAATAACCCAGGCACACCTGCTAAACGCGGTGAAGTGATTCAATGCGACTTAACCAAAGTTAAATGGTAGTCATTTGATAAGTATGGGTGGCAATGACCTTGCCACTTTTTATGGCGATATTGAAATATAAATTGTATTAATATGATGACGTTGTACGTATTAACGCAATTTATATTTATTTTACATGAAATGGATGTTTCAGATGAATAAATTAAATACAGCAATACCATTGTCAATATTAATGGCTTTGGCAAGTCATACAGCGGTTGCAGATGATCTTAATATTGGTGGCTCTGTTCGGGCAAATTATAGTTACAGTGATTATTCCGAGCCATCAAAAGATAAAATGGGTGATTTTGACTTCAATCTTCTTTCTATTACTTTTTCAGATAAGTGGAATGACATTGGCGTTAAAGCGGAGTACCGTTTTTATGATGGTTATGATCATTTAAAATACGGTTATGCTTTTTGGGATGTAAATAAAGATCTCACCATTAATGGTGGTGTCATTAGTAAACCCTTTGGTAATAAAGGCTACGCATCTCATAACTGGTGGTACAGCTTAAACTATTACATGGGTTTTGAAGACGATTATGGCGTGGGTGTCAGTGCTCAGTACCAAAATGGGGTTTCATTATCTGAATTTGCCTTTATTAAAAACGCGGTTTACGGCGGCACTGATCACCGCGATTTTGCGGGTACTGTGGCTAAGGGCACTGTCGATGGTACTAGTTATAACAACGAAGAAACCAATACTCTGGTTGCGCGCCAAAGCTTTACCTTAACCAGTGGTGAGCTAACCACAATATTGGGTGCGTCAGTTGAGTATGGTCAGCTATATAACTCAGAGTTTGGTGAGAATGGCGATACGCTAAATTATGCAGTGCACCTTGATATGAACTATGCCGGTTGGGGCTTTCAAGCACAGTACTTAGCCTTTGATTTTGACCAGTATGACGATGGCCAAATCGACCCAGATAAAATTGGTATGGGTATGCTAGGTGGATTCTATGAAGTCGCAAGTAAAGGTAATATCTATACGGCTAACTTGTCTAAAAGTATTGGCACCTCGTGGGGTAGCCTAACTGTGTATAACGATTTCAGTATGATACAGCCAGACTTTGAAGAGTTTGATGACTCCATACTAAACTCCACAGGGGTATCGCTAGCCTATGGTCCCGTCTTTGTGTATGTGGACCATTATATGGCGAAGAATGTGCTTTGGCTTGGGGGCAATAGTTTGGGGTTAGTCGAAACTAATGATAATTGGGATCACCGCTTTAATATCAACCTAGCTTACTATTTTTAATTATTTAAGTGTTTATTTAAGTTAGTTATTTAAGCTCAGATACAAAAATGCCAACGTTCTCGTTGGCATTTTTACTTTAAGCCTCAAGCCAGTTTAGCTAAGCATTTGCGCTTGAGTGGCTTCACCTAGCGCTAGCACATTGGCCTTGATCAAGTTGATTAACTGATTTGTTGCATCAGTTTGTGTCTCTGGGTTGATATACAGCGACTCATTAAAGGTCGGTAATGGCGGAATGTTATGCTCGATAGGATCGAGGATCTGCATCTTATCGCTAATGCGAAACTCAGCAATGGGCGCTATGACTAAATCATTTTCAACGGCCATACACATAGCCGTTGGTGAGGGCGTAGAAAGTAGCACACTCATGGGGCGCATTGAGATCTGATGATTAGCAAAAACTTGCGCCCGAATAGGGCAGTTTTCTGGATATAACGCCATCGGTACCGTTTCGCGCTTATGGGCGCTGCCGTCTTTGGCTGCAACCCAATGAAAACGTCGCTCAAATAGTAACTCGCCATGACCCGCTGCGGGTGTTTGCCAATGAGTCGCAACAATCACATCAAATTCGCCATTATGTAGACGCTTATAGAGATTGCCACTGACATCGGTATCGATGACTAATTCGATACAGGTAAACTCGCGAATAAACTCTAATAAGAAGCTGCCTAAATAACGATTGATGTAGTCAGTTGGCACTCCGAGCCGTATGACTTCACGGTTTTGACAATCTTTTAGCTCGTCAATCGCCTGCGAACTGAGTTGCAGCATCTTATAAGCGTAGTTAAGCAGCGTCTTACCAGACTCGGTCATGGTGACACCTTTGTTATCTCTAAGTAACAAAGGCTTACCAACGCTCTCTTCTAACTTCTTGATTTGCAGGCTTATCGTTGACTGTGTACGGCAAAGTTTCTCAGCAGCTTTGGAAAGGTTTCCGCATTCAACTACCGCAATAAAGCTTTCTAATAGTTCAATTTTTAACATGGGCTATTGAGTTTATTCATGATGCTATCAGTATTACTCAATACCCGCTTGATACCTAGGCTGCTATTTTATGAATGTGAACTTAAATTATATTGATTGTTAGATTTGTGAAGAGGTCGACATGAGTAACTGGCAACAGCGAGAAAGCTATTTAACCGACATTGCGGAGCGCTGCTTAAGAGGGCATAAAAGCTTTGATTTGTGCCGTTCTCACCTGGTTGGAGCGAGTCAGATCTCCAAAGGCACCATCTACAATCATTTTCCAAGTGAAGCAGATTTAGTCGTGGCAGTTGCTACGGCACATTTTAGAAAACGCCTTGAAAGAGCCGCGATTGATGACGCTGTTTATCAAGACTATTTAACCCGCTTCTTGATGCACCATTGCTGGGGACTGCATGACGATCTGCTATATGACCGTTTTATTATTTCCCGTGTGATGCCTAACCCAGAGCTGTTAGAGCAAGTCACTGATGATAACCGTCAGGCATTCGAACAGGTTTATGGTGAGTATATACAGTGGAATAACGATCTCATCAAGTCTGTTGGGGTGGTCGAGGGCTTTAACCGTGCAGAGCTGGTTGCCAACTATCTGCGCGGCGCTCAAATCAACTGCGACGATGCGGGCAAGCAATATGATGACGCGGGTTTGTACTATCAATTTAGCTATGCCCTAGCGCAGTTGATGGGGCACTCAGATAAACGTATTCCTAAGCAGGCAGATTATGCCTGCTGGTTAACCAGACTCGAGCCCGCGGCAAACGCTGCTTAGTTATTATCCATCATTGTAATGGATAATGGTTATTCCATCGGTAGGCTGATACTTATTTTCAATCCGTGAGCTTGATGGTTGTCTGCCTTTATCTTACCTTGATGGGCTTGAATGGCGGCTTTAGCAATCGCGAGACCTAAGCCCCAGCCGCCGGACTCTCTATCGCGCGCAGACTGTGGGCGATAGAAAGGCTCGAAAATCGCTTCTAAGTCAGCTTCGTCGCTAATGCCTGGGCCATCATCGATAATCTCAATTTGTATGCTGCTGCCACTGGCAAATGCTTGAATCGAGACTTGCGTGTTGGCATAGCGGATGGCGTTACGCAGTAAGTTCTCAACCGCTCGGCATAAAGGCCGAGGATAAAGCGGCAGCGTAATTGATTCATCTATGTCGATATGCAGCTGCTTTTTTTGCTGTTGAGCTTCGAAATCGGCATCGTCTAATACCTGGCTTAAGATTTCAGCAAGCTCAAGGCTGCGCTTGTTTTCGTTAGCGTTAAGCTTGACTCTAGACAGCTCTAACAGCTCGGCAATCATCTGCTCAAGTTGATCTGCTTCATACTCAATCCGCTCGGTTTCAGCTGTTTCTTGGCCTTTTTTACGGCTTAGCGCTAAAGACAATTTTAGCCTTGTCAGTGGTGTGCGCAGCTCATGAGAGATATCGCTGATCAATCTTTGTTGGCTCTTAACCATATTTTCAACCGAGTCGGCCATACCATTAAAGGCTTGAGCAAGCTGGCCAATTTCATCGTTTCGATGGGCTGTTGCCATATCGACCCGGTGACTTAAATCGCCTCCGGCAAGTGCATCAGCACTGCGTTTGAGTGAGCGTAATGGCTTACCTAAATGCCAGGCAAATAAGCCACATAATAACCCTGATAGTAAAATCGCGATGCTAAGGGTTAAGATTTTATTATCGATAAAGAAGAAGAACCAGGGCCGTGGATGATGTTCTGGTAAACGGCCATATAGGCTGAAAGGCTTGCCCTCAACGTCAAAGTTATAGGGGCCGAAAATCAGCTCGTCTTTAAATTGGTGTTTAATCGGATGGCCAGCTTCATCGGCCATCAGCATAAAGCGTCTTAAAGCTCGAGATTGTTTATGGGTATTGAGTACCTTGCCGTACTCATCGACCAAATAGATGCGGGCCGGCCGGCCTTTAAATTCTTTAAAGCGGCTTAAATGTTTGAGCTTTTCAGTGCCCAGAACCTGCGGATTTGCACTAATACGCTCGGCACTTTTTTCAAGCATACGTTCAAGCGGAGGTGGCAGTGCTGATTGATCATGGTTTTGCTGCAATAAAGGCAGCAGCCCAATGAGCGCGATGATCAGTGAGCTACAGAGCCAAAAGCCCAGTAGTAATTTAACGAATATATTGTTGGGGGTTTTTCTCAGCTGCATTTAAGGTAACCAGATATAGCCTTTACCACGAATCGTTTTCACACGTGGGCGGCCGTCGTCTCGTTCAGGCATCTTCTTGCGTAAGTTAGAAAGATGCATGTCTAAACTGCGGTCAAAAGGCATCAGTTTTTTACCGAGCACTTTTTCGCTTAAGACTTCTTTGCTGGCCAGTTCACCGGCATGCTTAACCAATTCAAACAGTAAGCTAAATTCAGTGCCGGTGAGAATGATGAGCTGATCTTGGCAGTGCACCTCTTGGCGTGCGGGATCTAAATTAATATCGCCGTACTGATGTGTTGTCTGCGTTGCTTCGTTTGATTGAATATGAGTACGACGGATAATGGCACGAATACGTGCAACCAGTTCACGGTCGTTAAACGGCTTCGGCAGGTAATCATCGGCACCGATCTCTAAACCCACTACACGGTCGATTTCATCACCTCGGGCGGTTAGCATCAGTACCGGTGTTTGTTTCTTGCTGCGCAGCGCGCGCAAGACTTCAAACCCATTGAGTTTAGGTAGCATTACATCGAGTAAAATAAGGTCGAACTGCTGCTCTATGGCCAGATCTAACCCTGACTGCCCATCGTGGGCCAGTGTCAGTTCAAAGCCTTCAAGTTCTAGCAGTTGTGCAAGCAATTCAGATAGACCTAAGTCATCATCTATCAATAATATACGGCTCATATTTAACCTTCTAATGTACTCTTACTGTGGCGAGTATACCCTGTTTGATGTCAATTGCAGTTTAGGAGTGTAATTCAACGTAAAGAACGGCAGCTCTTGGCATTATCGAGCCTCATTTAAACAGCTTTACAGAGCTTTACGCTGTACAAACCCAAGCTTACATTGAGTAGACTAAACTGATAAGCGTCAAATCAAGCTTAGCAGTGCTGAGCAAATTCAAATGAGGCTACCATGATGAAAAAGAATACGTTTAAAGCAGGTTTGCTTGCCATAGTGGCCAGCACCGCATTATTAACCGCTGGTGTAAATGCTGCCGATGACCAAGATGGCTCACGTGATGGGCATGGCAAGAATGGCCATCACCAGATGCAAAGCGAGCGTGGCGGCCATCACGACCTGCGCAAGATGTTTCGCGGTTTGGACTTAACCGATGAGCAGAAGACTGAGATGAAAGCGCTATTTAGTGCGCATCGTGACGAGATGAAACAAAATCGTCCTTCTAAAGAAGCGCGCGCGGCACAAAAACAGCAGATGTTAGGTTTTATTACTGCAGCTAACTTTAACGAAGCTGAAGTGAAGCAGGCATTAGCCGCTAAACAAGAAGCGCGTCAGCAAAAGGCCGTTAATATGCTGAAGTTGCAAAACCAAGCGTATCAGTTGCTAACACCTGAGCAGCAAGAAAAATTCAAACAGCGTTTTGCTAAGCATCATAAAAGATAATTAGCTTATGCTTTGAACACGATTGCACCAGCTACCCAAGCCACTTGGGTGTAATAGAGGTTAATTGTTTTTCTCTATTAGGTCGATTGCTATTAACTTGAGGGGAAACATCAGTTTTTCCCTCAGGTTTGTTATAAACTTAAGGTCTGTGTTTCCCTTACTATATTAGTAAACAGATTTTATGAATGACACTTCCCAATATGACTTCTGGGTTAAGCTGGCCAGCCGCGCAGCGGTTGCGACAGCGTTAACCCTTATTACCATCAAACTTGCAGCATGGATGTATTCTGGTTCCGCCAGTATGCTGGCTTCATTGACCGACTCCTTTGCTGACGCGCTTGCATCAATCGTTAACTTTATTGCAATCCGCTACGCTATCGTGCCTGCGGATCAAGATCATCGCTATGGGCATGGTAAAGCTGAGCCGTTAGCCTCGTTAGCGCAATCAGCCTTTATTTTAGGTTCTGCTTTCTTTCTGATGTTGCACGGCAGCGAACGCCTGATTAATCCGGTAGAGGTGCAGCACGCCACGTTGGGGGTGATTGTTTCTGTTATCGCAATTTTGCTGACACTGGCATTGGTTATGCTGCAGAAAAGAGCCTTAGCTGCGACCTCAAGCACTGTTGTTGAAGCCGATGCGCTGCATTATAAGTCGGATCTATTCTTAAACGCGGCGGTATTACTGGCACTGGTTTTATCTCAATATGGCTGGTGGTGGGCTGATGGTTTATTTGCGGTATTAATTGCGTTGTTTATTGGTCAGCAAGCGGTGGGGCTGGCTTATCGTTCGGTGCAGTCTTTGTTAGATAGAGAACTTGATGATGAGACTCGGGAGAGAATTACGCATTTAGCTAAGCAAGATCCTCAAGTCAAAGGGATCCATGATTTACGCACCCGCGAGTCGGGTAAGACCATGTTTATTCAGTTTCATCTCGAACTCGACGGGACGTTGAGCTTGCATCAGGCACATAAAATTGCGGTAGAAACCTCCGAGCGGGTGCGCAAAGAGTTTGTGGAGTCAGAGGTGATTATTCACCAAGATCCGGTGTAGCCGTTAGCGTATAAGCAAAAAAGGAGAGCCTGTGGCTCTCCTTTTTGTTTTCAGCCCTAAACCACCTTCTTCAGAAGGTGGATTCTTTACTACAAGCATTGAAAATCTCGTTAATCCATCTCTAGCTCTTTCAGTTTTCGGGTCAAGGTGTTGCGACCCCAGCCTAAACGTTTGGCCGCTTCTTGCTTATGGCCATTAGTATGTTTAAGCGCAGTTTCCAGTAATATCCGCTCGAATGCGGGCTGCACTTCGGTTAGCAAGTCGCTGTCGCCGTCGCTGAGACGTTGATCGATAAACAGCTTCAATGCGCCTTGCCAGTCATCACTATCGCTGCTTGGTGTACTATTGAGCTTAGGCTCTTGCAATAGCTCAGGTGGTAGATCTAGAGGTAAGATCTCTTGTCCCGAGGCCATGACGGTTAACCAGCGACAGGTGTTTTCAAGCTGACGTACGTTACCGGGCCAAGGAAGCTGCGACAGTTTAGTCGCGGTCTCTTTGGTTAGCATTTTTGGCTCAACGGCAATCTCTTTGGCGGCAATCATCAAGAAATGACGCGCAAGTTGTGGGATATCTTCTCTACGCTGAGACAGTGGCGGCAGGTGCACACGAATGACATTTAAGCGATGAAACAGGTCTTCACGAAAATCCCCTTGCTGCACCAGCTGTTCAAGGTTTTGGTGAGTCGCTGCGATAATACGCACGTCTACCTGTACCGGTGAGTGGCCGCCAACACGGTAAAACTGCCCATCGGCTAACACACGTAATAGTCGAGTTTGCACATCGAGCGGCATATCACCAATTTCATCTAAGAAGAGAGTGCCGCCATTGGCCTGTTCAAAACGGCCTTGTCGCACACTGCCTGCACCAGTAAAAGCGCCTTTCTCGTGACCAAAAAGTTCTGATTCAATTAAGTCTTTAGGGATGGCTGCCATATTGATGGCAATAAACGGCTTACCTTTACGCGGGCTGTGTTTATGCAGTGCGCTGGCAACGAGCTCTTTACCCGTACCCGACTGGCCGTTAATCAATACGCTAATTGAAGAACGAGAAAGGCGGCCAATGGCGCGAAAGACTTCCTGCATCGCAGGGGCTTCACCAATGATTTCTGGTGTGGCGACTAGCGGCTCTTCAACGATGATACTCGATGTTTGCTCTTTAGCGTGGGTGAGCGCACGGTCGACTAAAGATATCGCTTCATCGATATCAAAAGGTTTAGGTAGGTATTCAAATGCACCTGCCTGATAGGCACTCACTGCGCTGTCGAGATCGGAGTGTGCCGTCATGATGATGACAGGAATATGCGGGTAATGATTTTGTAGGCGCTCCAGCAGAGTCAAGCCATCGGTGCCGGGCATGCGGATATCTGACACAATCACTTGAGGCTGCGCCATCTCTAAGGCTTGCCACAGCGATTCGGCTGCGGCAAAGCTGGCGCAGCTAAATTTAGCGCTTTGTAGTGCTTTTTCTAATACCCAGCGTATCGAACTATCGTCGTCGAGGATCCAAACTTGTTCAGCCATTGAGTGTTTTCCTCTTATTAACTATTGATGGGTAAGGTAATGGTAAATTCGGTATGGCCTACGGTTGAGTCGCAATCTATGCGTCCACCGTGCAAGCGAGCAAAATTATGAGCAATAGATAGGCCTAAACCTGAGCCTTGCTCACGACCAGTGACCATAGGGTAAAACAGCGTGTCCATTAGCTCGGGCTGTATGCCTGGACCGTCGTCGATGACCGATAACATCAGCACTAGCTTATGGCGCTGTGTACCTATGGTGATCTGGTGTTGAGTACGGGTTTTCAGGCGAATATGCCCACCCATAGGCTCTAAGGCTTGAATCGCATTTTGCACAATGTTGAGAATAGCTTGCTGCAGTTGGTCCGGATCCATCTCAATATCAGGAATAGAGGGATCATAATCTTGGGTGAGCTCAATGTTATCAGGTAGGGTGACATTGACTAACTTGACGACTTTTTGGATGACTTGATGAATATTAAACAGGCTATGCTGCGTCGGCTTTTGTGGGCCGAGCAAACGGTCGACTAAGTTACGTAGTCTATCTGCTTGCTCAATAATAAGATCGGTAAACTCGTTAAGCTCAGGCTCTTTTAGCTCACGAGATAGCAACTGCGCAGCGCCACGCAATCCGCCTAATGGGTTCTTGATTTCATGGGCGAGGTTACGCACTAAATATTGCGCAGCCTGCTGCTGAGCATCTTGAGTCAACTGTTGATGGATGCGGCGCTGTTGATCTACTTGGCGAAATTCTATCAGAGCAAGGTTCTGTTCTTGCTCAAGTGGCGTGAGCGTGACATCGACAGTATGTTGCTGACCATCAAGGGTGACTAAAGAGACAGTATTAATACTCAGGCCTTGACCATCGAAAATTGCCAATTTTAGCACTTGAGGATCGACACCGAGTAATTGGTAGTGTTCGGGTAAAGGGTGTTCGCTAAGGCGGTGACTGCCCACACCGAGCAACTGCTCGGCGGCCGCATTCACGTAGAGTAACTCAAGCTCTTCATTGGTAACGATTACCGCCGTTACTAAATGGTTGAGCAATAAACTTGTATCCATCAGCTACTCCGAATTATGCGCATGCACCTGTTTGGGCATTTCAGTTGATCGCACCACTATGGTGCACCAAAGTGGTGCACCCTGCAACTGGACTTCATCGGAATGTAGACTAAATCAATATAATCCTAAGCTTTTATATTAAAAGGTATTTACCCATTATCTCTAGGCTGAGGTTTTAAGCGAGCAGGCCCATAAATCGACGTCCGATGAAGAAAAATCGTTCTGGTAGAAGTCGATGCAATTATTTTGCCGTTCTGATCGAAAGCCTTAACAGCAAAGGTATGTTCACCACGATTAATGTTTTTCAGCTTAAATATGCCGATGGTTTGCTTGCTGCCTATCTGATTGCCGTCCATGTAGAGCGCTAATTGATGTGCTGCTGCGATCTGCGGAGTGATATTGGTGATAATGGTAATATCGCCATCATTGCTGCGGATAGACTCTTCTTCAGTTGGAGAGGCAATACTCATTTTATAAAGAGGCTTAACGGCTTCGGAATCGCTTGTCGTGCCGGGGAGTACGGAGACTTCTGGTAATTTAAGGCTGTTTTGAGTGTTCTCTTTAAATTCGACCACTTCAGCATTTTTTACCGGTTCATCAGAGAAATGAACGTTACCATTTTCATCGACCCACTTATAAACCGTCGCATGAGCAAGCGTTGTAACCAGTAGCATAAGTAGTATAAAGCCAGCACGCATTGTGACATCCTTTGTTACAGGGTTTGATACCGAAGATTAGCTGTTTTAACATAAAAAATCATGAACTTTGTGGTGATTTTATACCGCGAGGGGTCGTGCAGAAGCTGACTGTCTTGAGTGATAAGCTCATTTCACTTGATTGGCATCTTGTTGATAGCCAGTTTTTAGCAGTAAATTAGTAGTAATTTAGCAGTAATTTAGCAGTAAGATGGCTATCAATTAGCTTAGATTATTGCTGGCAACACATAAGGATAACAGATGCAAAAAACGATGTTAGTGAGTAGCCTATTATTGTTGGCTGCATGTGATTCGACTCAAACGACTCAAACAGCTCCAGCGATAGCGGCAGTCGACAGTGCTGCTACAGTTGATGGCCATCAACATGTTGCTCCGGCTTTTGATTGCGCTAAGGCTCAGGGACAAGTTGAAACTTTAATCTGCAATGATCCCGAGTTAGCGGTGTTAGATCAGAAAATGGCGCAGGTTTATCAAGCGGCGGTTGTTAATATTCCCGCAGCAGAGCAGCCTAAGGCGATGCAAAGAGGCTGGATTAAAGGTCGTAATGATTGTTGGAAGGCGCAAGATGTACGTGAGTGCGTATTACAAAATTATCAAAGCCGGATTATTGAATTACAGATCCAAGGTGGATTGTTAGAGGTGCCTGCAGCCGTAGTTTTTGATTGTGATAATCATCCACAGATCACTGCGGTTTTTTATACCCAGCTCGATCCGGTTACTGCGGTATTTACCTTTTCGAGTGAAAAAATGGGTGAACAACAGCTGTTAGCAACCAATGTGCGTAGCGGTAGCGGCGCGAAATACCAGGGACGTAACTTTGAATTTTGGGAGCATCAAGGCGAAGCCAGCGTGCAGTACCTCGGTGAACGTTACCAGTGCCAGTTACGTAAGTCAGTGCCTGCTACTAAGTTAGTACCCGTTCCGTAAGTTAGTGCCAGCTACACTAAGTTAGTGCTAGTTAAGTAAGCCTGTGCCGTCGACATAAGTTAATCTTAGTCACGTAAGTCGACGGCGCACTAAAGTGAATCGTTAAACTGAATATCATAATTAGCTTATGTAAAAAGCAGCCTTATGGCTGCCTTTCTATTGAATATTCATTTTTAGCTTTTGACAGCTAACAGCTAGCTTTTATCGTATTGCTGCTCAATCTCGCCAGCCTTAATGTGATTGGCGTGCTGACCAAGCTGCTTAGCGTAAGTGGCAATATGCGGGTACTTTTCAGCTTCACCACTGGCCACGAGTAGCTCAACGATAAACGACATCATGATATCCGCGCCAGTAAGCTTGTCGGCGACAAGGTAACGCTTACCTTCAAGCGATTGATTGACGTAGCTAAGAATTTTTTCAGACTCAATGGCAGCGTAGCCCTCTAAGAAGTTGGTTTGACAGCCGTCTTTGGCGACAAACATTCTCAGTAATAAAGGCAGTATTGCTGAACTTTCTGCAAAGTGAAGCCATTGTAGATACTCAACATAATCAGGGCTGCCCTTTTCTGGTGCGAGCGTTCCTGCTGCATGGTTATCGATAAGGTATTGGGTAATTGCGCCTGATTCTGCAATCACTTGCTGTTGATACTCAATCACAGGTGACTTGCCTAGTGGATGAATGGCTTTGAGTTCTGGCGGCGCTAGGAAAGTTTGGCTATCTCGTTGATAGGCTTTTATTTGATAATCTACCCCAAGTTCCTCAAGTAACCAGATGATACGTTTTGAGCGAGACTTATTTAAATGATGCAGAGTGATCATTGGCGGTCCTTACAATTAATAAGAGCTATTAAGAAGTTCTGTGCGAAAGATAGAATCTGGCGCGAAGTTAATCGCGCCATAGTTCATGTAGTCAAGAGTGTAGTCAGAAGTTAGCTACTTGAGTTACTTCAGTTGCTTGATGATCTCATCGGCCACCACTTCAGAAGAAGCTGGGTTTTGGCCAGTGATTAAGTTGCCATCGACCGCCAAGTAGCTACTCCAGTCATCGCCTTTGCTATACAGCGCGCCATTTGCCAGCATCATATCTTCCACGAGGAAAGGCACGATATCAGTCAGCTGCACTGCCGCCTCTTCACCGTTAGTAAATCCTGTCACTTGCTTGCCAGCAACTAAAGGCGTGCCATCGGGGTTTTTCACATTTTTAAGTGCCCCCGGTGCGTGACACACAAGTCCTACAGGCTTTTTAGCCTGGTAGAAAGCGGCTATTAATGCGATAGAGTGATCATCGTTAGTGAGATCCCATAATGGCCCATGGCCACCTGGATAGAAAATCGCGTCGTAATCAGCTTGGTTTATCTCAGCTAACACTTTAGTGGTTGCCAGTTGCTGCTTGGCCTGTTCATCTTGATTGAATCTATCGGTCGCTGCCGTTTGAAAGTCCGGCTGCTCGCTACTAGGGTCTATTGGTGGTTGTCCGCCAGCAGGTGAAGCTAAGGTGACAGTACAGCCACTGTCTTTAAAGCGATAAAAAGGACTGGCAAATTCTTCGAGCCAGAAGCCTGTTTTTAAGCCTGTGTCGCCAAGTTTGTCGTGTGAGGTCAGTACCATCAATATCTTCATTTTGTCGTCCTTTTTATCTGTTGGTTTGCCAATAGCGGCATCCTTATTACGTGATGCCTGCCAGTTAGCTGAGGTCTCTGTTAAGTTTGTATCTGTTTAATTATTAAGAGTTATAAGTTACGTTCTAAAATCTTGCGGCTCATAGCCAGATCAACATCTTGTTTTTCACCTAAAGCCGTCATGCCGTGGGCTTCAAGCTTGCTAATGATCTCATCGATACTGCTACTGTCTAAATCGTAGTCTGATAGGCGAGTATTAATGCCCATCGCTTCAAAAAAGTCGCGGGTCTTGCTTATCGCCGCATCGATGATTTCATCAACCGAGCCTTGGTTAATTCCCCAAACGCGATCGGCATATTGCAGTAACTTCTCTTGCTTAGCTTCTCGGCGAACATCGAGCATACCCGGTAAAATCATCGCGATAGTACGGGCATGGTCAACACCGTAAAGCGCGGTAATTTCATGGCCAATCATGTGTGTTGCCCAGTCATGTGGCACGCCTTTACCTATCACGCCGCTCAGTGCCATTGTTGCCACCCACATCAGGTTGGCACGTACATCGAAGTCTTGAGGTTGGCTTAGGGCTTTTGGCCCTAATTCGATTAGGGTTTGAAGCAAGCCTTCGGCGAATCTGTCTTGCACTGGCGCATTAACAGGGTAGTTAAGGTATTGCTCAGTGATGTGAATAAAAGCATCGACAACGCCGTTAGCGACTTGGCGTTCTGGTAATGTGAAGGTTTTGCTTGGGTCTAATACTGAAAATTTTGGAAAGACGTGATTGCTCATAAAAGAGAGTTTAGCTTGGAACTCTTTACGGGTAACCACGCTGGCGCTATTCATCTCAGAACCCGTGGCAGGCAAGGTCAGAACCGTACCGAATGGCATTGCTTGAGTGACCTTAGCGCCCCAGCTTAAAAGAATGTCCCATGGCTCACCTTCAAATAGCGCGGCAGCTGCCACAAACTTGGTGCCATCGATAACCGAGCCACCACCAACTGCTAAGAGAAAGTCGATATTTTGCTGTTTTACGACTTCGACCGCTTGCATCAATGTTTCGTAGGTTGGATTCGCCTCGATACCACCAAATTCAACAACTTCACGCTGCTTAAGCGCAGCCTTTACTTCATCGAGAGTACCTGTGCTTCTGGCGCTGTTGCCGCCAAACAACACTAAGACCTTTGCATCTTGTGGGACTAAGTTATCCAGTTCAGCAATTTTTCCTTCACCAAAACTAATGTGAGTAGGGTTGTAGTAATCGAAGCTGTACATAATCTTTCCTATAGTCGACTAATTGTCGAATGATACTAAGGCCTAACATTTAGTAGACCAGTCGTCTAGTAAACGGTTAAAAAAATGCCCGCCATCAACAGGTATAAGCATAGGCGGGGGAGATAAATTTGCTGATTATTTCAGTGAAGAGCATTTCACTTTAGATCACTTCAATACCGAAACAGGATTAGCTAGCAGGGCTTGAGTCATCTGTAATACGCGTGTGATGACATTGGGATCACGGGTTAATTTATTTCTTAAACTGGCACCTAACCACATCTGGTATAAGGTTTCTGCGGTATAGGCTGCATTCATTGCAGTCAGAGAGCCATCTTCTATTCCAGCTTCAATACAGCTCGCAAGGCGAGCAATAACCGCTGATGAGCCCTTGTCTAGGGCAAGGCGCATGGGTTCTGATAGATCTGAGACTTCGGCACTGAGTTTGACCACTAAGCACTTTTGGTCGATACAGGCATCACTTTGGGTGCTTTGCCAGCGTAACCAGTAGCTCATCAATCTCTCTAAGCCTGAGCCATTCTCTGGCGCAAATAGGCTGTCGATACTGCTTAAGTAAGTTTTAAAGTAACTGTTAATCACCTCTTCACCGAACTGCTCTTTGGATTTGAAGTAGTGGTAAAAAGAACCTTTAGGCACATCGGCAAATTTTAAGATCTGCGATAGACCGACATTGGAAAAGCCTTTGCTCGAAATCAGGCTGTATCCTGAGTCGATAATATGCTGACGTGTTTGCTGAGGATCTGTTTTGATACTTGTTTTCATAGTAAACAGACTAACACAATTAGACCGGTCGTCTAGTGTTTTTTTTATCAGTTATTTTTAGGGGCGTGAATGCCGCTATAGCGGCAATGTATTGCGCGAGAAGTTTTGCTTTAACACGACGGTAGATTCGATCCCGGCGATACAGCTTAAGCTGCCAAGCGACTTTTTTACGAAGCTTTCATAACTGAGCAGGTCGCTAGCAACGATTTTTAGCAGGTAATCGTGGGCACCGGTGACCACTGAACATTCCATGACTTGCTCGAGATTTTCCATGCTTTCTTCGAACACAATTGCATGTTGATCTGAATTTTCTTTGAGGCGTACAAAAGCATACACCACTACGTTAAGCCCAACTTCTTTAGGATCGATTTGCGCCGCATAACCGCTAATCACACCCGTTTGCTCTAGCTTTCTCACGCGGCGAAGGCAGGGGGTATCCGACATATTTAATTTGGCAGCGAGCTCGCTAATCGCGATACGGCCTTGACGTTGTAATATGGCGAGTATGTTGCGGTCCTTGTTATCCATTGGAGGCCTTTTTATTTTTTGTGGTGAAAATCGGTATCAATTAACCATTTTATAGGGGATCTCGACCTTAAATGGAAGTTATTCGCGCCAGTTTATCGATTTACACCATAGGGATCCTGCTAGGCTAAGTGACTATAGATTACTGCACAGTCTCATCGAAAAAATAAAAATAAGGACTAATAGATGACGCAAAATACTCAGGCATTCGATCATTGGATCCGCACTCGTTTTGTTGAACTCAATAGTGAGCTTGAATCGCTTTACGCTGAGCAGAGCGACAGGGCTAATGTTGAAGGTGTTGGCGAGCACTTAAAGCTGCAACTTGAATCTGAAGGGCGCCAGCTGATAGCCAGTTTGCTGGCCGAGGGAAATACTGACGAAGGCTTTGATCATGCTTTTGATCTGCTTGGTAATGTTGGCCTGTATATGGCGGCATGCCGTAGGCACGAAATTACCGAGCCTTCACGAGAAACCGTATCACCACTGACAGAGGCGTCTACCCTTGCTATGCATATTGGCGCCTCTATTGGTGTGACCCCAAGATTTGCCACGGCGCACCTTACTACCCATAACCGTGCACACCAGGGGGTGTATAAACGCTTTACTGATTTAGCTGCCGAGAAGCTGTTTGTTGATTATAACACCAAAGGCATTTTGGCTTATAAGCGTGCCGCCGATGCACTGTTAAAAATTCAGCCGTTAGGCATAGATCATCCCATTGCCTCTGATCTGCTGAACGTCGCTAAGCAAGCCTTACAAGATGTGATTGAATCAAACCGAGTCTTGTTTTTGCAGCTTGATGCCGATGACTTCTTCTATTGCGTGAGACCCTATTACAAACCTTATCGTGTAGGTAGCCAAGTTTATCGCGGCGCTAATGCGGGGGATTTTGCCGGGATCAACGTTATCGATATGCTGCTGGGCTTATGCGCTGCAAACGAGCCCGGTTACTCGCAGATGCTGGTGGATAAGTTTTTATACATGATGCCTGAAGATCAACGCATTTTACGTGACTGTATGCGCCGAACCAGCTTTATGGATGCGTTACTGGGCATGAGTCATTTACGTCACGAGCAATGGTACCAGCAAAATCTTCAGTTGTTTTTGGAGGTATGTGAATTACACGGGCAAACGGCGATTCAGCATCATAATGAGCTGGTATCTAAGTATATTGCTCAGCCTTCAAAAAATATGCAGCAGCAACATATGTCAAAAGTCACCGCCAGTGGCCCACCATTACCGGTATTGCTTAACTCGCTAGAAAAATTACGCGATAGAAGAGCCGCTGCTAAACGTAGTGATATCCGAACTCGTTTTGATGATATTTGCACGCTAAAAGCGAGTTTGGAGGCAGAGTAATATGCAGTCTTTTAAAGATGATTTTAGTTTATCGCCAGGGAGCTACCTGCTTAACCATTCGGTGGGTCGGCCATTGAAAGATGCCGAGCAAGCGTTCTCAAAGCAGTTTTTTGCGCCTTGGCAAACATCGGGAAAAGAGCCCTGGCATGATTGGTTGCAGGTGATTGAACAATTTAGTCAGGGGCTGGCTAAGTTGTTTAATGCGCGCGTCGAGGAGTTTTGTCCTCAGGTTAATCTCTCTAGCGCGCTGACTAAGTTGGTGATGTCGTTAGAGCGGCTTAATCAGCAGCATGCAGTCGTTCTGATGAGTGAAATTGACTTCCCAAGTATGGGGTTTGCGCTTAAAAAAGCCCTGCCACAGGGCTGTGAGTTGCGCTTTATTCCTAAGTCTTTAGATATTACCGATGCCGAGGTCTGGCAGTCACATATTAGTGCCGATATCGATTTAGTGTTTGTCAGCCATGTGTATTCCAACACGGGGCAGCAAGCCCCTGTCGAAGAAATTGTTAATGCTGCAAAATCTAAAAATGTATTAACCCTACTCGATGTGGCGCAATCGGCAGGTATCGTGCCGTTAGACTTACAGGCTCTGCAGCCTGACTTCTTAATCGGCTCAAGTGTTAAGTGGTTATGTGGTGGTCCGGGCGCAGCTTATTTATGGATAAACGCAATGCATATTGAGCACTGCCAGCCAAAAGATGTGGGCTGGTTTAGCCATGAAAATCCGTTTGAGTTTGATATTCACGATTTTCGTTATCACCAAAGCGCACTTAAGTTTTGGGGCGGTACACCTTCGATTGCTCCCTATGCGATAGCGGCGCATAGCATAGGTTACTTTGCCAATATAGGTTCTCATAAGCTTCGTGAGCATAACCAATGGTTAATCGATGTGGTTGCAGAACAGTTTGAGCAGGAGTTTGTATCTCCAAGGCTTGAGGCAAAGCGCAGTGGTACGTTGATTTTAGATTTTGGCGCTAAGCAACAACAGGTGTTAGCAGCATTGCAACAGGCGAATGTGAGCGTGGATCTGCGGAGCCAAGGTATTCGTGTGTCACCGCATATTTATAATGATATGGCCGATATTGAGCGGCTTCTGTCTGTGATAAAAAACGTATAAAAAGAAAAACAGGCCTTAATGTTAAGGCCTGACATGTCACTGTTAACTTATGGTTTTACCGCTCTTAAATGTACTTTGCGGTAATTGAATTCTTGATTGAGCTGACTTAGCTCACCAACTGAAAGCTTGGTCAGTAATGCGCTGCCTTGGTCATCGGTGACAAACTTTTTGGCGGTGCGATTCACAAAATCAACCACGAAAACACTGTCGCTTTGTTGTGATTCTGCGGCTTTTAGTGCTGCTTGGCTTGAGCAATCGTTACATTCTGCAATCGGGCTCATCGCGGCTAGGCTTGTGGTGGAAAGTAGTAGTCCTGCACTTAATAGTGTTACTCGAGTGGCTGTTTTTCTCATAGTAGGTTCCTTATTACTTAAATGGTGATCTTCGTCACACTTTTAATTTAGGCTATCGTGTGGCCAGTGTCCAGCAATACTTGTTATTAACTTGTTGTTTAATCATGCTTTATTTAGCTTAGGCTAATAAACTGATGTTTATGTGAGCGAGCAATAATGGGCTAAATGCTTGCCACCTTTAGGCTTGCCTATTACCTATGATTGGCCGATAGTATTTATGATGCCGTTTTTAAGGAAATTAAATGAAGATATTCATACTGTTACTTAGCTTATGTTGCTTCAGTACCTCATCCATGGATTGGAATGTGCAAACGCTTGGGGCCAATGCCGCTTTGAGAGGTAGCGCCATACTTGATGGGGTTGCTTGGGTTACGGGAACAGATAACCGTGTTTATATCTCCAAAGATCAAGGTAACACCTGGTTAGATGTGTCGGTAAAACATCACCCTTTGACTGACTTTCGCGATATTGAAGTATTCGATGCCAACACTGCCATTGTTATGGGCGCGGGTGAAGGGGGCTTATCTAAGCTGTATATCACCGAAAATCAGGGTTTAAGTTGGCAATTAATATTTGATAATCCAGATGAACTCGGCTTTTTTAATTCAATCGCCTTTTGGGATCGTAATAACGGCTTATTGCTGGGTGATCCGGTTGGTGGTTGCTATGTGATTTTGCGTACAACCGATGGCGGAAAATCTTGGCAGCGAGTGGCGAAAGGTGGGTTACCCAAAATGCTTGATAAAGAGGTCGCGTTTGCCGCTAGCGGTAACACCTTAGTTGTTGGCAAGAGAGGCCGCGCCTGGTTTACTACCGGAGGATATAGTAGCTCAGTCTACCTTACCGCCGATTCAGGCACGCATTGGCGTCGGCATCCAATCGCACTTTATGATGATACTCAAACTGCCGGTGGTTATGCGCTGGCATTTAATCATCTAGATGATCTATTTGTACTGGGAGGCGATTATCAGCAGCGTGATAAGCATGCTGCCAATATGGTGTATAAAAAAGGCTATGTGTGGCATAAAGCCCCCGGCACAACCCCAGGTTTGCGCAGCGCTATGGTGTGCTACGAAGAAACCTGTATTGCCACCGGTAAGCTATCAACCGATATTTCTCATGATCATGGTTATAGTTGGCAGCCACTGCTGATTAACGGTGAGTCTCAGGGATTTTTTACTTTGGCTATCGAGGGCAATACACTAGTTGCTGCAGGGCATAATGGCCGTGTTGCGGTGTATCAGTTTTAAAGATTAGTCATTTACCTGCTAAATAAAAAAGCCCCAAACATGACTGTTTAGGGCTTTAAAGACTAATCACTTACGAGTGGTTAGCGGGTCACTCAGAGGATTACAAGCTGTAGTAAAGCTCGAATTCTACTGGGTGAGTTGTTTGGTTGATGCGCTCAACATCAGCAGACTTAAGGGCGATGTAAGAGTCGATAAAGTCGTTAGTGAATACGTCGCCACGAGTTAGGAACTCACGGTCAGCGTCTAGACACTCAAGTGCATTTTCTAGTGAAGTGGCAACTGTTGGGATTTCTGCTGCTTCTTCAGCTGGAAGATCGTATAGATCTTTATCCATTGCTTCACCTGGGTGGATCTTGTTCTGGATACCGTCAAGGCCAGCCATTAGCATTGCAGAGAACGCTAAGTATGGGTTAGCCACTGGGTCACCAAAACGGATTTCGATACGACGACCTTTTGCACTTGGTACCACTGGGATACGGATAGAAGCAGAGCGGTTAGCTGCTGAGTAAGCAAGCATAACAGGCGCTTCGAAGTGTGGTACAAGACGCTTGTATGAGTTTGTCGATGGGTTAGCAAATGCGTTAATTGCACGCGCATGCTTAATCACACCACCGATGTAGAATAGAGCTGTTTCGCTCAATCCACCGTACTTGTCACCTGCGAACAAGTTAACGCCATCTTTCGCAAGAGACTGATGCACGTGCATACCGCTACCGTTGTCGCCAACGATTGGCTTAGGCATAAATGTCGCTGTCTTGTTGTAAGCGTGGGCCACGTTGTGAACAACATACTTAAGTACCTGAACTTCATCGGCCTTAAGTGTTAGTGAGTTGAAACGTGTCGCGATCTCGTTTTGGCCCGCTGTAGCAACTTCATGGTGATGCGCTTCAACAACTTGACCCATCTCTTCTAGCACTAAACACATAGCACTACGGATGTCTTGTGAAGAGTCTACTGGTGCTACTGGGAAGTAACCACCTTTCACGCCTGGACGGTGACCCTTGTTGCCACCATCGTAGCTAGTACCTGAGTTCCAAGCTGCTTCTTCAGCATCAACCTTGTAGAAACAACCAGACATGTCAGCGCCGAACTTAACATCGTCAAATAGGAAGAATTCTGGCTCAGGACCTACCAATACGGTGTCAGCAATACCTGTTGAACGTAGGTAGTCTTCTGCTTTTTTAGCAATAGAGCGTGGGTCACGGTTGTAACCGGTCATTGTGCCAGGGTTTAGGATGTCACAACGAATGTTAGCAGTAGTTTCTGCCGTGAAAGGGTCAAGTACAAAACTTGCAGGATCTGGCATCAATACCATGTCTGATTCATTAATGCCTTTCCAACCTTGGATTGAAGAACCGTCAAACATTTTACCGTCTTCAAAAAAGTCAGCATCGACTTGGTGAGTTGGAATGGTTACGTGCTGCTCTTTACCTATCGTATCGGTAAAACGTAAATCAACAAACTTAACTTCTAATTCTTTTAGTTGTTGTAAAACTGATTCTGCTGACATTCTAAAGTCTCCGAGTAGGGTAAAGGGGCGTCCCTTTGTTTTATCTTTAATATTTAGCGCTTAATGCGATTCTGGCATTCTTAAAGCGAGACTTATGCCAAATTTGTAACTAACTGATAATTAGGGGTTATAATATTTTTATTCTCGATACCGACATCCTTGTTGCACCGTAATGGTGCGCTGGATGGATCGAGATGGTGCACGCGCTATAACAGTGCAGCCGCTATTTTCCCTGTAATCAACTGTTGGCGTCTCGCTAAAAATCGTTACACAGAATAACTAAGCAATGAGTACTTTTATAGGGGGGAGGTCAAGCAAATAACATTAGATTTTCAATAAGTGTTATTAGGATTAAGGACAGTCATGTTTTTTGTTTTTTTGTGAAGAGAATATCCGTTGTTTTCTAGCGGAATTTGAGGCTTAAAATAGCTTTAAAAGGTGAAAATGATGAATTTAAGGAGGAGTGTTTGTCTAGGATGACCTAATAGTGTCACACAACTAAAGTATAAAAAAGTGTGTAAAAAGCAGACGTTAAGGCAAAAAAAATCAATGCGAAAGAGTTATTTTTAACGATTGGTTAAAAATAATCCTGTGAGATAACGCTGAGCTAGAGTAGAATGTCACGCTTTTTATTGCAACTACTATACTAGATTGGTTTTAGTCGTTGGCAGTAACCCCCCCTATATATTATACCGATGGTAAGAGGTTTAGCCGTGTTAGAGAATTTACGTAACATCGCCATTATTGCACACGTTGACCATGGTAAGACTACCTTGGTTGATAAGTTGCTGGCGCAGTCAGGAACCCTTGAGTCTCGAGGAGAAGCCACTGAGCGGGTGATGGATTCAAATGATCTTGAAAAGGAGCGTGGTATCACGATTCTGGCCAAGAACACTGCCATCAAGTGGAACGATTACCGTATCAACATCGTTGATACCCCAGGTCACGCCGATTTCGGTGGTGAGGTAGAGCGTGTTCTATCTATGGTTGACTCAGTATTACTACTAGTTGACGCTGTGGATGGTCCAATGCCACAGACTCGCTTCGTGACTAAGAAAGCTTTTGCTCAAGGTCTTAAGCCAATCGTTGTTATTAACAAGATTGACCGTCCTGGCGCACGTCCTGATTGGGTTATTGACCAAGTATTTGACTTGTTCGACAACCTAGGCGCTACCGATGAGCAGCTAGATTTCCCAATCGTTTATGCTTCTGCACTAAACGGTTTTGCAACATTAGATCCAGACGAAACTAGCGCAGATATGACGCCACTTTTCGAAACGATCGTTGAAAAAGTTTCTTCACCAGATGCTGATGCTGAAGGTGATTTCCAGATGCAAATCTCTCAAATCGACTACAACTCATACGTGGGTGTTATCGGTATTGGTCGTATCAAGCGTGGTAGTGTTAAGACTAACCAACAAGTTACTGTACTTGGCGCTGACGGCAAGAAACGTAACGGTAAAATCGGCCAGGTATTAGGTTACATGGGTCTAGAGCGTCACGAAGTTACAGATGCTAACGCTGGTGACATCGTTGCGATTACTGGTCTTGGCCAGTTACAGATTTCTGACACAATTTGTGCCCCTACTAACGTAGAAGCATTACCTCCATTGTCTGTTGATGAACCAACACTAACAATGACATTCCAGGTAAACACTTCTCCGTTTGCGGGTAAAGAAGGTAAGTACGTAACTTCACGTAACATCCTTGAGCGTCTACAACAAGAGCTAGTACACAACGTAGCATTGCGCGTTGAAGAAACTGACAGCCCAGATCGTTTCCGCGTATCAGGCCGTGGTGAGCTTCACCTTTCAATCTTGATTGAAAACATGCGTCGTGAAGGTTACGAGCTAGCTGTTTCTCGTCCAGAAGTTATCGTTAAAGAGATCGATGGCGAGATGTGTGAGCCGTTCGAAACACTAACTGTTGACGTTGAAGAAGCGCATCAAGGTGCAGTGATCGAGAAGCTTGGTATCCGTAAGGGTGACATGAAGGACATGCAGTTAGACGGTAAGGGTCGTGTACGTATCGACTTCGTTATCCCTAGCCGTGGTCTAATTGGTTTCCAAACTGAGTTCATGACAGCGACTTCTGGTACTGGTCTTATTTACCATTCATTCGACCATTATGGTCCTTTGAAAGGCGGTGATATTGGTCAACGTGCACGTGGTGTATTGATCTCTAACGCTACTGGTAAAGCACTAACATTCGCACTATTCGGTCTACAAGAGCGTGGTCGTCTGTTTATTACTCACGCATCAGAAGTATACGAAGGTCAAGTAGTTGGTCTTCATGCACGCGCTAACGACCTAACAGTTAACTGTTTGAAAGGTAAGCAGCTAACTAACATGCGTGCATCTGGTACTGACGAAGCACAGGTACTAACTCCGCATATCGAAATGACACTAGAGCAAGCGCTTGAGTTCATCGATGATGACGAATTAGTAGAAGTAACTCCGCTGAACATCCGTGTTCGTAAGCGTTACTTGACTGAAAACGAGCGTAAGCGTCATAACCGTAAGTAATGACCGCGTTTAGCTTCAACCTGTAACCAGGTTAAGTATTGAAAGCCCCCAACATGCAAATGTTGGGGGCTTTTTTGTTATCTGCAGTAGCGTGTGTTTAGTGGCATTGCTCACCCTATATCCAGATCTTTGTTTTAAATCCCATTAATTCATGCTTTTAGCCTAGGGTCACAACTCGCTTTAGAGTGTGAATCGCCGCTCTCTCATCAATTGTGTGTAAGCGCTAGCGCTCACTAATTTAGTGATAAATGAACCTGCTTAGCAAAAATCAGAACACGCTAATACTCATTTAGAGGTATGGCGGTTGGGGCACATTTTTTTCAGTAGATTTACCGTAATTTAGTCTCAGCTTGAGTAACTTGCACTACAAATTACCAAGTATTACAGCGAATGCTGTCGACATTTTTAGCCGATATTTGGCTTATTACTAAGCGCATTTTTGAATTGAGTTCGAGTGAACTCTATTGGAGAAAGTTGTGGAATTTCTACTTTTTTGCCTAATTTTTATTGCTTGTTTCTTGGTTGCCTTTAAACCTCACAAACAAAAAATGGCGCATATTTTTTTGGCTCTGAGCATTTTAATGAGCATGGGGATTTGGTTGATCGCCACTTGGGGCATGTTAGTGCCTGCCGGTAACTTGTGAGAACACTATGATGAATGAATTAACAGTAAACAGAATTATATCGTTAGCGGCATTAGCGCTAATCGCTTTACCAGTAGGTATCGCTTGTATCATCTTGGGCTTTGCCATGGGTGACACCCCTTGTATTCTTTGTTGGCAAGAGCGCACCGCTATGGTGCTGGTCTCGCTAATCGCGATTTTTATCATGCGTTACGGCTTAAAGCCAAAGTATATTGGTGCACTGATTATTACTGCGGTATACGGCTTGTGGGCAGGTTATCGTCATAGTTCAGCGCATATTCTTCGTGATATTGGCCAAGGTTTTGGCCCAGCGATTTTTGGCGTTCACACCTATGTATGGGTGATTGTGGTCTTTGCGATTATCTTATTGTTTGCTGGCGTATTAATGCTGCTACAAGGCGACAAGCTAGTAGAGAAAAGTGATAGCAGTGAATGGAGCTTACTGAACAAGGTAACGGTTAACGTGTTCCTAGTCATTATTGGCTTCAACATAGTACAAGCCTTTACGCAAACAGGCCCATTCCCGTATATCGGTCAAAGCGACCCAGTGCGCATGACCTTTGATTCAGAGAAAACCATTTGGTCTACAGCTAACTGGCCAACGCTTTCTAAGCTGTCAGCGCGTGGTGCTTACTCAATCGAGAAGCCTGATTTTGCAACCATGACTCAAAATGATGCGACTAAAGTTGCGACAAGCGACGAGCTTCAATTGCTTAAAAGCGTTGAGCTACCAAGTGACATCTTCGGCTTAGCAACGGGTATGAGCTACAACCCTCAAAGCAAGCTATACGCAGTAGTGACTAGCAATAATTGGGTTTATTTCTTAGATGACACGCTGACAACTATTTTAGCAAAAGTGCAGATTGATGCGGCATTCTCTGCTGAGATCTCTAACCTTGCGGGTGTGACTTTCGACGGTGAAACCTCAGTATTAGTAACAGCAGATCACAAGAGTTTCGTACGCGTTGAGTACGACCCAAGTGTGAAGTTTGATGATACTTATGGTCGCTTTATCGAAGGCACTGATGGCGTGCGTGAGCTAAAGCGTAGCCGCTTTGCGACTGTGCGTGCTAAGTACAACTACGTTGCTAACGTGGGTTGGGACGCGAACACTCAAGAGTACTTAATGGTGACTCTGCCTGATACTAAGCGTAATAACTTTGTGGTTTCGCGTTTAAGCGGCAAAGATTACGAGCTTAACAGTGAAGCGATTATTAGCATTGACGCTGAGCAATACCCGAATGTAACCGGTATTAGCGTGGCAGACGATAAAGCTTACTTACTTAGCCATTCTGGTCAGCAAATGTTAACCATGGACTTGACTTCAAATACCGTTGTTACAGCTAGCGATATTGCGGGTCTAAATAACCCACAAGCAATGACAGTTGTTAATGGTGAGTTTGCAGTATTAGATGCGACAGAAGCTAACAACCGAGTTAACTTCTACCAAGTTCAGCACTAATAATTTAACGCAATGTAATAAATTGCTTTAATAATACAAAGCCCTTAATTAATCGTTAAGGGCTTTTTTAATGCTTTAAGCCTACTGGTGGCATGCAAAGGTGATCTATCAGGCTGGTGATTGGCCATCGAGAATACAAATCCTATGCAATAGCTCACAAGCTGATTAAGTTTGAGAATACTAATTTAGCCTAATTGGTATAATTGCTAAAAATCTCTGCTAGTTGTCAATAAACGGCAATAGAGCACCCTCAATTAACATCGCTAATAACATTAAAGGTAGTGACCAATGAAGCGGATTTTATCCATTCAATCCCATGTGGTATTTGGCTGCGCTGGAAACAGCAGTGCTGTATTCCCAATGCGTCGTCTAGGTATGGAGGTTTGGCCAATTAATACGGTGCAGTTCTCTAACCATACGCAGTACGCACAAGGATGGGCTGGAATGATTATGCCAGCGGGTCAGATCACTGAGTTGGTGCAAGGGTTAGATAATATTGGCAAGCTGCAAACCTGCGATGCCTTATTAAGTGGTTATTTGGGCAGTGCAGAGCAAGGCGCTGAAATTGCAGACGCAGTGAAAAAGATGAAAGCACTCAACCCTAATGCTATCTACTTTTGCGATCCGGTAATGGGCCATCCAGAAAAGGGCTGTATTGTGTCGCCGGGCGTGCAGGAGTTTCTTAAAAACCAAGCCTTAGCTGAAGCTGACATCATAGCGCCTAATTTATTAGAATTAGAAACACTCACCGATACAAAGCTGCATAATCTGGATGAAGTGATTGATGCTTGTGAGAGTTTGCTAGCCAAAGGCCTTAAGATGGTGGTGGTTAAGCATCTTGCAAAAGCGGCAACCTGCAAAGAGCAGTTTGAGATGTTGCTGGTGATAAAAGGCGGCAGCTACCTAGTATCGCGTCCTTTGTATGAGTTTGAAAAGCAACCGGTAGGCGTTGGCGACCTAATCAGTGGATTGATGTTGGCTAACTTGCAGGCGGGCTTTAGCCCTGTAGCTGCATTTGAGCGCACTAATGCCTCCGTTGATGCCGTGCTATTGGAGACCTTTAATCAAGGCGCTTATGAGCTGCAATTAATCGCTGCTCAAGATGCGATAGCATCACCGACAATTAAGCAGCAGGCCAAAAAAGTTAGCTAGTGGTTTTATGCTAATTTGTTGCTAAATACATTTTGCGAGTCATGCTGAAAAGCCCTGTCGCTATCATAGCTTCAGGGCTTTTGCTTTTTGATTAATGGCTTTTAGTTGATAGCTGAATGCAAACCACACCTAAGCTTGCCATGAGAGTTACCTGTGTCCAGCCTTCTGTAAGCATTGTTTAAGGATGTAGATACTTAATCAGCCTCTGCATCCTGCAGCCATTTTATACTGATTGGTTTTAAGCGTAAGTGATATTTTTATTGGTTGTTTGTAATAGGGTTGGCAGTTGGCGCAATCGTGCCGCTGCCGGAGAGCTTGCGCCATAACCATTCGAGTGGACCTTGATTAAAATACTTCAGATACACACTAGCAAGGAGCAACTGTATGGCTGAAAAACCAATGGCAATAGCCACATAGCCTGGTCTATCTAAGGTTAATAGTAGCGAAGGTGCGAAGTATCTAAATAATAGAGACATCACAATTGATTGCAGAATGTATAAGCTCAATGCTAAGCGGCCAACATTCTGCAATGGTGTGAGGATAGTTGCTCGGTTTTGGCATATCTTAACCAAAATGTGTATGTAGATTAATGCAGTGGGAAGCGCGCTGATCACGACTATCGCCGGGCTGAAACTTTGCAATAGCGCAGAGTTAGACAAGCTACAAAGACCATCTATGGCAGAAAGCAGTAGTGCAGTAATCATTAAGCGTAACAGCTGCTTGCGGCTAAAGCCTTGCTCAAACATCCCCTCTCGATACAGGTATACACCTAATAACATTAGTCCCGATGCAAACCACATTATTGTTAAAGGTGTTGTGACGGCAATGGCTAAGAATAAAATAACTTGTTCAATTAACTGGCTTAAATAAGGGCCTGTCCATAGTTGGTATTGAAACTCTGCTGCGGCGCTCTCTCGAAGCGGGAAAGGCTCTGAGAGAAATACTGTCATAAGGATTAAACTGATTAAGCCAATGGCCCAAAATAGACCGGCTCTGCGGAGTATTTTTTGCTGTGTCAGTGAAATATAGCAAAGGGTTAATAAGCCACTGACGCCGTAAGTAAACAAAATGTCGCCAAACCAAATGAAAGTGGCATGTAAAGCACCGAATAGTATCAGCCACTTAAGCCGTGACTTCATCTGGTTAGCTTGGTTTGAGTTGAGTTTTTTCTCTGACTGAATGGCTAATCCTGCGCCAAAAAGTATCGCAAATAAACTCAAAAACCGTCCTTCAATAAAAAAGCTATTGAAGATATCAATTGCCGAGTCATACCACGGAGTTATTGGGTGGTTTGAGTAACCAGAATAGCCGTTGCCGAAGGAGTAGATATTGATAAACAAAATACCAAGTACTGCTAGGCCACGAATGGCATCAAGATTGGCGTTACGGGTTGTTGAGCTTGTAGAAGGTGACGCTGACGTGGCTTGAGCGTGTTTTTGTGTCGACAGTTCCATGTTGACCCTTTGAATTTCCTATTTTGCCGAAGCTTATCAACATAAACACATAATTTGAACACAGTAGAAATGAATCTTATTCACTAGCATACTTCGTGTTAAAACAAGTTCCTAGGTCCTAGAACCTTTCTTTGCCTTTCCTACCTTTTCCGTAAGTGACGTAGTCACGTTCCCTAGGCTGTAGCCCGTTCGGCTATTACCGTCTCAGCTTTAAAAGAAGACCCTAGATCCTAGGGCGCTGCGCTTCGAGGACGGGCTGCGCCCTGCTAGGAACAGCAAAAGAAAAAACTGTACCAGCGTCTTTGTTAGCTTTTCGGCTTTCTGTAGGTCGGCATTTATGCCGACAAATTCTTTATAAAAACCAAGCTCGATGGGCTAAAGCCCAACCTACAGAAAAATATGCTTTTCCGTCTTGGCTTTCCCTAGGCCGCAGGCCGTTTGTCTTAGCTCTTTCTAGGGCCTAGGACCTTCTTTCCTAGCACCTTCCGTTAATGCCCAATCCTATCTAAATGCTGGATCAAGTACATGCGCGCTTCAACTGGCGTTTCGCTGTGCCAGAACCCGCCTAAATAAGCGATGAGTGGCAATAGAAACATGATGGTGAGTAGCATGATGGATAGACCACGGGCTGACAGCTTCCAGCCATTACGGGTACTAAATTGCAGCGCCTCTTTCTTAGGGCAAGCGGATACGCAGCGCATGCAGGCTTGGCATTCGTCTGAGCGAATATTGATTTGGCTATGCACCGAAATATTAGCAGGGCAAGCGCGGCTACACTTATCGCAACTCATGCCTTTGGTGTCGATTAAGCAATGCTGAGTGTTACGGCGAATTTTAAAGGGACTTAAGAAGCTTAATAGCCCTAATAGTGCGCCATAAGGGCAGATGTAGCGGCAAAAACCTTGTCTACGCCACGCTGCGAGGCCCAAAATAAAGCCGAAACAGATTAAGGTAACGAGCCCTGGTGTGATAAAAAATAGCGCCATCTTGAGATCGGCAATCTTGTGGTAGTTACTGTTTAAGTAGCTCGGAATACTCTGGCTCGGCATGCCAATAATGATATATAACAAGGCCAGTAGCAGCAGGTATTTGACCATGCGTAATGGCCAATCTATCCAGGCTGGTGGCAATAGCTCCTGCTTAACAAAACGCTTTCTAAGTTTATAGAGGTACTCTCCAGCTAATCCAAGGGGGCAGGCCCAGCCGCAAAAGGCGCGTTTACACAGCAGGCCAGTGAGTAAAACCACTGTGAGCATAACGGCTGCGGCGGGGTGGTTTTGGTCCCAAATACCTAGGCTTAAAATTGCTTTGATTTCGATACCACCGGCAATCGGTAAGAAAGCATCACCCACATCAGGTCGCATTAGCCAAGGCGTGATCCCCGACTTTAACAATGCAGCATTAACGGCAAACTGCGCGCCAACTAGCAACATGGATAAGGCAAGCAGGTGTTGCACGCCTTCTCTTAGGTTGTTGGCCCTGATATGCCCCTTGGCGACCTCAGGCTGGAATTTTGTAACTAAGCCTGTGATAACAACGGCAATGGCCAATGCAGCGATGAGTGGCCAATACAGGCTGGAAATAATGGCTCCTGCCGCTAGCATGCCTGATGCTAGCGCGCCCCACTTCTTGCCACTCCAATAGATAAGACTGACGCTGTAGGTTAGTGCTAAGGCAAGGGTTAAGGATTCGATGAAGCTCATAAATAATATCGGCAATAATATGATTGATACTATTGTGAAACTTTTTATAAAGAGAAGTTCTTAATTGGTTTGTAGCTTGTGGGGAAGATCTAAGTTTTGTAAGTAGAGTGTCGAAAAAACCGCACTAGTTCACAAGTTTGGTTCCTAAGTCTTTAGGCTTAGGAACCACACTTTAGTCACAGCTTATTTGCTTTCTAATGAAGCAATAAACTTATTCGACTCGTCGATAGACGTGTTCATCTCTTTAATTAAGCCTGAGATATCTGTCTGTAGACTGGCGAACTCACCTTTGATCGCACCAATGGCTTGTGCATTTAGGTTATGCTTTAAATACAACATGTTGTCTTTCATTGCGACCAGCACTGGCTCCATTTTACTTTCGGCGCGGCGCATGCTTTTAACCAGCTGATTATATGAGCGGCGAGTCTCTTTTAACTTTGACTCACTGTTACGTCGCAGACTGGCTTTGCTGATCTCGCCAATCTCGGTTTGCCATTCATCAAATAGCGCCTCAGCAACATCTTCTACCTTGTCGATGCGATTGGTAACATCATCAGCCGCATCTTGAGCAGACTCATATTCGTCTTTAGCCTTATTGTAAGCCCCCTCTAAGTCACCACCGTCATGATTAAGCAGCGCCTGCATCTCTTCGAGTGCAGAGCTAAATTGCTCCTGTGCCTCAACCTGAGACTCTTTGGCATCTTCTACGCGGTCAACCATGATATCGCGCTTGTGATAACCTACTTTCTCCATTGCACCATAATAGGCGCTCTGGCAGCCACCAAGTAGCAAGCTAGTGCTAATAATGGCCGTGGTGATTAGTTTTTTCATCTTGTGTGTTTCCCAAGTTAGGTTAGTTACTCTGAGCGATATCTTGCTGCGTCGATAATGCTCCATAGGTGAGCAATGCCACCAATGATGGCTGGAAAAATTAGCCACCACATGGCATAACCGACAACGGCAACAACACAAAAAATCAGTGCGGCCAAAATACGCCCTTGAACTAACTGTCCAAGACCTGGGAAAAAAAAGCTCGCAATTGCGGCAATAACATTGCCAGCAGATCCTTGTTGAGACATCAATTCAATCCTTATGCTTGTAAAGAGAAGGTTATAAGCTTTATTGTACCAAGATAATGATTCGCAGATCATTTATCCTCTAATAGATTAAGACCAACTTTAACAGAATCAAGAGTAACACGTGAAAAATAAGATAGTGATAAATCAGCTACGTTCTTTTTTACTGAGTATTTGGGCATTTTTTTTGCACCTACTTAGTCGTTTTAAAGAAGACCAGGTCAATATCAAGGCTGGCCATTTGGCCTACGTCACCCTATTGTCATTGGTGCCTATTGTGGCGGTCATGTTTTCTATGTTGTCGGCGTTTCCAGTCTTTTCTGGCATTCGAGAACAGCTAGAAGGTTTTGTTTACGACAACTTTCTGCCAGCAGCAGGCGATACGGTGCAGCTCTATATTAATGAGTTTGTCGACAATGCCTCAAAAGGCACCACAGTGGGCGTGGCCGCCTTAGTGGTAGTAGCATTGTTGTTGATATCGGCGATTGATAAGGCGCTTAATAGCATTTGGCGTACCAAAGAAAAACGCCAAGTCGCAGTGTCTTTTTCTATGTATTGGATGGTGCTGACCTTAGGTCCGGTATTAGTTGGTGCTAGCCTTGTGGCAACTTCCTACATAGTGTCATTAAAAGTATTTAATAGTTCAGAGTTGTCGGGTGTTGTGCCATTGCTGGTAGAACGGTTGCCGATGTTGTTTTCTGTTGCGGCCTTCTTACTCTTGTACATGGTCGTGCCAAACAAGAAGGTGAAGTTTTTACACGCATTACTTGGTGCGCTCGTCGCTGCAATGCTATTTGAGCTAGGCAAGAAAGGTTTCGCATACTACGTGACCCAATTTCCAAGCTATGAGGCGATTTACGGTGCCTTGGCAACGATCCCGATCTTGTTTGTGTGGGTCTACGTCTCTTGGGTGATCGTACTGGTTGGCGCCGAGATCACTGCAGGCCTACCTGAGTATTTACAGGAGTGTAAACTTAGCCGTGAAAAGCTGTTGGCAGAAGCAGAAGCAGAAGCAGAAGAAACAGAAATTGAAAGTCCCACTATAGACCCCAAATCTGCCAAACATGAGACCCAAGATAAGGAAACCAGGAGTTAATGCTCAATGCGCGACCTAAAGCGCTTAGTCAAACCTGGTTAGATGTCGGTGATGGGCATCAGCTATATGTGGCGCAGTATGGAAATCCCAATGGGCTTGCTGTGTTGTATCTACATGGTGGGCCAGGAGCGGGGTGCAGCACTGAAGATTTAACCTTATTCGATTTATCGATTTACCATGTCATTTTACTCGATCAGCGTGGAGCTGGGCGTTCGCGTCCTCGTGGAGAGCTTCAGCATAATAACTTTCACAAGCTACTGGCCGATATTGAGCAAGTACGTTGTTGGCTCAATATTCAGCAATGGAGGTTGGCTGGCGGATCATTTGGTGCAACCTTAGCCCTGTTATATTCGGCTTGTTATCCCAGTCGAGTGATCTCACAAGTGCTATGGGGGCTGTTTATTCCTAACCCTGCAGGTATTGAATGGCTGTATGGTGACAGTGGTGCGGCGCGATTGTTTAAAGATGATTACCGTGCTTTTACTAAGGGCGTAGACAAGCGGCCAGAGTTAAGTGAGTTATTTACTCATTTTAGATCAAGGTTAGAGGATGACTGTGTGGATATTCGCCAAGATGCTGCTCAAGGTTGGCTTAGCTGGGAGATGGCTTTAGCCTATCCCGCCTGTATGGCGAGTGAGATAAATGCCCCCTTCAGTCAGTCTCTAGCAAGCATTGAGCTTTATTATGTAGCTAATGATTACTTTGGCGCATTTGAAAAACTCATCGTTAACTTACCCCTGATCCAGTGCCAAACATATGTCTTGCAAGGTGAAATGGATTGGGTTTGTCCTTTTAAAGTGTTACAAAATTTCTTTAAAGGCAGAACAGGTCAGTTGATTAGCGTGACTGAGATTAAAGGTGGGTATCACGCTTTGGCCGATGTTAAGATGGCAAAAGCAGTCATACACGCGATAAAGGAAATGGCCGAACAATAAAAAGGAAATATAGACTCTATGAAAAAACAGATCCTTACGGGCTTAACCATGAGCTTAATGATGGGCTTAACAGCCTGTGCTTCAACTGAAAAAACTGAAGACGTTGAGGTTGCGGTTAGGGCCCCAGATAGTGTTGAGTTAGGGGGCTTATCAAATGAAGAAGCCACGACTAAATTGCTTGAAGCACTATTAAATAAAAGCTATTTAGCTTCACGAGCAGGCCCAGGTGGAGTCGCAGTTCAATTTGATAATACCCAATTTATTCTGCAGCCTAGTATCAACCCAGACGGTATCGATCGCATCATGATGAACCGTTTTTATGCTATCCACCCTAAATATGTGGGCAGTAAAGAGATGCTGTTGATGATTGGTTCGTTAAACCAAAAACTTAACTTTGCTAAGTTTGTTATTCGTGACCAAGGTGCAGTCATTCAGGTACAAGGCGCGGCAACCTTTGTCGACACCATTTCTATGGAAGAGATCCGTCGTTTCATCCTTTGGATTGATGAAGGGCTACGTCAAGTCGCCGAGTCATTACCTGAAGGGGCGGAAGATGTGATTAAGCCTATTCCGGTCATGAAGAGTGTTTAAAAAAGGTCCTAGGACCTAGGAAAGGCAGGGAAAGCTAAGACGATAATAGCCGAACGGCCTGCGGCCTAGGGTACGTGACTACGTCACTTACGGAACGCTGCGCTTACAGAAAAGATGGCAAAGGCTGAGACGGAAAAGCATGTCTCTTTTGTAGGTTGGGCTTTAGCCCATCAATTTTGGTTTTTGCTGTTCCTAGCAGGGCGCAGCCCGTCCTCGCAGCGCAGCGTCCTAGAACCTAGGTCCTTCTTTTAAAGCTAAGACGAACGGCCTGCGGCCTAGGGAACGTGACTACGTCACTTACGGAACGCTGCGCTTACAGAAAAGATGGCAAAGGCTGAGACGGAAAAGCATGTCTCTTTTGTAGGTTGGGCTTTAGCCCATCAATTTTGGTTTTTGCTGTTCCTAGCAGGGCGAAGCCCGTCCTCGCAGCGAAGCGTCCTAGAACCTAGGTCCTTCTTTTAATTTTTTATCGGAGATTGTGTACGTGATTGCCTTAATTCAACGTGTGAGTGAAGCAAAAGTTGTCGTTGATGGCGCGACTATCGGTGAGATAGATAGAGGCCTGTTGGTGTTACTCGGTGTTGAGCGTGAGGATAACATTGAGAAGATGCAAAAGCTGGCCACCAAGGTGATGAGTTACCGTGTGTTCGCCGATGAGAATGGCAAGATGAACCTCAATCTTGAGCAAGCGGGTGGCAGTCTGCTAGTCGTGTCGCAATTCACACTCGCTGCTGATACCGGCCGTGGCTTGCGCCCGAGTTTTTCAGGGGCTGGTACGCCAGATCAAGCCCGAGAACTGTATGAGGCATTTGTCGATTTCTGTAAATCAAAGGGCGTGAATACCCAGACCGGTCAGTTTGCCGCAGACATGAAAGTGTCATTAGTTAACGACGGCCCGGTAACCTTTAACCTGCAGGTCTAGCGCTTTGGCTCACAGCAGAGTAGATCTTTTAATGCCCCGCCGTTAATCACATTCTTTAATTCATTGGCCGTTAAAATATCGCAGCCCTTTTGGGCGCGAATGCCCGCTCCGCAATACAGCACAAACACTTGCTGACGATTTTCAAGCTTGTGCAGCCAAGTCTCTAAAGTATCCAGTGGCACGTTTATCGCCTGTGGCAGATGGCCGCCAGCAAACTCTTGCGGCGAGCGCACATCAATTACTGTTGCGCCGTCTTCAATTAATTGCCAGCATTGGCTGCCAGCGGGTTTGGTCGATAACTTTGAAATTTGAGTGTTTAACATATCCACCTCTCTTTATTATGCTTAAAACGAATGCTTAAAACTTAAGCTGATATTTAAACCTTTAATTAGATTAATTTCAATAAGTTTTTTCTAATGCTTGATTTGTGATGGTTAACGATTTATGGCTAAAGCAGGGAAACTAACGATGAAAATCAGCTATACAAAGGACCTAGGTTCTAGGATGCTGCGCTTTAAAACAAGGACCTAGGTTCTAGAACGCTGCGCTGCGAGGGCGGGCTAAAGCCCTGCTAGGAACAGCAAAAGCAAGCGTCTTTGTTAGCTTTTTCCATCTTTTCCGTAAGGCCGTAGACCGTTCGTCTTTGCTTTAAAGATCTTAGAACCTGCTTTCCCTAGTACCTTTCTTAGCCTTCCCTAGGCCCTAGTACCTTCTATTCCTAGAACCTATCCCTTAAAACGCTTAAAGATCAGCGAGGTGTTGATGCCACCAAAGGCGAAGTTATTACTCATCACGTAATCTGTTTCAAGATGGCGAATGTCATCTCGAATGTAATCTAGCTCGCCGCACTCAGGGTCGATATCTGTCAGGTTTAGCGTCGGTGCAAACCAGCCCTCGTTCATCATCTCTATGCTCACCCAAGCTTCTAACGCGCCGCAAGCACCCAGTGTATGGCCGGTATAACTTTTAAGTGATGAGATAGGCTGCTTCGCGCCAAACACCGCATGAGTGGCTTGTGTTTCAGCAATATCGCCACGATCGGTAGCGGTGCCGTGAGCATTGACATAACCAATGCTCTCAGCTTCGATGGCGGCATCTTTAAGCGCTAAACGGATAGCCGTTTCCATGGTGCCAGCATTAGGCTGAGTCACGTGCAATCCATCAGAGTTGGTGCCAAAGCCCACGATTTCGGCGTAGATTTTTGCGCCGCGATCCTTAGCATGCTCAAGCTCTTCAAGCACTAAAGTACAGGCGCCTTCGCCTATTACAAGGCCGTCTCGTCCTTTATCGAACGGTCGCGGCGTCTCGGTTGGAGTTTCATTTTTTGTACTGGTTGCAAATAGCGTGTCGAAGACGACGGCTTCTGTCGGGCAAAGCTCTTCACCGCCGCCAGCAAGCATCAGATCTTGTTGGCCATATTTAATCGCTTCATAGGCATAACCAATACCTTGGCTGCCAGAGGTACAGGCGCTGCTGGTGGTGTGCACGCGGCCTTTGAGGCCAAAGAATACGCCGACGTTTACCGCTGTTGTGTGTGCCATCATGCGGATATAGCTAGTGGCCGTTACGCCAGACATATCGCCATCTTTTAGCATATCTCCGAACGCGATGATTGGATCGGTACTGCCCGTCGATGAACCATAAGCGATGCCCATAGCGCCAGAGATAATGACAGGATCATTAAGTAAGTTTGCATCAATCAGTGCAAGTTCACTGGCGCGAGTGGCCATTATCGATACCCGTCCCATAGAGCGGATCATTTTACGCTTGTAGTGGCTTGGCACTTCAAAGTCAGTGATCGGTGCGGCCAAGCGGGTATGCAGATCTTCAAATCTGTCCCATTCGTCCATACGTACCACACAATTTTTCTGCGCTTTTAAGCTCATGGCAATACTCGGCCAGTCATGGCCTAGCGCCGAAATACCGCCAATACCTGTGATCACGACGCGGCGTGGAAAAGCTGGCCGGCTCATATCATGCCTCCGTTGACCGAAATCACCTGGCGAGTCACGTAGGCCGCCTCATCAGACATTAAATAGTTCGCAAGCCCTGCAATCTCTGCAGGTTTTCCCATACGGCGCATCGGTACTAGGTTGTTGACCATCTCTTTTGGAATGTCGCTGACCATGTCAGTTTCGATTAAACCGGGAGCGATGCAGTTGACGGTAATTTTTCGTTTAGCGAGCTCGAGTGACAACGCCTTAGTTGCGCCGATAATGCCCGCTTTTGAGGCGCTATAGTTTACCTGGCCGCGATTGCCCGCAATGCCAGATACTGACGCTAGGGTGATGATACGTCCGCCTTGACGGCTTTGTACCATCGGCATCACCGTTGGATGAATAACATTGTAGAACCCATCGAGGTTGGTATGCACTACCCTGTCCCACTCCGATTCTGTCATTGCAGGAAAAGCGGTGTCGGCATTAATGCCTGCATTGAGGATTACGCCATAATAAGCGCCGTGCTGCTCGATATCTTGCTCGATAGCCTGCTTAACCGCGGCTCTGTCGGCGATATCAAACTGCAAACAGCTGACCTTAATGCCCTGTTGTTCAAGCTCAGACTTTGTGGTCTCGGCTGCTGCTTGGTTGCTGTGAAAATGCATCGCGATATCAAAGCCTGAGCGGGCAAGTCTTAGGGCGATCGCTTTACCTATTCCGCGGCTTGAACCTGTGATTAATACTCGTTTTGTCATCTTGCTACTCCCTGCGCCGTCGTCTTATTGTGTGTCACATACTTAATGTGTGGGCGAACAGCGGCTGTACTTTGTATTTAGTGTCGGTGTCGTATTTACTGTCATATTCAGTGTTGTATTGACTCAGCCACATGAGGTTCAGTGCGTCGACTCGGCAATATAGGCCTGAGTATCCTGAGGTTGAAACACGTTGACGTTGGCTTCTGCGACAACCACTTGCTTATGTAAGATTTGGCAATCAAAAACCGCTAGTCCTGACTCTTCTTGATATAGACGAGTAACACGTGTTTGGTAACTTTGCCCCGCATCAAACTGAGAGATATGCATCTTAAGCTTACGGCTACCGAGCAGGAATCCTACGCGAATGATGTCGTCACGCAGATGGGCCTCAACCCCCGCTAAAGCGGCAATACTTTGGGCCATATACTCAATGCCGACATAGTTGGGCACGCCATTCAAGTGGCTATCGAAATAGGGACTATTTGCTGAAATATCCGTTTGTGTTAACAAGCTATCATGGCTGTGATTCAGCAGCTGGTTGATTAAGATCATCGGCTGACGATGGGGGATGAACTCCGCGACATCGAGATCTGCAAGTTTTGTAGCATCAAACATCTTGATTTATCTCTGTTGAATCTTTGCCTAATGAGCCTGTATTTAATGGCTCGGGTGCCTGGCCCGCGAGTGAGTGGATTGGTGCCACACGACTGAAGATCAGGCTGGCATTACTGCCACCAAAGGCAAATGAATTACTCATTACATGGCTTATATTGCTCTGCATACCTTTGCTTACCAGAGGTAGCGCTGGATCATTTGGATCTTGTTGCTTATCCCACACCTGTGGCGGTAAATATTGCTGCTTATTGTAATCACTGAGCAGCAGATAACAAAATGCGGCTTCAATTGCGCCCGCCGCCCCTAAGGTGTGTCCGGTAAGGGGCTTGGTAGAGCTTGCTGCAGGTAAGGCTTGGCCAAAGACCTGATGTACTGCACGGCTTTCCATGGCGTCATTTTTCGGCGTTGCGGTGCCATGTAAGTTGAGGTAATTAATCTGTTCTGGCCCAAGGCTTGCCATGATTAATGCCGCTTGCATCGCAGCTATTGCACCGCGGCCTTCAGGATGTGGCGCCGAGATATGGTGAGCATCGCTAGACTCGCCAATGCCGCTGACTATGATAGCCGTATTGTCTTGTGATATTTTTTCTAGCGTTGCCTTCTCTAGCGTAAAGAGCGCTCCGCCTTCACCGATATTAATACCATCGCGATTAGCGCTAAAAGGTTGGCAGTGTCCGCTAGAAATAGACTCCAGTGAATAAAATCCATTAAGTGTGAGCTTACAAAGGGTATCGATACCGCCGACAATGACCATGTCGCAAACATCGGCGTCGATAAGACGCTTAGCGCTGGCAAAAACCTTAGCGCTAGAAGAGCAGGCGGTAGAAACGGTAAAGCAGGGACCCGTCAACTCAAAGTAGGCTTGTAGAAATTGACTGGTATCACCTAATTCTTGCTTAGCGTAATCATAATCTTTAGGAAACTCGCCAGCACTATGGTGTTCAGCAAGGGCTGACTCGCCGGTGGCTATTCCCGATGTGCTTGTACCGATAACGATACCGATGCGCTGCCGACCATATTGTGCTTTAGCTTGGCTAACGGCTGCTTCTATCTGCCGTGCAATCAATAAGGTGAGTTGATTATTGCGAGTATCAAATCGGCGTAACTCGTCGGGGAGTTCGGGGAGCTTAATACTGACCTGGCCAACGAGCACGGGGCGCTCAAACAAGAGGTCATCTCGCCACTGCATGCCGCTGGTATTGCCAGCAACCAGGTTGTCGAGCACAGCCTGAGGTGTTTGCCCTAGAGGGGTGCATAAACCTAAATGGGTTATTGCTATTGGCATTGCTGAATTCACTTAAACTCCCACTAAATTTGGTTTATATCGGGCTGATGGCGAGCGTAAAGTTAGCCGCATCAATGCTGAGCTGAACCTGGGCCTGCCACTTGTCTTCGCTGCCCTGACTGAAATCACTATAGCGGATAGCGATTATCGGCTGTTCGGCATTAGGCGTCTGTTTAGTTTCATTTCCAGCTTCATTTTTAGCAAAAAACAGTCCACGACACAAAGCGACGTCACAGGCATAGGGGCGAATTTGGGCTCCCTGTAAATGGCGGTTTACGCTGCTGTCTGGCCAGTAAATAAGTTGCATGATGGCCAGTAGGTATTCAGCGTTAAATTGATCGCCGAGTAGCTGGCTTTGCTCACTCATAAGAGTGTAGTCATCATAGGTCAGTGTAAAAAGTGCTTGCCCTAGTGGCGCCAGACCAACCAGAGTTAATTGCTGTTGATCGAGCTCTAACTGACTTAACAGTTCATGTTGGCTAGCTTGAGTCTTGATAGTGACCTTTTGGGCAACGCTAATTGCGGGTTGAGTCGCTGTTTGCTCTGAGAGCATCCTTTGCTCAGCAACTGGCGCAAGGCAATAATTCACATCTTGCGCCAGTTCGACACAAGTTTGTCGCTGTAACGTTTGACTGCAAGCTGTGAGTAGTACAGAGCCCAGGGCGAGCAAGATGATGTGTTGGCTTAATCTCGACATAGTTCGACAACCATATTTAACCGACGTTTAGACTCGCTAACGAATGGGTTTTTTTCATCCCAAGCGTAACCAGCAAGAATAGAGCAGATCATCTGCTTGATTTTAGGATCTGGACTGTCGAAGAAGATCGCATCTTGAAAACTACAGTCATACCAAGCTTCGACATAGGTTCTAAAGGTATCGACCCCTTTCATTAACGGTTTGGCATACTCCTGCTGCCAGTCGACGTGCTCGCCATCGAGTTGTTTGCACAGGGTTGCAGCTGCCATGGAAGCTGATTGCATGGCGATCGTAACTCCAGATGAAAATACCGGATCGAGAAACTCGCCTGCATTACCGAGTAGGGCGAATTGGTCGGTAGCCAGTGTTTTCACGTTAGCCGAGTAGCCTTTGAGCAGGCCTGAATCATTGATGAGTTCGGCATTTTGTAGCAGCTTTTTCAGTCCCGGCTCTTGAGCTATCATGGTGTTAAGAACGGTATCTAAGTTGCCGCCAATACTGTTATTACTGCTGTTAATACTGTCATCAGCAAAGCCGCCAAGAGCAGCAATCAGTTGGGGCTCACCCACTACGCCCACAGAGCAACGACCATCGCTAAAAGGAATGAGCCAGTACCAGATATCCTGGTTGTCTGGATGGACACTAATAAGGATCTTATTTCGATCGAAACTCGGATCAGAAATATTGTCTCTAACATGATTAAACACAGCACTGCGGGTGGGTAAACTAGATGGTTTCTCTAAGTCCAGCAACCTGGGTAGTACTCGGCCAAAGCCGCTGGCATCGAGTACAAATTTTGCTTTGATGGTTTGTATTTGGCCTTTATCGTTGCTCACTTCAAGGCTGGGCTCAGCGCTTAAATCTATCGACTCGACCGTGTGGCCGAAACGGATAGTAACGCCCTGTTTAACCGCTTCATCAGCGAGTAACTTATCGAATGTGGCACGTTCAACCTGGAACGTGGTGCCCGGGCCTTGAGTAAACTTATCGGTAAAGTCAAACGTGGTGTATTTGTGTTGATGTCTAAATGCGGCACCATTTTTAAATTGAAACCCTGCCTGATTAACGGCTTCGAGCATATTAGCTTGCTCGATAACCTGCATGCAGCACGGCAGTAAGCTTTCACCGATAGAGAAACGTGGAAAGTGCTGCTTCTCAAGCACGAGTACTTTTTTACCTTGGGCGTGTAATAGGCTCGCAGCAATGCTACCAGATGGCCCGGCGCCAATAATGGCGACATCGACCGTTTGGGTTTCGCATCGAACCCACTCATCCTGAACTACTTTATCAGTCGACATTAACGGTCTTCCTTGTGAAATTTTGAATAAAAGGCGAAAGCAAAAAGGTAAAACTAATCCCCAGTAACAGGGTTAAGCCAAACGCGTTTATCGCTGGTGTTTGACTAAAGGCGAGCAGACCAAAGGCCAGTAAGGTTGATACCGCTGACATTAATACGGCCATCATCACGCCGCGAGTTTGCTGTTTAGACTCAGCAAAAAATAGGCTGTAATCAACACCAATACCAAAGACTAAGATCAGAGCCAGAGCATGAAACAGGCTCAGCGGATTTTGCAGCATGCCTAAGCAGGCTAGGGTTAAAAGCGCAGACAAGGCTGGTACGGCGACCACCACTGCTGCGAGTTTTCGGCCAAACCTAAAGGTGAATATGATGCCCGCCGCGATTAAGGCGATGAGCAGTAACATTAAGGTGAGCTGACGGTAATGCCCCATCACGGTCGATATGTCGCCAACCTTATCGATCAGCTGTACATGGTGCAGCTCATTAAATAACGCGGCAAATGTATCGAGCTGCTTGATGCCACCGAGTAACACGATAGCCCCGTAGCCAGTTTCGTCTAAATGATTTGTTGGTGATAACCAAAGCGGTTTAAAGCTGGCACCCGCTTGATGGCTCAAGAAATTATCGGCGCTGATAACGTCTGTTTTGGCCGTTTGGTAGGCTTTAATCAGCGCCGGTTTAATCTGGGGATCTAAGCCTAAGCTCGCAATAATCTCATCTAAGTGTTCAAGGTAGACTTGCCCTTGCAGACGATAGTTAAGCGCTTGTTCTGCTTGGCTTGGCAAGAATTTACTTAGGCTTAAATGGTTACCGATTAACTTATCTTTCTCGGCCTGTTTTAAGACGGGCTCAAGTTTCGCCAGCTGTTGTTTTACCTGCTCTTCGGTTTTGCCTGAGACTAATAGGAATTGGTTATCGGTACCGCCACTTAGTAAGGTACGAAGTTTATTTTCCTCTGCCTGAATATCACTCGGGGTGTGCTGTAACTGACGGATATCGTCATTGCTAGTTAGCTGCAATAGACCCACTAAGATAAAGGCTGTCGTGCCAAGCGTTAGCAGTAATTGCGACTTAAGGCTTTTAGGTGTGAATCGTGCCAGCATAAACTGTTGATAGCGACTGGCCACATCGAGTGCTTGGCTGGCATCTTTTAATGGCTGAGCGGCGAGAGTTGGGTAGGCGAGCACTAAGGTTAAATAAGCGCCAGTCAGCCCCGCTGCGCAGAAAACGGCGACCTGTTGCATACCGGGAAAAGGTGCTAGCCCCATGGCGCTGTAGGCGATAACACTGGTTAGCAAGGCAAGCGTGATAGCCGCAAAGATTTTTTTGATGACCTTCTCGCTACTGTCATTGGGATGGTTTAAGCGCTCGCAATAATAGTGAAAGCAATAGTCGATAGAGATGCCAATTAGACTGGTGCCAAACACTAATGTGAGTAGGTGCAGTTCACCAAACATGAGTGCTGTGGTGACCACGGCAAACAGTAAGCTGGTACTCACAGTAACCACCGCAATAGAGAGTGGCATGAAAGAGCGAAATGCTAACCACACTAGGCTTACGACCCCGATAAGCGATAACAAGCCGATGCTTGAAACCTCTTGTTTAGCATTGTCGGTCGCTGCAGCAGCATGAAATAAAGCGCCAGCCTTAATGATGTCTACATCTGCAAAATGCGATGTAACGGCATTAAAGGCGAGGTTAAGATCGCTAAGTTGTAGCTGTTGAGCGTTAGGATTAAAGGCGCTGACCTTACCTTTAGCCATCACGATAGCGGCAAAACGAGGTCGTGGAACACTCGCCGATGGCGCTATAGTGGCAACCAATACCCCCTGTTTCACGGTTAACTGTTGTGAAGGAGCAAGAGCAAGCAAAGAATCTGGATACAGGAGCAAAGGATCGCGGCTAAGCAGTTCGCTATTGGCATAACTAAACGCATTGTATAGCTTTTCTAGTGCAGCCTGGCTCAGTTGTTGCCATTGACCTTGCTGTAAGCTTTGTTGCTGCTTGTCGGTTAATAGCTGGAATCTGTGCTTAAAATAATACTGATTAAGGGCATCAATCTGAGCCATATCGGCACTACTGATATCAATAAATGCAGCTTGGTTTGGGCTCGTTTGTTTAAGCGTTTGCATCGCTAGCTTTGCCGCTGCGATGGCGGTGTGTTCATTATCGCTGATAAGCCCCAAATAGACGCGGTTAGCCAGCTGCTGCTCAACTTGTGCCATTGCTCTTTGGGTCATCGGGCTTTCGCTGACTTTAGGCAGCATGGCCAAAATATCACTTTGTACGCGAGCGCCGCTTTGCCACAGGGTAAAGCCAGTTACTACGGAGACTAGGATTAATGCCAGCCACAGTATAAATCGTAACTTGGCGGTCTTTTGGTTTAATAAGGCGTTAAGGCTTGGTTTCATTATGGCTGAGCACTCTTAGACTCAGGCTCGAAACGCGATTTGTCTTGCTGACTTAGTGGGCTTTCATCCAGTGATGAAAACTCGATCTGGCTGCGATCGCCATTAGCGCTATATAGCACTAACGTTTGGATCTGTTGCTTACCAGCGAGCAGCATTTTAGGCATGGCTTTGGCAAGTAAAGGATCAAGCGGCTTAAGCCCTAACTGCCACTGCGGGTTTAGCTCATGACTAGTATCAGTTGCTGTAGTTGCACGTTTTAGGCTTAATTCAAAGTGCTGCTCAAGAGCATTAATGTCACCACTTAACAGGGCATTGAGTAGTGTCGGCATGATATCACTCATACCTCCACCCGCTTGCTGCGCGTTATTAACGCTAATATTCCCTTGGCTGTCTATCTGAATCAGCTGCTTATCTTTTAAGATCAATGTGCTAGCAAAAGGACTGTTTTGCTGCCAAATCACCCCAAGGCTTTTAGAGAAAACAAATTCGCCTTGGCTTACCAAAGGTTTTTTTAGCACCTTTAAATAACGGTATTGAGTGAACTTCCCTTTAGCGTGCTCGCTAGGAGATAGTTGTTTACTCAAGCTGAGCAAATCCGCCTTGTTTGCGGGAAATTGAAATAGCTCTGTATAGCTAGATTGGCTGTTATCAGGCTCGGCGTAGCTAGTGCTACTCACTAATGATGAGAGTAGTAAGAGGAACAGAGTGCATACTAAGCGCAATAAGTACTTCATTGGCGCAGCTCTATTTTGTTACTGGTTTCTGCTGAAATTAAATGCGCTATTTTCTGCTGAAAGACTTCTGGTGTGACAAAGCATAACTCTTGGGTCTGCATATCGACGGCGGCCTGAATGGTGTAGCCCTTAGTGATGCGCTTACCTGTTAGAGCATCAAGCACTTGATAGTTGATCTTAATGCGGTTTTCCCATTCAACCAGCGCAGCTTTGACGATGACCGTCTGCTCAAACGTACTCGATTGCACGTACTTTATCTGCACATCAACAATTGGCCAGCTAAATCCAGAGTCTTGCATAGCGCGGTAGCCGTAACCGATTTTATCCAGTAGCTTGCAGCGTACTAGCTCAAAGTAACGCAGGTAGTTACCATGCCAGGTGATCCCCATCGAGTCCACGTCGTGAAACGGGATTTCGACTTCCATCTCTGCGTGTAAAATGCCCTTCATTGGGAAACTCCAAGTGAAACTGTTCGAACAGATAAGCCATGCCAACAGTAATAGCCCATCGAGTCCACGTCGTGAAACGGGATTTCGACTTCCATCTCTGCGTGTAAAATGCCCTTCATTAGCGCTCTTCTCACTAGCATACTTCCCAGTAGCCACTTTGGATCTTATCGACGGTTGAACGCAGTGTCTGCTCTAGTGGTCTGTCTTCGGTCAGTAGCTCAAAATCGGCTTCGACTTGCGCTAAGGTCTTACCCAGTGACGGGGTAATTGAGCTGGGCACCAATTCTTCCTGCGCTATTCGCAGACGAATGCCCTGAGACATGGCTAATAGCGCAGCAGCTGCTACTTGCTCGGTTAGCTGTAATATGCGCATACAGTCACGGGCTGAGATAGTGCCCATGCTGACCTTGTCTTGGTTATGACATTCGGTAGAGCGAGAGAATACACTGGCTGGCATGGTGTTTTTAAGCGCTTCAGCCGTCCAGGCCGATACGCCAATCTGTACCGCTTTAAAGCCGTGGTTAATCGCTTTACGTTTGCCTTTAGCGCCTGAAAGATTTGCAGGTAGACCATTGTTGAACTTTTGATCCATCACCAGCGCCATCTGGCGGTCGATAAGATCGGCAATGTTAGCCACTGCGTTTTTCATCGCATCCATGGCAAAGGCAATATGCCCGCCGTAGAAGTGCCCACCATGTAGAATGTGCTCACCTTCACCGTCGACAATTGGGTTGTCGTTAGCGCTGTTAAGCTCGGTTTCAATAAACTGGCGCATAAACGGTAGCGCATCTTGCAGTACTCCAATCACGTGCGGTGCACAGCGGATCGAATACCTGTCTTGCAGTCTGTCAGAGTTGCGAGGGTGAATGTGATGGTTTAAGTCTTCACGGATCCAAGCGGCAATCTGGTTTTGCCCTGGATGAGGCTTTGCGGCAAATAAAATTTTGTCGAAGTGGTTCGAGTTACCTTTAAGTGTCAGCGACGCCATAGCAGTAATACGACTGGCAAGGCGCGCCACGTACTGCGCTCGATCGTAAGCTAAACAAGCAAGGGCGGTCATAACCGCAGTACCGTTCATCAGTGCTAAGCCCTCTTTAGGGCGTAGCGTGAGCGGCACGATATTAAGTTCTTTATATACGTCACTGGTTGGACGTCGCTCACCCTGGTAAATCACATCACGCTCACCTACAAGTACTGCCGCAAGGTAAGACAGTGGCGTTAAGTCGCCGCTCGCGCCCACTGAGCCTTCTTCAGGGATCACCGGGGTGATGTTGAGGTTAAGCAGGGTTTCTATACGCTTAAGCAGCTCGTAAGTGACGCCTGACTTGCCTACAGCGAGTGAGCTTAGGCGGCACGCCATTACTGCGCGAGCCTGCATAGGAGACAGAATATCGCCCATACCGCAGCCGTGAAAACGGGTCAGATGCAGTGGGAGTTCGTGGACTAAATCGAGCCCAACGGTCACGGTACAAGAGTCGCCATAACCTGTGGTTACCCCATATACGACGCCTTCTTCTTTCAGTAGGCTATCGATAAACCGCGCGCCTTTTTGAATATAGGCCTGATACTCAGCGGTTTGGTTAAGCTTAGCTTGTGCCCCTTTGGCAATAGCAACCACATCTTCAAGTGCCAGACTATTGTAGCCAAATTCAACTGTTTGCTTGCTAGGGTTATAAGTGGTTTGTTGGGTCATTTGCTTTGCTTGTCCTTTATATCGCAACTATTGCTCTGCTTGCATTGCACATTGGCTCGTTGGAACTCTTCGTCCTTGCGCCAAAAATCATAAAAATTAAACCATTGTAGTGGCTCTTTAAGCGCAAAATGCGCTAAGCGACGACTAAATTCGTTAACGGCTTGCTCGAGTCGTTCACTTCGTCCGGCTCTAGGGCCTTTTAAGGTGTTAGCGAAATGCTCTAAATGCACATGGTAGCGGCCATTTTGGCGTAGGCAGAACATGGTATAAACCGGGCAATCAAGTAGCCCGGCCAAAATGAATGGCCCTTGAGGGAATGCAGCTGGCTCGCCTAAAAAGTCTTGGTAAATCACGCGACCAGCAGTCTGTGACGAGGTTCTATCGCCTGCAATGACAACCAATTCCCCCGCTTCAATTTTTTGTTGTAGCAAAATCGAAGTACTAGGGCCTAATTCGGTGACTTGGATGAGGTTTAGTGAGCTGTCGGGGTTGAGCTGCTTGAGCACCTTATTAAAGTTCTCGGCATTTTGCGTCAGCACCATGACGTTGACTTTGACTTGGCGCTGGTGGATTGATATTGCGCGGCACAGCTCTAAGTTACCTAAGTGCGATACCAGTAATACCGCGCCATTGCCCGCGAGTAATTGATTGGCTAGCATTTCTCGATTAGGAAAATCGACCTGTTCGAGCTTGATGCGATCGCACCAAGCGTCAATTCGGTCTAACGCGGCATTACCAAAGGCGAAAAAGTGCTTCAGGCTGTCGCGCCAGCTCAGTGGCTCACCCAGCTGTGGATGATTGGGTTGCTTAAGCTTCACATGAGTTAAAAATTGCTTAGAAGCGGTTCTTGCCGTGGTGCCGGTAATGAAAAAATAGATGATCACCGGATACATGATAGCGCGGCAAAGCCAGTGCCCCCCTAAGCGGTAGCTTTCTGCGAGTAGCTTAATTCCCCAGTAACTGCCTCGCTCACCCATGCTCGACCAATGCTTATTCTGGCCTGAACTTGTGAGCTTTTGCTGCAGCTTTCGATAAAGCTTTTTCGGTTGACGCAGCAACATGCCAAAGAAGAGTTTGCTGTGCATCAATGAGATACGCACGTTATCTTTAACCCCTTGAAAATGACTCACGCCATCTTCTGGGTAGATCACTCGGGTTGGCAAATGAATCACCGGCACGCCTTGCCAGTAAAGACGCACTAAGACTTCAATATCAAAGTCCATGCGCTCGCCTAAGGCATGGCTTAAAAACAGTTTCTCGGTTGCCTCGAGCGGATAGACACGAAAGCCGCACATGGAGTCTTGAATATCGAAACTTAACGTTTCTATCCATACCCAGAAGTGAGTGATGTAACGGCCGTATAATCGGCCTTTCGGCACGGATTCGTCATATTGCGGCAAGCCAGAAATCAGCGCCACTGGAGTCGACTCGGCCTGGGCTATCATGGCGGGTATATCGTTTAAATCGTGTTGACCATCGGCATCGACCTGCAGGGCGTGGGTGTAACCCTCTGCATATGCGGTTCGTAGTCCGGTCATTACTGCAGCGCCTTTACCCCGGTTATATGGGTGGTGAAGCAGGGTCACCCAGTCATATTTTTCAGCCAGCTCGATCAGCAAGAAGCGCGTTTCGTCGTCGCTGCCATCGTTAACTAAATAACAAGGTAGATTAAAAGCCGCTAATTGCTCTAGGGTACGTTCAATGGCACCGCGGTGATTATAGTTGGGGATAACCAGAGCGAGCCGCATTAGTTATTGTCCGTACTGTTGATGGCCTGCACCGCTTCGTTACTGAGTGCAATACGCCCCGATGCGAAACGTTTATCGCCATCGCTATAGGTAAATACCAGTTTGGCCTTGGCGGGATTATGGCTAATGGTCAGGTCAACCTGGGAGTTAGGTAGCATCAGTTGTTGAAATTTAAGTACTTCTAGGCTGGCAACATTGACCGGGTAACCAAAATGCGCGCAGCCAAGCTTTATCGCCCAGTCGAGCTGAGTGACACCCGGCAACACGGGTTGCTCTGGAAAGTGGCCATTGAAATACACGAGGTCGGCAGCAATCTCTAGCCGCCAGGTGACAGAGTCATTCTCACTGTTATGGCTGATAATGGTGGGCAATGTAGAGGTAATCATTTGCTCTTAAACTTATCGATATCGAACAGGGCTAACATGTTTGCGTGTACCCGCTTACCTTGCGGATTAAGCGGTAAGGCTTCAGGGTAACGCCAACGCCTTGGTAGCGTGACCCGCTCAAATTGGCTGAGCAAGTGGTTTTTGAGTTGGTTATTTAGCGCGAGTTTACCCTTAGCTTCGAGTTGTTCCATGCCCAGAGGGGAAAGCGTTATAGCGGCGCCGAGTTGCACTCTAGGTTGCTCTAACATCACCAATGCCGCTTGTGCGACATAGGGATGGCTCTCTAATAGTGACTCCATCTGTACCAATGACAGGCGTTTCTCTTCAACTTTAATAATGCGGTCTAAGCGCCCCTGCAGAGAAAAAGTGCCATCGGCTTGCAGATCAATTTTGTCATCACACTTTAGCCATTCATTATCAGGTAGGTAAGGTGATTTTAGCATCAGCGCACCATCACTTTGCGTTTGTTGGATCTCAATTGGCGCGAAAGCTTGCCAGTTTGCATTAGGCTGGTGTTGACGACGGTAGGCGATGCCACCGGTTTCTGTGCTGCCAAATACCTCGATAGGCGCTTGACCGTAACAGTTAGCGACACCTTGTGATGCTTCAAAGCTCAATGGTCCGCCAGAGCTGAACACTAAGCTAGGTGAACGCAGTTGTCGCTCATTATCGAGAGCGTCGGGCAATCGAGACAGCTGGGCAGGACTGCTGATCAAACAGAGGTTTGGAAACAGGTTCGCGTAGTAGCTTAAGGTTTCAGGGTATTCAACCAGATCGCTCAAAAAGGGGCGACTGGCAGCGAGTGGCCAAAGAACTTTGAATAACAAGCCATAAATATGCTGATGAGTCACGGTCGATATTACGCTGCAATGAGGCAGGTGCTGGGCAAAAGTATGCTCAAGCACGCTGACTTCGGCGTCGAGTTGCTCAATGGTTTTGGCTACGCGTTTTGGCCTGCCGCTGCTACCTGAGGTAAAGAGTACCAGTTCGCCCCAATTTTGTGTTTGTGGCCAGTCACTCGCAGTCGGATTGAGATCTTTATCGAGACGTAAAAACGCCTTACCTTCACAAATTGGCATGTTGGCGAGCACGCCATCATACTCGTGAGTGAGTTCACTCAAGGTGCCAGCTTGAGTATTGGCAGGCAGGATTATCTGTTTACCGGCAAGTAACCCGGCGCAGAGTCCGACGGCAAAAAGGTCACTGCTTTCACAGCTAAGTAGCCAGCGTTTGGAATCGGAATCACTTAATTGTCGATGCAATTGTGCGACTTGAGCAGTAAAGGCCGCTCCCGTTACAATATCGTGATGATTGAAGCTAATTAGCTGTTGAGCAGTAGGCCCTTGGCATAGCCAAGATTTAAGTAGATTCGTCATGACTTTTTTAACCAAAATGTTCGATATAACCACTCGCCACCAAGTAGCGACCCTATGAGCAAGTAGGCGATTAGCCCGTTATAAAGCGTCCACGTTTCGATGCTGGTATACAGCGCTGTATAGAGCGCCATCGAGCCATTAAAGATAAATAAGCCGCACCAAATTAAGGTGATGCTATTGAGATAACCGATAGCCTCATCGGGCAGGTCGGGTTCTTTCAGTCTGGCTAGCCTTTCTATCATGCTAGGGCCATGTTTTAGTGAGTAACCAAAAAGACCCAGCATGGTGAGGTTAATCACCACAGGATAAAACAGTAACCAATTATTCTCTTTAGCAACAAAGCTTCCTGCTGTTAAGCCGATGCCAACAAGCAGTGGCAACATCAATGACTTTACTTTTTGCTGTTGTAATACCAGTCGTAAGACTAATATTGCGCATAAGACGATCGCAATGGTGCTAGCGGGCAAATAGTGCAAACCAAAATAGACCGCAAGTGGATAAGCGATGACCACTAAGCTTGTCACTATTTGCAAAAAGAGTCGCATTACTCTTTGACTAAGCCTTCGATAGCCGACACGACATCGTTAACGGTTCTCACCGCTTTAAACTCTTCAGGTTTAATTTTTTTACCTGTCATTTGCTGTAGTTTGATTACCAAATCTACGGCATCGATGCTGTCTAGATCGAGCTCTTCATACAAAGAGGCTTCTAAGGTGATATCACTCGCGTCAATTTCAAACTCATCGACTAAAATTTGAGTCAGCATTTCAAGGATCTGTTCACGACTTTGCATAATTTCTCCTACGCTCGCTGTGACTCAATAAAGCTGACTAAGCTGGCAACGCTATAGAAGTGTTGTTTGGTTGCATCAGAATTAGCTTCAATTTTCACATCAAACTGCTTTTTAATTGCTAAGCCAAGTTCTAATGCGTCGATAGAATCGAGCCCTAGGCCTTCACCAAATAGTGGGGCGTCAGAGTCGATATCATCAATACTGACGTCTTCTAAATCGAGACAGTCGATGATCAGTTGTTTTATTTCGTTATCTAAGCTCATAAGTATCTATCTAATTGTTGTTTATAATAGTTTTCTAAGTCACGAGTGAGTTGTCGTGCCATCTTTGCGTCGCCACCTGCATCGGCATCATAACGTAAATAGGGCTGGGTTTCGCCTATTTCCACATGCATGCCAATTGTCCGTCTAGGCAACTGGTACCACTTTTGCTGCTTGCTTAGGCCTACAGTATTGGTTTTTAAAAATACAGGCAACAGATCGCTATGGGTACGCACAGTGATATTGGCGGCCCCACGTGCAAAATCATTAATTTTCTCACCTATTTTGGTGCGTGTGCCTTCCGGAAAGATGATGAGGTTAGTGCCGCGTTCAAGCACTGATTTACAGTCTTGCAGAAGTAACTCCGCACCGCGATTAGGAATATAGCCAGCGCAAGAGACAACGCCGCGTAAAAAGGGGTTACGCCATAGCCCCTGTTTAACGATGCAACCAGCATTAGGCATCAAGCTGATTAACACAACCACATCGACTAATGTTGGATGGTTAGCGGTGACAATGACCCCTTTAGCATTGCTGAGGCGGCTTAAGTCTCCGTGAGTAACCTTGATAACGCCGGCCCAAGTGAGCATTTTGACAAAGCCTTTAAACATGATGTGCACGGCTCTTTGTACGCGCTCAATGCGTTGCTGGCGGTTACCAGGCCAAAATCTAAGTATTGGCAATATGGTCAGTGAACTTAGCAATCCACCAAGACCAAAGGCGATGTAGCAAGCGGTGCCGCCAAGCCAGCGTGGGGCGTAAGCTATGCCCATTAGTTTGGGAGCCAGAGGCTGCTTGTCATTGATGGGCTTATTGGCAGCGGACTTATTCATAAAGGGTTCAGTCACAGCTCAGGTCCCAGTGCCAACCAGACAAATTTCCGCTGATATTGTGTTGAGCTGCCAAACTCGATAGCAATAGAGCAAAGCTGAGTTCGTTGTCGAGTTCAGCTTGTTCATCCAAAGGAGTTAACGTTAGTGTGGCCAGTGCATCTTGTGTGTCGTTAGCTGGGGCTAGCATAAAAGCCACTGCTATGGGCCATTCTGGCTCATGGGCAAATTGGCGATAAACTTCAGGCACAGGCTCGTCAGCATAGACTAATAATAATGGCTCTGGATCTGCATGTAGCTGACCATAGGATTCGATAAATGCCTGGGAAAACGTGTTGCTACCCGCAGCTATAGAGGTCGATTGAGCTTGATTGCCAGTTAAAATACTGAAAATACCGCTGGCAGTATTATGTACCGATTGGCTAAACCCTGTTGGCGATAATGGCGATTGCTCAGCGATATCGTTAAGTAAGCCAATGGTGCGATTAATTTCACCGTGTTGGGAGGCAAAAATGCTACGGCATTGCTCAGCAGGGCAGCATTGGTTTACGGCCTCAAGAATAATTTTGGTGAGTTTGCTCAGACGCCTGCGCTGCATAGCTGGCACATGGGCCAATTTGGGGGCGGCACTGAGTTGTATAGCGTCATCGATGACACCGTGTGGCCAGTTGAGCCAATCTGAAGCGTGTTGATAGTGCGGCGACCATGCGCCCCATGAAAGAATGCTGAACTTCAATTGCATCGCCTCAGATACGAATATCCTTTCGTATTGCCCTGACTAATAAAAAGATAGTTTTGACCGAACAGGATACAAGTGCCTGTTGGCGATCAAAATGTAGCGGTTAAGCTGATTATTCTACATCATAAATGGTGGGCGTAATAAGCCCTTTTATGATACAGCTGTCGCTTGTAGGTAGCTATTGGGTAATAAAATGTTGGAATTGAATAAAAGCCCTGTTAATGCAGGGCTTTTTGATAGGATATAGAAGAGAAAACTTGGCGTTAGCTTAATTGCTTCTGGAGCCGGCGCAGTGCCGACTTCACTTTACGCGCGTTTTCAGGGCCCATACGAATCATCAACTTTTGCGCATTAGGCAAGGCTTCTAGCTTGGGGTCAACAAATTGATAGTTGACGCTAACACCATCTAATTCAATCGGTTGCTCGATAATAGGAGCATCCAACATCACCTCGATAGCTTGCAGCATACGGTCATTAAACGAAGTCTTGCTATAGCCTAGTTCGCTAAATGCTTCACTCAGTAGTGGAGTCATCTCTTTATAGGTTTTAGCTAACTCTTGATCATTTAAGCTTGAAAGGAAGTCAGCGTATAGATCATACCTATGGTAACTATCTGGGTTGATATAGGTCTTATTGGCAATTTCAGATACGGTAAAGCTATTGCTTGGGGCTTGCAGTGGGCTCACTTTACGCGCCAATTCGCCTTGAGCTAAGTTATCTACAAAAACCACAAACTGGCGGACGATGTTGTCTTCAATCAATAGTGGCTCAATTGCCATACCATCAGCAATAGCGGTCACTTTCTGGTGTACATAGCCATCACTGTCAGCTAAAGCGGGTAAAGGCTCGACTTCAGCTACAGGATCAACCTCTGGTAGCTGTACCGCTTCAACTTCAACGACTTCAGGCTCTGGCACAGCTTCGGTTTCTAGTGGCTGCTCTGGGATTGGGTCGGGGATCACCACAGGGGCAATAATGAGTGGTTCTTCAATTGGAGCATCACCACTGAGGTAATAGTAGCCACCTGCAGATAGCGCTACAACGACAACGATAGCCAAAATAGCCAGGCCATTGGTGCCAGAGGTCTTTTCCTGTGGCGAAATTCTATCTTCTTGACTGAGTTGCATTGTAACTCCTCTGCACTGGGCAGTGATACGACTAATGATAAAAGTATAGCTTCAATCCATTCTGCAAAAATCCAGGAGATTGTCTATAGTCTGAAGCTCTATTAAGGATATTTAATTTATAAAACTGACTGACATAGCAGCTTATGCTTGTACAAATTGCTCACGATCGCCTAACCAGCGTTCAATAATCGGGTCTACGCTAGCAGGGGCTTGTTGCATAACGTGAACAGCGAGTTTTTGTACATGAGGAATAAGTGCCTGATCTCGCATTAGATCGGCAATTTTCATATCGGCGATACCCGTTTGTTTTGTGCCTAGTACCTCACCCGGGCCACGGATCTCTAAATCTTGCTGCGCAATAACAAAGCCATCATTACTCTGTCTGAGCACTCCAATCCTTTTGGTTGCAGTAGCCGATAGCGGCGCCTTATAAAGCAACACGCAGTGGCTGGCAACGGCGCCACGGCCAACACGGCCTCTAAGCTGATGCAGCTGTGCTAAACCTAATCGTTCAGGGTTTTCAATAATCATCAAGCTGGCGTTAGGTACGTCAACACCAACCTCAATCACTGTTGTAGCCACTAATAAATTTAGCTCGCCGGCTTTAAAGTCAGCCATGATCTGCTGTTTCTCGGCAGGCTTCATACGACCATGAACTAAGCCAACCTTTAACTCGGGTAGGGCACGTTTAAGTTCTTCTGCTGTGTCTTCTGCCGCTTGGCATTCGAGCACTTCAGACTCTTCGATTAAGGTGCATACCCAGTAAGTTTGACGCTTGTCGTTAATGGCGGCTTGTCTGACTCGGTCTATCACTTCCTCTCGGCGTTGCTCAGAAATTGCGACGGTTGTAACCGGCGTTCTTCCCGGCGGCAGTTCATCGATAATCGAGGTGTCGAGGTCGGCATAGGCGGTCATGGCTAAAGTTCGCGGAATTGGGGTGGCGGTCATGATCAGCTGGTGCGGATGAAAGCCCTGACTAATGCCTTTTTCGCGCAAACCCAAACGTTGATGTACACCAAATCTATGTTGCTCATCGATAATAATCAGCGCCAGCTTATTGAACACCACTTGCTCTTGGAAAATAGCATGGGTACCAATGACGATGTGGGCATCGCCAGATTCAATATCAGCTAACGATTGCGCTCTGGCCTTACCTTTTAGTTTTCCCGCAAGCCAGCCAACTTTTAGGCCTAAAGGTTCAAACCAACTGGCAAAGTTTAGCGCGTGTTGTTCGGCTAATAGCTCCGTCGGTGCCATCATGGCCACTTGGTACCCGCTTTCTATCGCTTGCAATGCCGCTAAGGCTGCCACCAAGGTTTTACCCGAACCCACATCACCTTGAACGAGGCGCATCATAGGCTCATGCTTAGCTAAGTCTTGGGTTATATCTGCAACTACCCGCTGTTGTGCTCCAGTAGGCTTGAAGGGAAGCGAGGCTAAAAAAGGGTTAAGTAACTGACCTGTGGCATGCATGCTGACCGCTTTGTCACGGTTACTACGTTGACGCAGGCGTAGCATGCTCAAGTTATGGGCCAGCAATTCTTCTTGAATGAGGCGTTGCTGCGCCGGATGGGTGCCTTGTTCCAGCTCAAATAACGACACTTGATTATTAGGTCGATGCAGGATCTGTAATGCTTGCTTTAAATCCAAATTATTTGGCTGCAGGTGAGGCGGGAGTAGTTCTTGTAAGCCGCCATTATCCAGCATGGCAAGTGCTTGCTCAGTCAGCTTAATCCAACTTGCTTGTTTTAAGCCTTCAGTTGTGGGGTAAACCGGCGTCAGTGTATCGCTCAGCTGCAGGTCTTCACCGGGAGATATCACTTTATATTCAGGGTGAATAATCTCGACGCCATGCATACTACGGCGAATTTCGCCGTAAGCACGAATGGTCATGCCGATCTGTAGGCCGTTACGCTGCGCAACTGAGAAATTAAAAAAGCGTAGGGTTAAGCTGCCAGTATCATCGCGGACCGTACAGGTCAGCATGCGCTTACGGCCTTGAATAATTTGGCTTGATTGAATGACGGCTTCGATGGTGCCGTAACTGCCCGGGTAAAGCGAGGAAATGGGGTAGACTTGAGTGCGATCCTCATAGCGCAGCGGCAGATGAAACAACAGATCTTGCACTGTTGTTATGCTCAGCTTAGCTAATCTCTCGGCCATCTTTTTAGCGACGCCCTTAAGCTCTGTGATAGGAACAAGATCGAGTCTTTGCAAACGGTTAACACTCAAACACTGTAAATTTATACATATATTATCAGAGATATCGGTTTACGCAAATCTGCGCGTATGAGTGTCGCGATAACAGTGAAAATAACGCAAAAAAAAGCCTAACTTGCAGATTGCACGTTAGGCCTATTTATTTCAGCATTTGCTGGAAGGGCGAATTATATGGCTTGTAATACTATGTAGCCGATATAGGCGAAGTAACCAGCAATTAATAAGCCTGCTTCGCGGCGCCCAATACGTAAACCTGTGTAGGCAAATGGCAGTAATAGCACGGCTAAGGCAATCATAGCAGCCCAATCCAGGTTACTAATTTCACTGCCGATAATAGGGTGAATAAGCGCTGTCACACCTAGAATACCGAGTACGTTGAAGATATTAGAGCCAACAACATTACCAATGGCGATATCACTCTGGCCTTTAAGTGCTGCCACGATTGAGGTGACAAGCTCAGGCATACTGGTACCAATAGCAACGATAGTTAAGCCGATAATCACTTCGCTGATACCAAACGACTTAGCCATAGCCACCGCGCCATCAACGAATAAAATACCGCCGCCAACAAGCATGCTGATACCGATAACAATAAACAGTACTGACAACATTGGATTTTGCTTGGTATCTTCAACGTCATCAGCAGTTTGTTTTTCAGCCGTGAAATAGCTGAAAGTTAAATAAGCGACAAGTAACGCAAATAAAATTGCGCCGTCCCAGAAGCTTAAACCGCCATCGAGTAATAGGCTCCAAAATAATAGCGAGGCGCCAATCATGATAGGAATATCACGGCGCACCATTTGAGACTCAATCTTAATGGGACGAATAAGCGCTGTAATACCTAAAATAAGACCGATGTTAGCGATGTTTGAGCCAATGACATTACCCAATGCAATGCCACTGTTGCCCGCAATAGCTGACTTTACACTTACAGCGAGTTCAGGCGCACTAGTACCAAAAGCTACAATAGTGAGACCGATAATAAGTGGTGTAAGTCCTAATCTGAGTGCAATTTGGCTTGCACCTCGAACTAAGGCTTCAGCGCCTATTGTTAGAATTAAAAAGCCGCCGAGTATCGACAATAAAATAAACATGGTTAACTCTATAATTTGGGTTTCTTTGAAAGGATGGCAAGAATAGTTTCTTTCAAAAATTGCGCAATCAAAAACTGCTTCTTACTCATTAAATTTAGTTAATTGCTGATTGTTTGTCACAAAAACAAAACGACACACCTTAAAGTGTGTCGTTATGGGTTAATTTGACACCCTGAAAGATCTAGATTTCATCTTCCCAGCAGACTTTACCACCGCGTACACCATCTACTTTTTCACTAAATTTCTTTTCAAGTACATGGCGCTTTATTTTGAGTGTCGGTGTTAATACATCATTTTCAACATCCCAAGGTTCACTCACAATCACAATCGCATCAACAGTCTCATGTGATTCAAGATGGGGGTTAACAGAGTCGACGGTGGCTTTTAATGATGCTCTGACTTCTTCTCGAGGTTGCACATTGGCACCTTCTGAAAGTTGCACTAAAGCGACAGGATGAGGTAAGCCTGAGCCGATAACACAGATCATTTCAACATGTGGGTCTTGTGCCAGTTTGCGCTCGATAGGTACAGGCGCGACATATTTACCTTTCGAGGTTTTAAAGTTGTCTTTAACACGACCTGTAATGCTGACATTGCCTTCATCATCAATGGTGCACAAGTCACCAGTGTGGAAGAAACCATCTTCATCGAAGCAATTAGCGCTCTCTTCTTCCTGTTTATAATAGCCCTGCATTAGGCCAGGACTCTTAACTAGCAGTTCACCGACATCGGAACACTTGGCTTCACAACCTTCAACTGCGCGACCAACAGAGCCGATTTTACGGGCATCGAATGGGTAGTTAATAATGGAATAGGCGCAGTTTTCTGTCATGCCCCAGGCCTCGCTGATATTGAGGCCAATTTTGTGGTACCACTCAACAAGTGATGGTGGGATGGGGGCAGAGCCTGAGCCAAGTAAATGGCAATGCTCTAAACCTAATCCTTGATGGATTTTACGTTTAACGATGCTACTTAGGATGGGCACTTTAAGCAAAAAGTTAAGCTTACTGTAACCAATTTTGTCGATAATGTTCTTTTGAAATAGGCTCCACAGGCGCGGTACCGAGAAGAATACCGTTGGCCTGGCGCGTTGCACGTCGGCCACAAAGCTATCTAGGCTCTCGACAAAGGCAACGCTGCTGCCAGAATAAAAAGATGAGCCTTCAATGGCAACACGCTCGGTAATGTGCGCCAGTGGAAGATAAGATAGCAATCTATCTTCAACACCGGTTTTAAGATCGCGCACAACTGCGGTGCAGGTCCAGGTGTAGCTAGCGAAGTTTTGAATCGCACCTTTAGGCTTACCGGTTGAGCCAGAAGTGTAGATAATGGTCATCACTTGCTCGGCTGTAGGCAAAGGCGCATCAATTAATGGCTGACCTAAGGTAAGCATTTTATCCCAATGGTACTGCGAGGGCATGGTGTCGTACGGCATGGCAATACGCAGAATATCGCCACCAACGCCCGCTTCTTGGTCGGCCCAATAATCTAGCTTACCGATAAAAATTGCTTTGGCTTCACTGTGCTCAAGGGTGTAGCGAATAGTGTCGGCATTCGCCGTGGGGTAAATTGGTACACTGATATAGCCGCCGTGCATTAGGGCAAGATCGGTAATAAACCATTCGGCACAGTTTTTAGAGAGAACAGCGACTTTATCGCCTGGGTTTAGGCCTAAATGTCTAAGAGCACCGGCGATTTGCTGCATCTTGGTTTGCACATCGCGCCAGGTAAACGTCTTGTATTGACCGTCAATAGGCTGCTTTAGATAAACCTGGTCGCCTTGTTTTTCAACCCAATGTTCAAGCATCTCAATTGGGGTTTTCATAGAAGATTCCATCGCATTTCCATATTGATAATTGTTGATTCCAATTCAACCTGTTGCAGTGTTTTTTGTTTTAATCGTTCGTTTAACAGGCTGCTGCAATATTGAGTATGGCGAAAAATGTGATCTAAGACAAACTTTTTCAAACGGGTGTTACAATTTTGTTGTGGTGGGTTGAGAGTGTTATTTGTAGCGGGTGATTTGAACGTGCGGGGGATTGAGTTGTTAGGGATGCAAAATATCAGCACTTAATATTGATTGGTCTAAGTGCTGCTAATTTTGGTTGAGCCCGAGCTTTAACTTTAGCCTTATGCTTAGTTTTAGTCTGAAGGGGCGCGCATTTTTTGCCACCATTCCTCATCCGCGACAATCTGGCCATCTTCATCTATGGCAGGGTAAGGCAGTTTCTTACGGCGGCAGGCTTTGGCATAAATTGGGTGGCCTTCTTCAAATAGCTTTATTTGACAGTAAGCATCATCAAGTTTGCGTGTACCGTACATACCTGCAGCTGTGCGTTGACGCTGGGCTTCATACATAATAAGCGCTGCAGCTACTGACACATTGAGCGATTGCACCATGCCTATCATAGGGATAATGATATGTTGATCGGCGCTAGCGATGCCTTCAGGGCTCACGCCATCACGTTCATTACCCAAAATGATGGCGGTTGGGCGGGTATAATCAATGTCTCTAAAATCGACGGCCGTATCAGAAAAGGTGGTCGCCAGAATTTGCATCTCTTTACCACGAAAATCATCGACTGCTTGCGCCATACTTTGGTGCACTCGGGTCTTAACCCATTGTTGGCTACCCGATGCGGTATTGCCCGATACGCGCATTTCAAGTTCAGACCACACGGCATGCACTTCATGAATACCCGCAGCGTCTGCGGTACGCAAAACGGCGGCAATGTTATTGCCTTTGTGTACGGTGTCTAAGCATACGGTTAAATCAGGTTGGCGGTTATCAAGCATCTGGTTTATGCGGGCGAAACGTTCAGGACTCATGATGGGCTTCTGTAAAATGCTGTTGGCGATGATAGTTAGCGTTAAATCATAAAAGGGCGCCGTAGCGCCCATTTGGAAGAGTAATAGAAGATTAGATCTCCATGACTCCATCCATTTCAACAAGTGAATCTTTCGGTAATTGCTTAACACCGATTGCGGCACGTGCTGGGTAAGGTTGCTCAAAGTAGCGACCCATAATTTCGTTTACAGTGGCAAAGTTGCTCAAGTCTGTCATAAAGATATTTAGCTTCACGATATCATTGAGCGAACCACCGGCAGCCTCGCAAACAGCAATTAGGTTGTCAAATACTTGAACAACTTGCGCTTCAAACTCACTGCTAACAATTTGCATTGTCTCAGGATTTAGTGGGATCTGGCCTGATAAATAAACCGTGCTACCAACTTTAACTGCTTGAGAGTAAGTGCCAATTGCTTGAGGCGCTTTGTCGGTTGCTATGATGATCTTCTCTGCCATGATCTGTCCTTGTCTTTATTGAGTGCGATGCAGCGTTAATTAACGGTTTCGAGATGTACGTAATACTTCAGGAAGTACTCTAATTCTACGCATAACGTTAGCTAAATGAATACGGTCACGCACAGAAATACGTAAGTTGATGAGGAAAACACGCCCATCACGCTCTTCTGTGGTTAAGTGATGAATATTTGAGCCTTCGGCAGCAACAATCGAAGTGATCTTAGCTAACGCACCTTGGTGGTTAACGATTTCTACACGCAAGTTAGCCTGGTATTCAACACCATCGGCGCTATCCCACTGCACAGGAATGTACTTATCAGGTTCACCTTGATAACCACGAATGTTAGCGCAGCTTTCCATATGAACCACAAGGCCTTTGCCTGGGCTCACGTGGGCAATAACCGCATCACCCGGAATGGGGCGACAACAATTTGCAAACGTGACCAACATGCCATCAGCACCACGAATAGGCATGGTGTGAGCTTCTTTTTGCTCTTCGGTATCAACTCGGTCGCCGCGAAGACGCTGAGCGATAACAATGCTCATGGCATTACCTAACCCAATATCGGCTAGCAATGCATCGAGTGTGTCATGCTTGGTATCTTTAACGACTTTTTCAATTTGCTCTGCTGATAAGCTATCGAGCTTAGTTTCACCTAGCGCATGATTGAGTAAGCGCTTGCCCAGTAAAATAGCATCGTCTTCTTTTAAGCTTTTCAGTAATTGACGGATTTTAGCGCGTGCTTTACCGGTAACCACAAAGTTAAGCCAGGCCGCATTCGGGCGTGCGCCGTTAGCGGTAATTATTTCAACAGTTTGACCGGAGATAAGTGGCTGACTTAATGGGTAAGCCTGGCGGTTTACTTTAGCACCGACACAGGTATTACCTACGTCAGTGTGAACTTCGTAAGCAAAATCGACCGGTGTTGCGCCCACTGGAAGCTCTAAAATACGGCCTTCAGGGGTAAAGACATAAATCTCTTCAGGAAAGAGTTCTGTTTTAAAGTTCTCAACAAATTCAAACGAGGTGCTGGCGCTTTGCTGCAGTTCTAGCAAGCTTTGCATCCACTTACGGGCACGCACTTGAGTGGTCGTGCCTTGCTCTGCTGAACTGCCTTTCTTATACAGCCAGTGAGCCGCGACCCCTTTATCAGCCATTTGGTCCATATCTTCGGTACGAATTTGGATCTCAACTGGCACGCCGTGAGGACCAAAAAGTGAAGTATGTAGCGACTGATAGCCGTTAGCTTTAGGGATAGCGATATAATCTTTGAAGCGACCAGGATGCGGCTTATAAAGGCCGTGCATGGCACCCATCACGCGATAACACGTATCGATTGAGTCTACGATGACTCTAAAGGCATAGATATCCATGACTTCTTGGAATTGCAGCTCTTTATTGCTCATCTTGTTATAGATGGAATAAAGATTTTTTTCGCGACCTTTTACCGCACCTTCAAGACCTGTGTCTTCGAGGCGAGTTTCGATTGCAGCTTCGATACTTTGAATAAGCTCTTTACGGTTACCGCGAGCGGCTTTCACCACCTCTTTGAGTACACGATATCGCATTGGATAGTAGGCTTGGAAACCTAAATCTTCTAACTCACTCTTAATATTATGAATACCAAGACGGTTAGCGATAGGAGCGTAAATTTCGAGAGTTTCTCGGGCAATGCGACGGCGCTTATCAGGCCGTAGTGCACCTAAGGTGCGCATATTGTGGGTTCTATCGGCAAGCTTGATTAAGATGACTCGAATATCTTGGGTCATCGCCATCATCATTTTGCGGAAGTTTTCAGCCTGGGCTTCTTTCTTATCGCGAAACTTTAGCTTATCTAGCTTAGAGACGCCTTCAACCAATTCGGCAATCGACTCACTGAATAGTTCAGCCAGTTCTTCTTTGGTTACCGGGGTGTCTTCGATAGTGTCGTGCAAGAGGGCAGCCATAAGCGTCTCATGATCGAGACGCATATCGGCCAGGATGCGGGCAACCGCAACCGGGTGGGTAATATAAGGTTCGCCACTCGTGCGCATCTGACCTTCATGGGCATCACGCGCCACCTGATAGGCCTGCTTGAGTAATTCTACCTGCTCAGGTTCTAAATAACCTGACGCAGACTCCTTGAGACCTTCAAACAGATACAAGTGACTCTACTCCTTATATGACGTTGTTGCGGCCTTCAGCGATGGCAGCAACAGCAGCAATTTCAGCTGCTTCACGTTCACGAACTGTTTGGCGCTCATCGGCATCCAAAGTATCAGCTGTGACTAAACCTAGCTCGATTTCGCGCAGGGCGATAACCGTTGGCTTGTCGTTCTCTTCATCAACCATAGGGTCTTTACCCTGCACAGCGATTTGGCGAGCACGACGCGCTGCAACCAGAATCATATCAAAACGGTTGCCGATTTGGTTTACGGCATCTTCTACAGTTACGCGAGCCATGTTTGGAAACTCCAGTGTTTAATCGATTGAAAAAATGACGCAAAATTGTACATGATGACAGTTAGTCTGCCAACAGATCTTTAATCATACCATTTTGCGTATGAATTTGGCTAGCAGAGGTTAGTCTTTGACTGCGAATGATCGCTAAAAGATCGGCCAATGCTTTGTCGAAATCGTCATTGACTAAAACGAAGTCGTATTCATTGTAGTGTGACATCTCGGAAACTGCTTGTGCCATACGGCCTGCAATCACTTCTTCACTGTCTTGTCCACGGCCAGTTAGGCGACGCTCTAGCTCAGTTTTTGACGGTGGTAGAATAAAAATACCAATAGATTCAGGCATCAGTTGTTTAACTTGCTGAGCCCCCTGCCAGTCGATATCGAGAAATACATCAATACCTTGCGCGAGTGTCTGCTCAATCGTGACACGAGAGGTGCCATAATAGTTGCCGAACACTTCAGCCCACTCAAAAAAAGCGCCATCGGCAATTAAGCCCTTGAACTCATCTTGATTGACGAAATGATAGTGCTGACCGTTCTCTTCACCAGGACGAGGTTGTCTTGTGGTGTGCGAAACTGAAACTTGCATATCTACAGGCTGGTCTCGTAACAGGGCTGAAATAAGCGATGATTTACCTGCGCCGCTTGGCGCCGAGACGATAAATAGGTTTCCGCGAGCGGTCATGAGCTGCATATCCGATGTTGGCACTATTGGAGCTAGGTTAGCCCAAATAGGTCGAGTAAAAGATTAAGCGAGCCATTATACAGCCTAGGGTGATATTTACGCTAGTCGCAGATGCATGAATTAGTATGGTAATTGATATTCTGCTCATGGTGAGTTGACGGCTTTATTATTGGCTCAAATTGACAATATTGCCCGAAAACACTGACATTGAGAGCTAAATTGGGTAGGCTACTTCATTACGTTTTATGCTTTCGCCTGGGCATAGAAATAGGGTGTGCTGTAACTACATAAATTGTGGAGCAGCCGAATTAAAGAATATTGTTAAGGTCGGTACCAATATGCAGTTTAAGTCGTTTTTTTGTGTCAATGGTTTAGATAATGGTCAGCGTTTTGCTGCAATTAGTGGTCTGATTTACTTCATTTTATTGCTAGCGGTTGTGGTTTTTAGTCCTTCGCTGGCTTTGTACTTTGTCGGGCTATTACTTACGCCGGTATTAGCATTTACGAGCATACGTAGATTACGAGACTGCGCTAAGCCACAACAGTTTACGCTGTTAACGTTAGTGCCGTTTTGGCTTGTGTTGCTCACCTTGGTGCATATTCACAGCATGATGCTATTGCTGTCGCTACTAGTTGCAGCAGGCCTTGCTATTGGTTATTTAGCGGTATTACCTGCCGTTTCAAGAGTCGATTATGTGCAAGGCTATTCGGGGCCTGTGGATATGACGAGCAACAAAAGCTCAGCCCGAATGGCAGGTAGCCGCGTTCGAGTTGAGCCCACTCTAGGTGGCGCTGAGACAGCAGAGGCGATAGCGGTTAGTCATACCGAGGAGGTATATCCCCGCGCTGAAGTGCAGCAAGGCCCAGAAACTGTCAGAGACGATGTGCAGCGTTCTCGCAGAAGTAAAAAGCAAGCAACGTTTAATTTGGCGCAGCTGCAAGGCCTATTGCAAACCAATAAAAAGTTAGTCTTTATTGCTGCAGGCTCTGTAGTGGGGCTGATGCTAATAGTGAGCCTAGTGTCACTCATTCCTGTATCAGAGGCTGACAGTGAAAGTGCTAGCGATAGCAGCTCGCAAGTGGTTGATGACACGGCTGGGCTCGCGCCAGTTAATCGTATTTCGACATCGATGCCAGATGGATTTAGCTTAGCGCTCGAAGAGGATGTATTGATTATACGCTGGCTGGGTGAAACGGGGGCTGCGAGTAACTTGTGGTCTCTAGCTACTGCTAAAGGTGATAAAACATGTTCACGACTGCGTTTTAATAATGGTACCGAATATAGGCCATTAGTTGTCGATTTACTGGCAGATACTGGCACTGAAGCACGATTTTCGCCACTTGATACCGAAGCGATTATTGTTGATATGGCAAGGCGCGGTAATGTCAGCCTGTGTGGTTATAACTTTAGTTTAAAGGGCAGCCAAGCAGCATTGGGCAAGGTCGCCGCTTTCCGTACTTATTTATAACTCTTATTATAAGCTTGGATCTGCATAGGTATTTAAGGCAATAGCGCTGGAAATTAAGCTATAGACTCATTAAACTGCTCCGCCTTATCACACGGCGGCACTTTAATCGTTTGAGAGCGCTGTTGTTTAAGTGTCATTGTTTGAGAGAGTGACATTGTTTAAGAGAGTGACATTGTTTAAGAGAGTGACATTGTTTGAGAGAGAGAAATGGGTAATAACAAGCAGGATTTAACCTTAGTGATCCTTGCCGCAGGGTTAGGCAGCCGCTTTGGTGGTGACAAGCAGTTAGCGCAGCTTGGACCAAAGGGTGAAACCATGTTGGAGCTATCGTTACTAAGCGCCTATAAAGCAGGCTTCACTCGTGCGGTATTGGTGATCCGTCCAGAGTTAGCCAGCATGCTAGATCAAGCCTTAGCGGGTAAGTTGAGTGATGATTTTACCTGCCAATACTGCGTTCAGTCGTTAGACGATTTACCTGTACAGGCACGTGAGTTTGCCGATGTTGCAAAGCGCCAGAAGCCTTGGGGTACAGCGCATGCGCTCTGGAGTGCAAGGAACCATGTCCATGGACCTATGGCTGTGATCAATGCTGATGATTTTTATGGCGACAGCGCTTTTAGCCTGCTTGCAGAAGGTTTATCCACTGTTAATGATGACTGGATGATGGTCGCTTACCCAATCGGCTTAACCCTCTCTGACAATGGCGGCGTTAACCGAGGTTTATGCCAGGTTGAGGCGGGTAAGCTTGTCGATGTGGCCGAATGGCTTGATATTCGCTGTGATACAGCGGGTTTAACTGGTACGTTAGACGGGCAACGTAAGACACTTGACGATGATGCCGTGGTTTCGATGACCTGCTGGGGCTTTAAGCCTGATATCTTTGATGTTATTGAGCAGCAGTTTAGCGCCTTTATTAAAGAGAATGGCCATCAGCCAAAAACGGAATGTTATCTTCCAACAGTGGTACAAGCACGTTTAGACCAGCAGCAAAACGGTGTGTCTAATCGGGTAGTTAATGTCCGTGTCGCTAAGGAATCTTGGTACGGGGTGACTTACCCTGAAGACGTGCAATGGGTAAGGCAGAAATTACAGCAAACTCTTTGCTCAAATTAGTTCTAAGCGCATTTAAGTAATCAATTTGCACGGAAAGTCTGGAGAAAAGCCCAGATAGCAAAAGAGATCTAAAAGAATAACTGGAGTGTTGGGTGATCGATTTTATAAGACAAAATATTTTGTCCCATTTTGGCATTGATGCAGAAAGTGCCAAAGTGTCTCCATTGGGGAATGGCCATATTAACCATACTTTTTTGGTGCGTGGCGTTGATAGCGAATTTGTACTGCAAAAAATTAATACCGAAGTCTTCAAAACGCCGTCTGCATTGGTGAACAATGCGGCTAAAATTAGTCAGCACTTAAAAATGAAAGTGGCTGCGGGTGAGTACCAATTAAAAGTGGTGTCACCTGAGCTAACTGCCAGCGATGAGCTTTGTGTCGATCTCGGTGAGCAAGGTTTCTGGCGTGCTATTAATTATCTACCATTTAGCCACAGCATCGATGTGGTTGGTAGCAGTGCGGATGCAGAAATGGCGGCTAAGGCATTTGGCCATTTCTCTAGTGCATTAACAGAACTTGATGCAGAGCAGATAGAAGATGTTATTGCTAATTTTCATCACCTGCCTGGGCGAATTGAATTACTCAAGCAGGCGATTAGCGCTGACAGTCATGGCCGGGTAAGTGAGTGTCAAACCTGGATTGATTTCGTATTGTCGCAGCAAGATCTGCTACACGAACTGGCACAAGTTGAAGCAACGCTTCCTCGTCGTATTTGCCATAACGACACCAAAATCAACAATATGCTGTTTGATAAGCGTGACATGAAAAGCCTTGCCATTATTGATTTAGATACCTGTATGAAAGGCTATCTGATGTATGACTTTGGCGACATGGTGCGTACTTTCTGTAGTCCTGAAGAGGAAGATTCTACCGCGCTTGATAAAGTGCAGGTGAGGGAGTCTATCTTCGGAGCTATCTGTAAAGGCTATTTAAGTGAGCTAGGTGACGTACTTTCAGATGATGAACGCAAGAGCCTATGGCTAGGCGCTAGAGTGATGTGCTTGATGATCGGCGTGAGATTCTTAACCGATCATTTAAACGGTGATGTCTATTTTCAAATTCATCATCCAGGCCATAACGTAGAACGCGCAGCCAATCAGTTTACCTTGTACCAAAGCTTATTGAGCCAGCAAGACACGTTAAGCGCTTATCTTAATTAAGCCTTTTTAGTCGCGACAGCGTGATGTTCAATGCTAGCGGTTAGGCATAGTAGTCGTTAGGAATAATAGTCGTTAGGAATAAGCCGAGTAGTTTGACCGATAGGTTGATACTGACTCGGCTTATTTATTTGTTGCACAGTAAAGTCATGTCTCAATGTTGGCTTGAGCAGATCATCAAACATCTCCACCTGCTGGTTCGCAGGATTTAACCACGCATCGAGCACCTCATCATTTTGCGGCAAAATCATCGGGCTAGCCTTGCTATGAAACGGCATAAGATCAGGATGGGGCGGATTGGTAATGATGGAGCATGATGTGGTTATTTCCCCTGTTTTAGGATGTTGCCACTCGCGAAACAAGCCACCAAATGCCATCGCCGAATTCTCGGCAATAAAGTCATGATAGTAAGTCTCTTTACCCCTTTTATCGTTTTCACCAAAACCGCTAGCGACAATCACACAGCGACTCTCTCTAAATGCGTTAAAGCCTGCGCTGTTGGGTGTATTTAACTTATCAAATCGAGTATTAAAAGAAGTGTAACGGCTGGGTTTAAAGCCCTCATAACAAGTTTCAAGCAGTAACCACCAAGTGGCGGTCTGTAAGCGGCGCTCGCCATCAATTTCACGCACGATACTAATGTCGTTGGTGGGTATCTTGAAGCGCCCAAACAGCATCTCCTCAGCGTTCTTTACCTGCAAGTCTTGCATCAGCGCTTGTACAAACATGTCATCAATAATATTGAGCCGACCACACATTAAGCTATCCAAAAATCTAATGTATCTAGGCTAGAGTATGTCTCTTGCTGATAAAAAACACTAGCAAAGCTACCAGATTAGCTAGCAACAAAGTGTGTAGTGGTAAGTGAGGTTATTAATGACTAAGGGGCATAAAAAAATGCCAGTAAGCTGTCACTTACTGGCATTGTTGTTTAGCGGATAAAGTTAACGCTATTAGTTCACGCGATACTAATTTACGCGATGCTAATTTGCGCGGTACTTGGCAATCAACTCTTCATCTAGCTCGATACCTAAACCAGGTGCATCAGATACAGCTACATAGCCGTTGTCGAACTGTAGCTGGTTTTTCACTAAGCTAGTGAATAGTGGGCTGCTGCTTTGAGAGAACTCCATCAAGGTGCCTTGCTCACAAGCGGCTAAGAAGTGCACTGAAGCATGCAACAAAATGCCGGTGCTGAAGCCATGCGGGATCAGCTGAGTACCGTTCATCTGCGCGATGTCGTAAATCTTCTTCATTTCAGTGATACCACCACAACGGGTGATGTCTGGCTGAACGATATCGGCGTTAGACTTAGTGATGAACTCTTGGAACTCATAACGCGTCGTTAAAGACTCACCGCCAGCAATCTTTTGTGACACTTGGCGAGACAGCTTTTCATAGCTGATAAGACTATCTGCCAAAACCGGCTCTTCAATCCAGTTCAGGTTAAACTCTTCAAGACGTTTCGCCATCATGGCTGAATGACCACAAGTGTGCCACTTAGACGCTAAGTCAATCTGTACTTCCATCTCTGGACCTGCTGCTTCGCGCACTGCTTTAACAATCGCGTAGTCAGTGTCTGGGTCATCGCCCATCACGCCGCCGCCAAACTTAATGCTAGTAAAGCCCTGGTCTTTCAAGCCCTGCACAATCGCCACGTTGTCTTCAGGCTTATCAGCCGGGATGAAGGTACCGTAGCAACGGATCTTCTCGCGGTATTTACCCCCTAGAAGCGTGTGTACTGGTACGCCGTAGAACTGACCAGCGATATCCCATAACGCGATGTCGATAGCACTGATCGCATGGATGCCAGCGCCGCGACGACCCATGTAGTTAGAACCCCAGTACATCTTGTTCCACAGACGCTCAATTTCTAGCGCGTTTTCACCGATCAACAGACGCTTTAGGCCGTTACAGTAGAAGTTAGTTTGTGGCGCTTCGATACAAGCTTGAACCACTAGTGGACTAGAGTCAGCTTCACCAATACCCACGATACCTTTATCTGTGTGCACTTTAACAATGACGGCGTCTTCGCCCCATTCACACTCGGCATCCATCGAAGGTACGCGTAGGTGGATGACTTCAATATCGGTAATTTTCAACATGATTTATTTCTCTGCAACGTCATCAAACTTGTGGTTTGACAGGAATTTCTTTAGGCCAAACATACACAGCATCAGTACGATTACAAATGGTGCCGCAGTTAGGGTTACCGCTGTTTTCAATGTATCCAGTGAAGCATTGATATACAGCATTGCTAGTGGTAATAGACTTAGCATCACACACCAGAACACGCGTAGACCACGAGTTGGATCTTGACCTTGCTTTAGGTTCTTGGTGCTTACTGCAGCTACGGTGAACGCGGTAGCATCTAAGTGAGAAGCTAGGAACAACATCATTAGCACGAAGTAGAATACTGACAAGATGGTACCAAATGGCAGGTTAGCAATTAGCTGAGCCACTGCGATGTCGCCATTAGCGCTGTTTAGTAGAGCGGGTGCATTCACTATGCCATCTACCATTGCATCAACTGAGTAGCCAGTTAGCGCGCCGAAGAAGAACCAACAACCACCACAACCACCCGCCATTAGACCTAAAACAACCTGGCGAATCGTACGACCTTTAGAGATACGGGTAACGAAAATTGCTACCGCTGGCGTGTAAGTGAACCAGTATAACCAGTAGAACACTGTCCAATCTTTGTTGAAGGTGCCGCCATTTGTCGCATCAGTAAATAGGCTCATCTCAACAAAGTTAGTTAGTGTCAGACCTAGCGAGTTAACAAAGAAATCAACGATAAAGCCTGTGTCGCCCAGTACTAGTACTATCACAGCAAACACAAAGCACATACCACAAGCAGCATGAGCGATTTTTTGTAGACCTTCAGCAATACCGATGTAAGAGCTTAGGGTAAAGGTCAGGGTGATCAGTGCCAGTAAAATAGCCTTGATCGCAAAGGTATTTTCCATGCCAAACAGCTCAGAGAAGCCGGTTGAAACCGTATTTACCGTCACTGTTGTCGTTAAGATTAGGCCGCCAAACGTCGCGAATAAGAAGATCAGATCCAGAGAACGTCCCATTACACGGCTAGCTGTGCTGTCTTCTTTCATGCCTAGAATAGACACCATAAGCGATGACAGGTTTAGGCCTTTAGCGCGGTTAACGTGGAAATGGTACGCCATAGTGATAGACGCTAGGCCATAGATAGCCCAAGGCGTAATACCCCAGTGGAACATCACGTAAGACAAGCTAGTACGCAGCGCTTCGTTGCTCTGGCCTTCAATGTTCAGACCAATACCGTTGTAGTAGTAAGCCCATTCCATGAACGCCCAGTACATGGTCGCTGAACCTAAACCGGCACAGATAAACATGAATAACCAGCTCATGTTGCTGTATTCAGGCTCGCCTTCGCCCAGTTTAATGGTGCCGTAGCGGCTTACCGCGATGTACAGCATGGTACACACAGCAGCAAAGGCAAACAGCTGGATGAAAGAACCAAAGGTATTGGTTAATGCAGCAAAAGCCGATTTACCAGCAGCTTGTACTTGATCTGGGTTAAAGATCAGCATCATGACGACAGCAAATACAACAGCCAAACTCACTGAGATCAGTAGTTTGTCGTTTTGAACTTTATCATTTTGAACGGGGGATTGCTGAGTAACAGTTTCATCTGTCACTGGTGCCGTTGTTAAATCAGTCACGACTACATCCTTACAAAAGTAATAGTGCGATTTACGTTATAAGGTAAACCGCACAGGGAATTTTTATTCGGGCGGATTTTGAGCGAAGAAGGCGCTGAGTGACAACAATAAAAGCTTATTCAGTCATTACAAAATGTAATAGTGGGAGGTGGCTCACCAAGGGCGTTTTAATACTGTGATTGCTGAATCATTCGATAAATGTAGTTATATTTGGGGTGAGGTTGAGCTTGTGTGAGTACTGTTACTATCTTGTGTTGCTTAGCGTCCCTTAGTGTCGGCGGTATCGCCTTTTTAAAGCAGATAACCACATTTGCGGGTGGCGACATACACTGACTACTTGTAGGTAAAATGACTAATTACGTTTTGTTATTAGCAAAAGAGATATCTCTTAAAGTGGATGCTGCATCACATTTCATATAACTGGCCGCTATTTTAGGGCTCAATATCGATATTTGTGGATTGATAAATAGCAAAAAACAATTAGATTGTAGGATTGTCCGACAATCTAACGCTAAACAGAATGAAAAAAGCCATTCAGCTCGACCCAAGCGACAACGTCGCCACGCTACTCGTAGATGCCACTAAAGGCGATGAGATAGCCATTATCTCAACCAATAACCAAGTCATAGATGTTGTGACCTGCCTGCAAGCCATTACCTTTGGTAATAAAGTGGCGTTAACCGATATTGCCAACCTGCAGCTTATTACTAAAGCGAGTTACCCCGTTGGCGTAGCCATTATGGGCATACCTCGTGGTCAATTGGCACATGTGCAAAATGTGCGTAGCCAACGTCTAGACATTCCCGACAACATTATTCAAGAAATCATTAAACAGATGGGGATTGAGCAAGCATGATGAGCACATTTATGGGTTTTGGCCGCAGCGATGGCAGCGTGGGTATTCGTAATCATGTACTGATTATGGCAGTTGATGAATGTTGTGACGGCATCGCGCGCGCGATTGCTGACAGTATTGATAACGGCATTGTGGTCACCAATTACAACACCTGTATGTATGGTGGTAACGAAGAGATGATCAATACCATGATACATACGGGCAATAACCCGAATGTGGCCGGTGTTCTGGTACTCGCGATGGGTTGTGGCAGTATCGATCCTGAAATCGTTGCCGCGCCTATTCGCGCTAGCGGCCGCCCTGCGTTTTCATTAGTGTGCATCAAGCAACAAGGTACACGATCAACCATTACTCAAGGTAAAGCCTTAGCACAAGAGTTACAGCAAGCTGCTAATGCAGCGCCGCGAGTCGAAACGCCGATATCAGAGCTAGTTATCGGGGTTAAATGTGGTGGTTCAGATACCAGTTCAGGTATTGCCTCTAATCCAAGTGTTGGCCGTGCGGTAGACACCTTAGTTGATATCGGTGCAACCGCCATTGCCGGTGAATTGATTGAATTAGTTGGTTGTGAAGCGATTCTACGTCAGCGCGCAGTATCGCCAGAGGTAGCCGATAAACTAGAGCGCCTTATTCAGCAAGAAGAAGCGCGTTGGCATGTAGATGGCGCAGAAGTGGAAACCATGAGTATTGGTAACAGTGTGGGCGGCTTAACCACACTAGAAGAAAAGTCTTTTGGTGCGCTGAGTAAAACCGGTACACGCCCAATCCAAGATGTATTGCAGATTAATCACCTCGTACATGAAAAACCCACCACGCCAGGTTTTTATCTATCGGAAGCCACGCACCTATGTGGCAGCGCGGGAATGCACTTTGCGGCACTGGGCGCGCATCTGATTTTATGGACAACCGGCGGTGCAGGCTTTAATAATCCTATCGTGCCAGTGATCCGTGTGAGCGGTAACCAATATTTGCTAAATGAAGATATAGATATTGACGCATCTGGTATCATGCGCGCCGAAGAAGGTGTAGAAAGTGTTGCTGAGCGCATCGTTGCCAAAGTTGGCACTGTCGCTCAAGGCCAGCAGACCAATATTGAAGAGATTGGTTATAGCTATTGTAGCCTGTACCAGAAAGACCAACGTTTAGAGACGGTGTTGCGCTTTAAGCCAGGCTGCTAAGCTTTTTCAAAGCATAAGTCGCTAATCAAGCAACGCCCTTATACTCATGTTTGTATAGGGGCATACTATCGCAGGATGTTATGAATACAACTCAAGCTAGTTCAAGTGCCCGTTTACCGCAGTTATCTTGGTTTATGGCATTTAAAGCGGTGGCAGATAAACAAAGCTTTACCGAGGCTAGCCGTGAGCTATGCCTGACTCAGTCAGCCATTAGCCAGCAAGTTGCCAAGCTTGAAGCGGTGCTGCGTACAAAGCTGTTTTATCGCGGCGGCAGACAAGTGCAGTTAACCGAAGATGGTCAGCGATTACTGTTACAGGTCAATCAGCCGATCCAGGAGTTAATGGGCGTAGTTGATGGCTTTCATAATAATGCTGAGCATTACACTTTACATATTGAGATGGAACCGGTTTTTAGTCGACAGGTTGTCAGCAAATTATTACCTAAGTTTTTAGCTCAGTACCCTACGTTATTGGTCGGGCAGATGCTGACGACTAATCATTTTGATTTTTTACCGCAAACTGAATTGGCGATAAAGTGGGGCGATGGTGACTGGGAAGGCTTTGATTCGCAGTTTTTGTGTAGTCTTGATTATGTACCCGTTTGCTCGCCTGAATACCTCAAGCGTAAACCTTTGACGGTGCCTGCAGACTTAGCTGATGCCAACATTATCCATGACCGCGATAACTTCGATTGGAAGTACTGGCTAAATTATTATCCAGTCGCTCGACTAGAGCTACAAAAGTGCCATTATGCCAGTGAAAGCCAGGTAGTAATGTCGCTAGCAATGAGTGGCTTAGGTGTAGCCGTTTGTGCCTATCAGCAGATCCAAGAGGAGTTAGCTGATGGTCGCTTAGTGATGCCATTTCCAGAGCTAAAAGTGCGTCATCAGCGCGCTTACTATATTTTAACCCGCAAGAATAAGTCGTTATCGCCACAAGCTCATAGTTTTATGCAGTTTGTCCGAGAAGCCATGCTGAACTAACAGTATCTTGTGTTTGGGCCGCAACGGGTTATAGTCAGTGGCCTATTTTTTTTCCACTACTATCAAAAGCATTAACTATTTGAGCCAGCAGTAAGCGCTATGAAAATCATTAAAGAAAGTTTGGAGTCTCAAGCCACCCGTTATTTGCGCACGCATATATTGGAAGGCCATATCAAGTTAGGCGAAAAGCTGGTGGAAAGCGCATTAGCCAAGCAGCTAGAGTTATCGCGTAGCACAGTGCGTATGGCGCTGAACTCGTTAGTCAATGAAGGCTTAGTCATTCAAAAGCCTTACTCAGGCTGGCAAGTGGTTGAGATAAACCAGCAAGACTTATGGGAGCTGTATCATTTACGTGTCGCACTAGAAGGCGAAGCCGCGGCTATGGCCGCTAAGTGGGCCTGCGCCGATGATAAAGCGCGTTTAGCGGATTTTTTTCAAGATTACCAACTGCTGTGTTTACAAAATAGTGACGATACCCGTCGAATCAGCGAGATGGACTGGCAATTACATCTACTGATCATCGAGATCTGCGGCAGTGAGCGAATGCTCAATCAATACAAGCAGATCTTATACCCACTGCAGGCGTATATTGCCATCACCCACCAAGATTATGACCTGTCTGACAGCGCCTCAAGTCATCAGGCATTGGTACAAGCCATCTGCGCAGGCGACGCCGAAACTGCAGCCGAGCAAGCCAGAGCTAATATCACGCCAATGTTTCGTGATGTTGATGTGCTCGAAACAAAATAGTCAGATAAGTTACTGTCCTTACTTGTTTAGTGGACAAGGTATAGAGTGGCAATACTTATTAACTTAGGATAATGGTATAAAAGTTTAAAATGGCGTAGAGGGCTTAGCATGAAACCGGGTAGAAACGATCCTTGCCCCTGCGGTAGCGGGAAAAAATACAAGGGTTGCTGTATGGACAGTGCTTCAAAACGGCATGCAGAAGTGTTTGATGACATTGCACAAACCGCAGCAATGAACCTGAACCTTACCCTTGATGAACTTAACTTAGTTACGCAGCAGCGCATGCATGAGCGTAATAATCGCTCCGAAACTGATTTTTGTGGCCTTACACCTAACCAAATGTCTAACTGGTTATATGCCCCTTTTAATGAGTTAACTGGGGTAACATTCAGTACACCAGATAACATATTAAGCAGCCCGGTAATGCGCTATTTGGAATTGACTCTAGATGAAGCCATACAGAATAACGGTTCATTTAAAGCGACCAGTAAGGGCAACCTACCAACAAAGATAGTCAAGCAAGCCAGTGAGTTGTTGCCTGAGTTTGCAGTCTCTCAACATCAAAAATATACCAGTATCAGTGAATTTGCTGGTAGCAATGAAGACAAATTTAACACCTTGCACTACGCCCGAATTTTGGCGGAAATAGCGGGTATTATTTATCTTCGAAGTGGTCGCTTCCATGTAAAGAAGTCAGCGCAGAAGTTGTATCAATCTCATGGGATTAACGTCTTTTTCTTACCTATGCTCGAAGCCGCAATCTCCAAATATAATTGGGGCTACCTAGATAGTTGGGAGCTAGATATAGATCTACGAACTTTCTGGTTGTTTATGCTTTGGCGTCTGCAAAAGCATGGCAGCATTGACCAGCTGATTGAGGAGGTAGAAACTGCATTTCCAGATATCCTGCTTCAGTTACAATCGGAAGAGCATTTCTCGCCAATAAAGTTACTTAGCATGTTGATTGAATCACGCTTTATTAATCGATTTTTACAATTTTGGGGATTTGTGACGTTTGAGCCTAAGCTAGTTTCTATCAGCGAGTTAACGTCTAGGAAAGTTGATATTCAACCGCTGCTGATACAAACCTTTAAATTCAGTATTAACAACCCATAAAGGTTTATAAGCTTTGGTAAACATCATCATCTACCAACCTTATGTTATGCCTGCGGCATAGATAGGGTCCTAAAAATTAGCTTTGAATCGATTGATGATTTAAGTAGGAAATGCAGAAAAGTGAAACTAAGGTTTCACTTATTGCGCTTTTATGGTGCTTTAGTTTCACATCTATGTGTTGTTAGAATCCCTTCGATGGAATCAGACTTTAAATACGGCTCTTTACTTTAGCTTTGATGTGAAACTATAATTTCACTAATTAAGGTTAAGTGAAAGGGTATTTTCATTTTTAATAATATAAATGCTCCAGTTAAACGTGGGGCGGTCATCTTCCCCAAAAATCAGAAAATCCTAAATGCACTGGGTGAGAATATCACGCTGGCTATGAAGCGCCGCGGAATAACTCAAGACATGATGCATAAGAGAACAGGGTTATCTAAGCCTACTCTGAGAAGGATAGTGAAAGGTGACTCATCTGTGTCTATTGGCCACTACGTAAATGTTTTGGCTGTTTTAGGCTTGCTGGGTGACCTTGCTAAAGTGGCGCTTGATGATGAACTTGGCAGAAAGCTTCAAGATATAGAGCTATTGAAGAAGAACCGTTAAAGGGGCCACAATTGGAAATCTACGTTTATGCTGATTGGACTGACTTAGGAAAACCTGTGTTAGTCGGTAAGTTGAGATCATCAGAAATCAGAGCTAAAGAGCACTTTAGTTTTAATTACGATGAAGATTGGTTAGCTTCTAAGTACGTAAGACAAATAGATCCAGCTCTACAGTTATATGTCGGTGATCAGCATGCCGAAGATGATAGAAATTTCAAAGTCTTCCTTGATTCATGCCCAGATCGCTGGGGAAGGTTATTGATGCAGCGTAGAGAAGCTGTGATTGCTCGCCAAGAAAAACGTCGAGTACGTAGATTATTTGAAACTGATTATCTACTCGGTGTACATGACTCCTTTCGTATGGGCGCTCTACGTTTTAGTATTTCTGAAGAGGGGCCTTTTCTTGATAATAATGAGGATTTGGCAGCTCCAGCGATAACGTCACTAGCTGAGTTGCAGCAAGCAACACTAGGTATTGAGGATAAACCCGACTTTGATAACCCTGACTACCTAAAATGGTTAAATATGCTTATCTCTCCTGGATCTTCACTAGGAGGTGCTCGCCCTAAAGCATCAGTAAGAGAGATAGATAAAACGTTGTGGTTAGCAAAATTCCCCAGCCGTTATGATGATTATGATATTGGACTATGGGAATTTATTGTTTACCAGATGGCGCTTGAAGCTGGTATCAATATGACTGAATCAAAGGTTGAACTCATAGGGGAACATCATATATTTCTGACTAAAAGGTTTGATCGTGATGAGGCGGGGGGAAGACTCCACTTCACTTCGGCTATGACGCAATTGGAGTATTTTGATGGCCATGATGATGGCGCAAGTTATCTAGAGTTAGCAGAGTTTTTAATTCAGAATGGCTCAAACACACAAGAAGACTTAGAGCAGCTTTGGACACGTATATTGTTCAATGTAATGGTATCCAACAGTGACGACCATTTAAGGAATCACGGCTTTATTCTTGATGTAACAGGATGGCGTCTATCACCTGCGTATGACATCAACCCTACGCCCAATGCTACCGGGTTGCATCTGAATATTGATGATATGAGTAACGCTCTAGATATTGAACTTGTATTTGAAGTGACAGAATACTTTCATGTAGATGCTAAGAAAGCTAAAGACATTTATGAAAGAATGATTGCAGTGGTATCAGGATGGGAAGAGTTAGCAAAAAAAGCAGGCATCTCCAAAGGGGAAAGGGACTTACTAAGGGATTGCTTTTTTGCAGCGTAAAAACAAAACAGGCCCATATGACGTTTATGTCATATGGGCCTGTTTGCTAACTAGTCGATGAGAATCCGTTGATTAAACAAAACTCATAAATAAACCGGCAATGGTTGCAGCCATTAGGTTTGAAAGCACGCCTGCAAGCAGTGCTTTTAAGCCTAAAGAAGCAATCTCAGAGCGGCGCTCTGGCACTAGGCCGCCAATACCGGCAATCGCAATCGCCACTGTACCTAGGTTAGCAAAGCCACATAGTGCAAACGATAGAATCACTTGCGTGCGCTCAGACATAGGCATGCCTGTTGCTGCAACAATCGCATCACCGCTTAGGTATGGGGCTAAGTTGATATAAGCAAAGAACTCGTTAATCACAATTTTCTGGCCGATGAACGAGCCCGCTAATAGCGCTTCATCCCACGCCACACCCATCAACCAAGCAACAGGGGCAAACAGGTAGCCTAAAATCAGCTGCAAGCTTAGGCCGTCAAAACCAAACCAATTACCAATGCCACCTAACATGCCATTCATTAGTGCCACTAAGCTGACAAAGGCAAATAGCATAGCGCCCACTGCCATGGCTAACGACAGGCCATTCATGGTGCCCGTTGTCGCCGCATCAATAATGTTGGCTGGTGGATTTTCTTCTACAACGGTTAGATCTTGGTCGTTTACTTTCTCAGTTTGCGGAATTAATAACTTAGCAAATAGTAAACCACCTGGCGCCGCCATAAATGAGGCTGCTAACAGGTATTCCATCTTAATCCCAAGCTGGGCATAACCCGCTAGCATGGTGCCGGCAATCGACGCCAAACCACCGCACATTACTGCAAACAGCTCGGCGCGGCTCATCTTAGGAATATAAGGTTTAATTAACAGTGGCGCTTCAGTGACACCTAAGAAGATATTGGCACTGGCAGACATAGATTCCGCTTTGCTGGTATTAAGGATTTTTTGCAGTGCGCCGCCAACGATGCGAACCACCCATTGCATGATTCCGAGATAGTACAGCACCGCCGAAATCGCCGAGAAAAACACGATAATCGGTAAGACTTTAAAGGCGATAACAAAACCACCCGGGCCAAACAGTTCATACATTTTATCGCTAACAAGGCCGCCAAACATAAACGACATGCCTTCGTTGCTGTAACCAATCACGGTCGACACCGCTTCTGCCATATTAAAAATAACCGCTTGGCCGAAGGATGAATAGATGACAAACGCACCCATAATTAACTGCAGTAAAAATGCCAAACCAACCGTACGGTAGTTAATGGCTTTACGATTTTCAGACGCCAGAAAAGCCACTGAAAGTAGGGCAATGATGCCAACAATACTGATTAAAATTTGCATTTGTTTTGTCTATTACTCTCTAAGTTAAAGAAAGGGATTAGCTAACGCTCAGGCTCATATTTGCGCGATTGAGCGTTAAATTACCGTTTTAAAAGCGAGCGAAAGCAGGCGGGAATACCATTGTTATTCCCGTCACTCATCTTGTTGATTAGATGCTTTTTTTAAACTGGCTTTAAAAGGTCTTAATTAATGCCTTGATGACATCAAGCACATACACCTGACAATCAATCGCCGTTTGCGGCTCAAAATCTTGCTTATGTTGGTCGGTATTAGACAGCACGCGAATACTCACAAAAGGTAGCTTGTAAGCTTCGGCAACTTGCGCAGCCGCTGAGGTTTCCATCTCTTCAACTGAGGTACCCATGGTCTCGTGGAACCAGTTAATACGGTCAACTTCACGGTTCCATTCGTCACAGCTACCAATTCTACCCAGTACCACTTTACCTTGGGTGTAGCTGCTTGCTTGCGAAAGGGCGATTTCAACTAGTGCTGGGTCGGCTTTAAAATGATTGTGCTCAACTACAACACCGTTTTCACGTAGGTACATTGGCATATCGAAGTTCTGCCAAGTGGTTGGGTGTATGCCTTGGCCTTTTTCAACGAACTCAATTTTGTAAGCGCCCATATTAAAGCTGGTTTCACCAATCACGATGTCAGAGCGAAATAGCTTAGGATCGTGGCCACCAGAGGTGCCCTGATTGATGATAACTTTTGGCTGGTAGTGCGCAATGCCCAAAGTGGTAGATGCGGCAGCGTTAGCCAAACCAATCTCGGTACGCGACACCACAACTGGGTAGCCATCTAATAGACCTTGCCAGAACGTCCACGCACCATATGTCTTTTGTTTTACATCGTTTAGAGCGGCAACAAGCGTCTCGACTTCAACGTCCATCGCGCCTTGAACTAAGATAGGATTTAGCATTTTTGAGGGTAACTTTTCATTGTGTGGCTGTTCAGAGTTTACGTGTTCAGGGTCTAACTTTTCAGCTTTTGGCTGCTCGCAAGTTGGCATGACAAATAACTTCAAATGGAAAGTGCGCGGATGGTAGCAATGGGATTTAGCCTAAACAACGAAATGAAAAGTAAAATACTTGTTGCGGTTTAGCTGGCCTATAAAACGCACAATTTCTGGCTTGAGCAGCTAATTTCTTGGTGTTGTAACCACTTATTTTGTAAGGATATTTCAAAAGGTGTTTATTTGTTGAACGTGCCGCGTTTGGCAATGACTTTAAATTAGAAAACAGTGTTTAAGAAAACAGGCTAGTTAGTGGGGGCGGTTGAGGTTGCTTAAATGAGCGAGTGGCGTAAAGCCACTCGTTTTGTGATGTCGAAAATAGGCTGGTGGATCGGTTTAGCAAAGTAATCTATTAGCCAACAGCTAGCTTAGCTGTGTCATGCCACATATATGCAGGCATAGCTTGTTTTAGCTTCCACGTAATATTCATTGGTTGAGAGCCTTCATGCTTAACAAAGTCTACTGGACCAAAATTGACAAATCCCATGGTTTTTCCGTATTCATCTTTAGCTTGTTCTCTAACAAATAAGATGAACGTCTTGTTGTTTTCTTGCTGCGTTATATAGCTTAATCCTCTACCTGAGGTTGGCTTGGCGCTGTTCTGGGTTTGCCAATGAAATAGCGTTGGGCTGATCGCGTAGTCATGGTACATGGTCGTTGCTGAAAACTGCTTTTCGCATTTATCTAAGGTAACAAACAGCAGTTCTGCATTGGCTTCTGCAATATTTAGTACGCCTTCTCTACTGGATGACTTTTTATCAAATGTACTATCACCAAACGCGACTAATATATGTTCCTTGGGATAACGTACATGCATCTTTAACGGAGAGCCATCCACCACAATATTACCTACAGCAGGCATCTTAAATTCTTGTGTGGCTAAGCGTTCAATAAGCAGTGAAATAACGTCATTAAGCTCGTCTTGTAGTTTCTTATGTTTGAGTGCAAACAAACTATGCTCAATAGTATCAAATCCAGCTTGCTTGCCTGTTTTATCCCAAAAGTCATAATGGCACATGGTTGAGAAAAGCTGATTGTGTTGCTCATCTTTCGGCTCAACACCAGCTTGGGTTGGTAGTGAAAAATCACTTTCACACAAGGCTTTGATGAACAGTAAATAAGAGATCGAAGTACAACTTAATAAACGATTGTTGATTGCACGATAGTAAGCGGCATAAATGTCTAGTTCGTTCTGCTGTATCTCTTCTCCACTGCTTGTTTCTACAAGTGCTCGCCAACCACCAAACTTACCCACTTTTACTTTATAGATATCCTCTAATGACAAGTCAGGATAGATATGTAGAAAGTTTGCTAGCGTGAGGGGTAAATCTGTCGCGTTAGCGTAGTTTGAAATTAAGCTAAGCAGTCTATTTTTGTTTAAGGTTGCTAGCGATATGTTCTTTAAGATCATTTGCTGTGTTTTTTCTTGCAGCTCTATTCGACATCCTAAAGGTAAATGTGGAAACCCTTGTTTGATCTCTTTTGAAATAGATTGGTTTGTTTTGCCGATAAGCGCTCTAAACTTATGGGAAAAATCATACTCAGGGCGAGAGTTACCAACAAAATCAATGACGGTACAGCACTCTTTATCTTTAGTTAGTCTTAACCCACGTCCTAGCTGCTGAAGAAATATGGTTAAGCTTTCTGTAGGTCTTAAAAACAGTAATGTATCCAGCTCTGGAATATCGACACCTTCGTTGAATATATCAACCACAAACAAAACGTTAATGTCTTTCGATTTTAAACGTTGCAGCTGAATGTCTCGTTCTTTCGAATTGTCACTTGTGAGTACGCCGCAAGGAATATTGCTTAAAGTGAACTTTTGCGCCATGAAGTTAGCGTGATCTTTGCTTACGCAAAACGCCAATGCGCGCATCTGTGATATGTCGGTGACGATTTCTTCTAAGCTTTGCAGTATTCGAAAGACCCTTTGGTCATTGTAAGTGTAGAGCTTGGTTAGTTCAGCTATATCATAGCGGCCTTTAGCCCATGAAATATTTGTGAGATCGGTATTATCATCAACAGCGAAGTATTGGAACGGTGATAAATGACGTTGATTAATGGCTTCTGGTAATCTGATTTCAGCTGCAATGACATTACAAAAGTCTTTAAGAATATCGGCGCCATCATGGCGCTCTGGTGTGGCTGTTAAACCGAGTAAGACTTGTGGTGTAAAGTGTTTTAGAATCGCACGGTAACTGCTTGCTGCAATATGATGGACTTCATCAATCACAATGTAGTCAAAGTAATCTTCGGTTAATTGAATCGTCGCTAGTTGATTGTTTAAGCTTTGGATTGACGCAAACAACTGACTAAATCTTTGCGGTTTATGTTGTCCTACGAGTAGTTCACCAAACTGGTTACTTTTTAAAACGCCGCGATATGCACTTCTCGCTTGCTTTAAAATTTCCTCTCTATGAGCTAAAAATAAAAACTTAGCTTCAGGGTTAGCTGCATAAAATTCAGCGAAATCAAACGCTGAAATGATGGTTTTACCTGTTCCAGTAGCTGCGACAACGAGGTTTCGATACCTCCCATGTAATTCACGTTCAACTTTTAGTTTGTCCAAGATGGCTCGCTGATGGGAGTGGGGTTTGATATCAAAATAAAAGCTTTGCGTGGATGTATCGTAGGTGCCTCTGGCTTCTTGCAACGCGTTAACTAAGCGCTCTTTGCTTTGGGTCTTACCATCAAAATATTCGAAATCAGGTGATTCCCAGTAGGTTTCAAATGTACTGAGAGATTTTTTAATAATATGTGGGATCTCTTGCGAGGTGATCTTTAAATTCCACTCTAAGCCACTGGTTAAAGCTGAGTGTGACAGGTTGGATGAACCGATATAACCAGTATGAAAGCTCGAGTTACGCATAAATAGATAGGACTTTGCGTGTAAGCGTTCTCTGTTGGTGTTGTAGCTCAGCTTTACTTCCGTATTTGGCAAAGATGCTAAGAATTCAACGGCCTTAGCGTCAGTCGCTCCCATATAGGAGGTAGTGATAACTTTTAACTGCTTACCACTGCGAGTAAATTCTTCTAGTTCCTTTTTAAAGATCCTGATCCCAGCCCATTTGATAAATGAGACTAACCAATAGATCTTATCGGATGACTGAATTTCACGTTTAATTTCGGTTTCAAGAGATACGCCTGCATTGCTCCCACAGAATAACTCGCTTTGAGTGAGTCCAGTTAGTGGCATGATGCCGTCAATATACTTTGGCAAATCTGACGATATTGGATTTTGCTTGTCGAGCAATGCTGTCAGAATCTTGCCTTGAGTATCAATTAAGTTTTCGGTAATCAGCTCACTATCGGCAATATTAGAACTAAGCCATTCGATGACTTTATTGGCTAAACTGATTTGCTCAAAAACGCGATCATTGCCATTAGGTACAGAGTCTATTGCTATTTCGATAATTCGAGTCAAAAAGCGAGAAAGCCAAGAAGCGGCTTCACCATTTTCTAACGAACGTTCGCCAACATAGAAAGCTTTGCGATCTAATTTCTGTTCGACCAATTGAGTTATCAGTTGCTCGTATATGCCGGTTTGGTTCATGAAAAATGCTTTTATCATTTGAAGTTAGCTAAGAGTAACCGAATTGATTAATAGAAATAAGTAGTGGTGCTCAAACTTATCAACGGAATTAGTAATACTGATTTTCCGGCAACAAAAAGCCCAGCATTTAGCTGGGCTCTACTCATATTTTACTGCTTGTCTTTTATAACGATTTTCACAAGCTCAGAAGCAGTTACTCTACGTTCTGGATCTGTTTGTAGAGCTCTGACTATCGATCCTTCAAAATACGCTTACAACTATTAAGTTGTATTGATGGCTTAATACATCAGGTAAGTTGTTTATAGCTAGCTTTACAACTAATATGTTGTTTATATGTTTGTGTACAACTTTTCTATTGTTTAAGGTTGGGTGTGATGACGATTGATCAAATTTCCAAACTACTTTCATCTCGACGTAAACAGCTCCAGATGGAACAAAAAGATATGTATATGCGTATCGGTATGAAGCAGCAGCAATATCAGCGTATCGAAGCGGGTAGCGATATGAAGTTGTCTACTCTATTACGTGTGCTAGATGGCTTAAATATGGAATTATCTATTACCCCTAAGGGAAGCAATATTGATCAACCTAGATTAGAAGTCGCTTCAAGTGATGCCAGTGTTGAATCGCTAGAAGATGATTCGGATGATTTAGGGTTTTGGTTTGGATCTGAGGATCAGAAATGAGCAAACAAACAGAGCAAGTAGAAGGATTGAATATTCAGCTACACGGTGTCGATATTGGCGTTGTTGCTCATTATGCTGGCGGAAAGAACATACTTAGTTTTAACCCTGAATATATTGCAATGCCCAAGCATGAAAGACCAGTGCTTACACTTAGACAGCTTCAAGATCCTAATTATTTTTCTAAGCCTCAAATCCGCAGTGAAAAAATACCACCTGTATTATCTAATTTATTACCAGAAGGGATCTTAAGAGATATTGTGGCGAAAGCACTTCAATGTCACGTAAATAACGAGTTCTCGATTTTGGCCTATTTGGGGACTAATTTGCCTGGTGCATTGGTGGCGACGCCTATCAGGGCAGGTAAAATGCCAATTTGGGCATTAGAACAACGTTTAGTGACCGAACCACAGCAGATTAACGTTAAACATGCAGATACTAAATTCTCGCTTGCTGGTGTACAGATGAAATTCTCATCTTCTCATGTAGATGGTCGCTATCACATTGATCAGGAAATCTCTGAAGATATGTGGATTATTAAAACGCCTTCAACGGTGCATAAAGGTGTGTCTGTTAATGAATATACCTGTATGAAGTTAGCCGAAGCTGCAGGCGCAAAAATTCCAGATATACGCTTAATCAAACTCAATGAGTTAGAGGGATTACCAAATATCAGACTCCCCGATGAAACATACGCTTATGGTATAAAACGTTTTGATCGTACTCATGAAGGGCGAGTGCATACTGAAGACTTTGCTCAAATCTTTGGCCTATATCCTACAGATAAATATCAGAAAGTTAACTATGAACAATTAGGGCAGGTACTATTCCGTACAAGTAATGATCGCTTGGGTGATATACAGCAAATGGCGAGAAGATTACTGATTAATATACTGTTAGGTAATGATGATGCTCACCTTAAGAATTGGACAATCATCTACCAAGATCAGCGTTCTCCTCGTTTGTCACCGCTCTATGATGTGGTATTCACAGCTCCTTACATACAAGATGACAGCCTTGCTTTGAATATGGCCAAGTCAAAACAGTGGTATGAAATGACGTTGCAGCATTTTGAGAAATGGTCAAATACGGTAGGTGTTCCATGGGTTGCAATTAAACCACATCTTCTCGATACGATAGAGAAGGCTCGCTCTATGTGGCCAGAGATGCTCGAAGCATTGCCTATGCTAGATGAGCATAAAGAAGCTTTGCAAAGTCATTGGCAAACGTTATCACCAGACTTTAAGGTTCGTTAGTTTTATGTCGTTAAAATCAGGTTTTATCGACATGATTTACGAGTGCTGAGTGCATATGTCGATAGTATCGACATATGCTGAGCTGACATCCCATAAAGACAGACTAAAGCAAAACAAAAGCCCAGCGGTAAACTGGGCTCTACTTATTTTTTAAAGCGGCTTCTCCAAACGTAGAAAGCTTATTCTACGTTCTGAATTTGAATGTAGCCTAAAATAGTCTAATTAAATAAATACAATATCTTAGGTGCTATGTTGGTATTCGTGTTTTGAGTTTGGTCACCAATATGGTCACCACTTATCATTTGTTAACGCTATTAGATAACAGCTATTTAGCTTGAACCTTTATCACAGAACATAATCCCTATCTAACCTGCCTCGCTGTGTTGGTTAGGTTCTGAAATCTTATCTTTGATTGGTATTAGATCCAAATAATGAGCTCTAAGCAATGTTAGCCCTTCTAAGTAGTTCACTAACTTTCCCTGTCTCAAAATTGAAACTTAACCTTCTAACTAATTTGGATTTTATAGCCTGCTCTAACGAATGTTGGTACTATCTTTTGATACAGAATTGCTCAATTTCTTCACCAGAAGGCGCTATTGATGGGATGCACTATTAGTAACTTCGATTTTCTTAAACATCACGATGAGTTATTACTTCGTTTGGCTCAAACGGCTGAGTGGTGTTTTGCTCCTGACCCAAATACGACATTATTGAAAATGCGACAGCTGGGTGAAGAGTTAGCTAAAAATATTGCAGCTCGAGTAGGTGTCGAGTCAGGTAAAGAGGTAAAACAAGTTGATTTACTACGCAACCTTGATTATTCGTTGAGGCTTGATCAGCGAATCAAAGATGCATTTCATACCATCAGAAAGTTAGGCAATGCAGCCAATCACGATATTACCTCTAATAGTCATCGAGATGCTTTGCAATCGTTACAAATTGGATACGCTTTAAGCGTCTGGTATCACCAGCTATACGGTGGCGATAAAGCTAAAGGTTTTAAAGCAGGTCCTTTCAAAAAGCCTAATGACCCATCTGATGAAGTTCGTGTGCTCGAAGAGAAAATGGTGGAGCTCGAGCGTCAGCAGCAACGTACATCTGATCGATTAGCTGCTGCAGAGTCTTTAAAGCAACTTGAAGAGAAAAAAGCTAAAGCAGAGAAAAAGCGTTCAGAGCAAATGCTAGCAGATAGCAAAATTTGGGAAGATGTTGCTACCGAACAAGAAGCTTTGCTTAATGAATACCGAGCTAAGATGGACGCTGCCAATCTTGAATTGCGTACTAGTTTCCAAGCTAAAGATCAAAAAGCTCAAGCCAAAGAAATTAAACGAGTTGAAAAGCTTCCATTTCATATGGATGAGGCTGAAACTCGCATTCTTATCGATAAGCAGCTTAATGATGCTGGTTGGAAAGCCGATACTGTTAATTTTAGATATTCTAAAAAAGTACGTCCAGTCGCTAATGAAAATCGGGCTATCGCTGAATGGCCTACCAAATCGGGCCCCGCAGATTACGTGCTATTTATGGGGCTAATTCCTGTTGCGGTAGTCGAAGCTAAAAAGTCAGCAAAGAATGTCTATGGTTCAATTGATCAAGCAAAGCGCTACGCTAAAGGTCTTGAAACTAAAAATGCTTTCACAATAGAAACTACATGGGGGGACTTCAAGGTTCCACTTACGTTTGCCACTAATGGCCGACCTTATCTCAAGCAACTTGAGCAAGAGAGTGGCATTTGGTTCTTGGATATTCGTGACAATGCAAATCGGCGTAAGGCGCTTAAAGGTTGGTACTCGCCACACGAAATCAAAACTCTGTTAAAGCAGACTCCACAGCAAGCTGAGCAAAAGCTCAATGCAATGGATTTTGATTACGACCTTAAATTACGTGACTACCAAGTCGATGCTATTAAGGCTGTTGAGCAAACCATTAAGCGAGGTGAAGACCGTGCTCTCGTCGCCATGGCAACTGGTACAGGTAAGACAAAAACCTGCATTGCATTAGTTTATCGTTTGCTTAAATCAGAGCGTTTTAGACGCATACTTTTCTTAGTAGATCGTTCAGCTTTAGGAGAACAAGCTGTCAACGACTTTAAAGAAGTCCGGATGGAGAACCTGCAAACTTTTGCTGATACTTTCGAACTAATGGAGCTTGATGATAAGAAGCCTGACGACAGTACAAAGGTGCATGTGGCTACAGTTCAAGGTTTAGTGCAGCGTATTTTATATCCTAGTGATAAAGATACTAAACCAGGTGTAGGTCAATATGATTGTATTGTTGTAGACGAATGTCATCGTGGTTATTTGCTAGATAGAGAGCTCAGCGATACTGAAATCGTATTTCGCGATCAAAAAGACTATCAATCAAAATACCGCTCTGTAATAGATTACTTCGATGCCTTCAAAATAGGCCTAACCGCAACGCCAGCATTGCATACCGTTGATATATTTGGCGAACCTGTTTTCAGCTATAGCTATACTGAAGCTGTCCTCGATGGCCATTTAAATGATCACCTACCGCCCATTCGCATTCATACAAAGCTTGCTGAACAAGGTATTCATTACGACGTCAATGAAGAGGTGAAAGTTTATGATGTCGAGAATAACGATATTCAAATCTATAACACCCCTGACGAACTCGACTTTGAAGTCGCTGAGTTTAACAAGAAAGTGATAGCGCCTAGCTTTACCAAAGTCGTCACTAAATGGTTGATAGAAAGTGATGCAATTAACCCATACTCAGAAGCTAAAACTCTCATTTTTTGTGTGACCGATAAACATGCTGATGAGGTTGTTGAAGCGCTCAAACAAGCCTGTGAAGATTATCATGGTGAAGTTGAAGACGATGCAATTCAAAAAATCACTGGCGCAACAGATAAACCGCTAGAAAAAATCCGCTTATACAAAAATGATCGTTTGCCAAATGTTGCGGTTACTGTCGATTTGCTTACAACGGGTATTGATGTCCCCAAAATTTGTAATTTAGTATTTTTGCGTCGAGTGAACAGCCGAATATTATTTGAGCAAATGTTAGGCCGCGCAACCAGACTTAGTCCCGAAATCGGCAAGGGACCATTTAAAATTTACGACGCGGTAGATATCTATAAACAGCTAGAAAATATCAACACCATGAAACCCGTTGTTACGAATGTGGACATCAGCTTTGTTGATTTAGAGCGTGAAATGGCTGATGCCACTAATGAAGATCTACAAGCCCTAGCCAAAAATCAGTTTATCGCCAAGCTACAAGTTAAGCGCCGTCATTTAACCCCAGAACAGCAAGATAAGTTTGAAACCCTCACAGGACAGCCACCAGCACAATTTATTAAAGACCTGAAAGCCATGTCGGTAGAGAAAGTTGCCGAGTGGTTCACACGTCATCCAGGCTTAGGTGAGCTGCTTGATGAAAAAGTCAAAGGTGGTAACGGTGGTAATCCGCTCTACATTTCAGACCATGAGGATGAAGTTACTAACATCACTACAGGTTATGGAGAAGGGCAAAAGCCTGAGGACTATTTACGATCATTTAATGACTTTGTTAATGCTAATAGCAACCGTTTGCTTGCAATTCAAACTGTCGTGCAAGCCCCGTGGGAATTAACCCGACAAAGCTTAAAAGAACTGGCATTAGTGCTTGAACAAAACAAGTTTAGAGAACAAGATCTACAAGTCGCTTGGCATGAGGTAAAAAAGGAAGATATCGCCGCTCGCATTATTGGCTTTATCCGACAAGCTGCTATCGGCGAGGCGCTTATCCCATTTGAGCAAAGGGTAGATAATGCGCTTGAGCGAATATTAGCAAACCAAGACTGGAAAACACCGCAAATCCAATGGCTCAATACTATCGCAAAGCAAATGAAGGCTACAACAATCGTCGATGAAGCGGCACTAGACCAAGGCATCTTTTCACATCAAGGCGGCACTAAACGCGCAAATAAGCTGTTTGAACGGCCTATAACAGAAGTGTTGCTAATGTTTAATCAAGCCCTATGGCAGAACAATGCTAGTAAATCAGCATAAACAAATCTCAATGTTAAAGCATAAGTTCAAACAACCAATGTTTAGCTATACAAATTAAATTAGGTAATAAAATGAGCACTCAAGATCTGGTCGCCAAATTGTGGAACCTGTGTAATTTACTCCGTGATGATGGCGTCACCTACCATGAATACATCAATGAGTTGACCTATCTAGTCTTTCTTAAAATGGTGGATGAAACAGGTCGTGAGGATAAAAATATCCCAGCTGGTTACCGCTGGGCAAATTTAGAGCAATACGATTCAGCTACGCGCCTTGAAGAATACAAAAAATTACTCATTCACTTAGGCTCAAACGGCTCAATTATAACCAAAGCAATTTACGCTAATGCTAGCAGCGTAATTCGTAAACCAGCCACATTGAATAAGTTGGTAACTGAGATTGATAAGCTTGATTGGTATAGCGCTAAAACCGAAGGTTTAGGCGATATGTACGAAGGTCTATTAGAGATCAACGCAGGTGAGAAAAAATCAGGTGCAGGCCAGTACTTTACTCCGCGCGTACTTATCAATGCCATGGTTGAATTGATGAAACCAAGCCTTGATGATGTCATTGTTGACCCGACGGCAGGAACAGGCGGCTTTTTAATTAGTGCTCACCATTACCTTGCTGAGTACAACGACGTACAAGCGTTAGACCCTGTTGCATACGATAAGTATCAACACGAGACATTTTTTGGTATGGAGTTAGTACCTGATACACGTCGTCTAGCCATGATGAATCTAATGTTGCACGACTTAGCAGTTGATGATGAAAACTCAGGTATTTTATTTGGTGATACGCTTTCTAATGAAGGTAAAGCCCTTCCACCAGCAAGCCTTATTCTAGCTAACCCGCCATTTGGAACTAAGCAAGGTGGTGGTATACCAACTCGTGATGATTTGGTTACCTACACCAGCAACAAACAGTTAGCGTTTTTGCATTTGATGTACTTACGCATGTTAAAGCCCGGTGGCCGTGCAGCGGTGGTATTGCCCGACAACGTATTATTTGAAGGCTCAACCGGACAAACTATCCGCAATGACCTAATGGAAAAGTGTAACTTGCACACCATTTTGCGCCTGCCAACAGGAATCTTTTATGCGGCAGGTGTTAAAACCAATGTGCTATTTTTCTCAAAATCGAGTGATGTAAAACAAGATAAAGGTCAAACTAAAAACGTTTGGGTGTATGACCTACGTTCTAACATGCCGCAATTTGGTAAACGCACTGTATTGACCAAAACTCATTTTGACGAGTTTTATCAAGCGATCGGCAGTGACTTAACCCGAGTCGACGACGCAGCGCGTCATGCCTTCATTAAAAGCCATAAAAATGGCAGCGAGATTGGTAATGTTGACACTTGTCGCCTGCGCTGCTTTAGCCGTGAAGAAATTTCAAAGAAAGATGACTCCCTGGATTTAGCCTGGATCCGTGACGATAGCACAGAAGACAGTGCCAACTTGCCAGAACCTGATGTACTGATTAACGAAGCCCTGGAAGAAATGGCAGGGGCGATGCGTGAGCTGCAAGCTATTCTAGTAGAGCTTGGCTCGGCGGAAGAATCTGATGAGGTGGTACTGTGAGTGAGTTACCGAAAGGCTGGGTTAAAGTTACTTATGACGACGTTGCCACCTATACTGATTATGTTGCAAATGGGAGCTTTGCAGCCCTAAAAGAAAATGTAATACAGAGCCATGATGAAGATTATGCCATCTTAGTTCGTTTAAAAGATGAAACAAAAAAATGGCATGGCGCTTTTAAATATATAACAGAAGAGTCATATAAGTTTTTGTCAAAAAGTTCATTAATACCAGGTGATTTATTCTTAGCTAATGTTGGGGCGCCAGGTAGAACATTTTTAGTGCCTGATTTAAAAAAGCCTATGACAATAGCGCCTAATGGAATAAGGGTGCGAGCTAAAGGTGCTAGTAATAATCGGTATTTAAATTACTATATTAAATCACCTATAGGTCAAGAAGGTTTAAAAGAGATCACTGGTGGCAACGCACAACAAAAATTTAATAAGACACATCTTAAAAAATCATCAGTTCTCTTAGCGCCACTAAACGAGCAAATCCGTATTGTGGATAAACTGGATTTGATTTTAGCCAAAGTTGACCAAGCTCAAGCTTGCCTCGAAAAAATCCCCAGCATCCTAAAACGCTTTCGTCAATCAGTCCTCACCGCCGCTACATCTGGTGAGTTGACAAGTGAGTGGCGTGAAGATAACTGTATCGTCGAGCCTTGGTCTACTGTTAAGTTGTTAGATGTTGTAATTTCTAAGCCTAGAAATGGTAAGTCGCCTAGAGGTGTTGATTATGATACAGGTATTAGAAATTTAACTTTATCTGCTACTACACTTGGATATTTTGTTGAAGATAAATATAAATTTGTTGATCTAGATGTTTCGCCCGATTCTCATCTTTGGCTTAAGAATGATGACATTTTAATTCAAAGAGCAAACTCAATTGAATATGTAGGTGTAAGCGCAATATATAAAGGTAAGGATGATCGGTATATTTACCCTGACCTCATTATGAAGTGCCGTGCAAATGAGAAAATATTACCAAATTTTTTATATTTTTGTCTGTCATCAGAGTTAGTTAGGAGATATTTTAGAGCCAACGCTACTGGAACAACGGGTAACATGCCAAAAATTAACCAGTCCGTTGTATCTAATGCTCCTATCAATTTCCCGACATTATATGAGCAACAAGAGGTTGTTCGTAGAGTGGAGTTACTTTTAGCAAAAGCTGTACTGATAGAGAAGCAGTATTTAACTGCCAAGAAACGATTCGACCGTTTGACGCCATCTATCTTAGCAAAAGCTTTCCGTGGTGAGTTGGTTGAACAAGATCCTAATGATGAACCAGCAAGTCTGCTACTTGAACGAATTAAACAACAACTTGATGCTCCCAAACCGGCAAAAAAACCTCGTAACCCAAGTAAAAAAGTGAACCAAGAAATAAAGGTAACAGTCGCAGTTGTAGAACCGAGTCAATTGGGAAGTGAAGTGCTGTCGATTTTGCAAAAAACGAGTGATGAGTTAAGTGCGCAGCAGATCATGGATCAGTTAACCGAGCAAACATTTGAGCAAGTCGATGTACTCTTTACCGAGCTGAAACGTTTGCTCGATGCCCATGCTATAACCAAAGCTGGCATTGGAGAAAGGTGTACCTTTAAGGTTACTAAAAAATGAAGTTAGATTACCTAACCATTCGCTCTGGCTTTAAAAACATCAGTGATCTAACAGTGGATTTTGATGAAGGCCAACTACTGACGGTGCTGGTGGGGCGCAATGGTTCCGGTAAATCAAATATCATTGAAGCTCTGGTTAAAATATTCCGGGCTTTAGATTTAGGCGAAGTCGCGCCTTTTAGTTATGAGTTGGTTTATTCGTTAGGTGCTGAAAATAGCACTTGGGTCAAGGTAGATGCTGACCCCAGTTATGGACACACCCCGATATCTCAACACTTGATAGAAGTAACCGAAAGGGTCGACTCACATACCATGCCTACATGGAATAAAGTTTCCTTGTCGAAAGTAAAGCGAGATAAAGAAGGTAAGTCACCATACTTGCCAAAGCACCTTTTTGCTTATTACTCAGGACCTAGTGACAGACTTGAAAACTTGTTTATACGTCATCGCACTAACTTTTATAGCAGTCTGTTAAACGAAAAATTACAGATTGAAGATGAAGTTAGGCCTTTGTTTTACGCCAAGCCCTATCACAGCCAATTTGTGTTATTAGCTTTCTTTTTAAGTGGTCAAAGTGATGCTGGCCGCAAGTTCCTAGAGGGGCAACTCGGGATTAAGCGATTTCACTCTGCTCACTTCGTTTTTAGAAAACCTTCATGGATCCAAGCTAAAAACCAAAATGACACTTTTTGGGGCTCTCGAGGGGTTGTAAGACAGTTTTTAGACCGATTAATACCCCACACCTATGGAGCAGTTAAGGCAACTCGTAAGGAAACTACTTCTCTTACTGGATCAGGTGTTGATAATGATTTTGTGCATTTATACTTGCCTGATTTGCAAGCGCTAAATGGTGCAGCCAAAGGACTCAGCCCTAAAAATTTCTTTAAAATGCTGGAAAGCACGCTGCTCTCAGAGTTGATTTCTAGTGTTCATGTAAAGGTTGTACTGAATAATGATGAGGTAGTTAGTTTTAGCGAGCTGAGTGAAGGGGAGCAGCAGCTACTCACTGTATTTGGCTTGTTACAATTTACTGCAGAATCGGACTCATTATTTTTACTAGATGAACCTGATACCCACCTTAACCCTGCATGGGCTGCTAAATATCATGCATTTTTAAATCGCTTTATTCCTAATCAAAAACATTGCCATATTGTAATGGTGACTCATCATCCATTAGCTATCGCTGAGCTAGATAGAGATCAAATACAGGTGCTTCGTCGTGAATCAAATGGCCTTTCCTATGCTGAGAAACCAGCTGAAAGTCCTATTGGTATGGGAGTGAACGGCATATTAACTAGCGACATGTTTGGCATGGCGACCACACTTGATCAACATACCAGTAAAGTTATTGAAGATCGGCGTAAGATATTAGAAAAAGTCGAGTTTAATGATGAAGATAAAGTAAAACTACGAAAGTTAAATAGTTCTCTTGAAAGGCTAGGGTATGGTTATACGCATCCAGATGAAGACTACAGGCAGTTTTTGATTGAGCGACATAAAGCCTTGGAACAAATGGAAGATAAAGGTTTAGACGATACAGCTTATCGCTTAGAGATGATTCAGATGATACTCAAGAATAAAGGACTATTATAAGAGTGCGATACATTGACCTTCAACAAGTCGAAGCTTGTAAGCCTGTGAATTGGGATGCAGCCGCCAAAGTCTGGCTGTTGGCTATTAAAAGCGCAAAGGATAAAAGCCTCGAGTTCAATCGTTTAGGGAGCGTATGGAGTCCATTCAAGCCGAATTTTATTAATAAATTCGGTGACAAATGCTGGTACTCAGAGGTTCCTCGAATGAATACCGATTTCAATGTTGATCATTTTCGTCCGAAAGGTGCGGTAAAAAAGACCAAAGGAATTTATGCCACAAAAATGTTAGCTCGTGGCAAGAATAAAAAACATCCTGGATATTGGTGGTTAGCTTTTGAGCCCAAGAATTATCGCTATTCGTGTCAGTATGCCAATCAACCTAGGGATGGTGGTGGCAAACATGATTACTTTCCTTTAACAGACGAATCTACAAGAGTATGGAGATCATGCTCTCTGAAGGCCCATACAAAAGAGCAAGTTCAGCTATTAGATCCTTGTGTTGCTACTGATATCGAATTGCTTTCATTTGATAAGTCACCAGGTTTAGTTCATTCTCGATATGATAAGAGAACAGATCCTGATAAATATGAAAGAGTTAAAGATAGCGCCAAGTATTACAATCTCAATCATAAAACGGTTAAAGATGAGAGGTTGAAAGTTATTGAGGCTGTACAAAGTGACCTTCAATTGCTAGAGCTTACATGGGGGCTACCTATCGTAGCAAGGCAAACCATGCAATCTGTTGTTAATACTGCTGAACATAGGTTAATTAAAGCATGTGACCGTAAATCCCCCTTTTCTGCCGCGGCTGTAGCTTTTGTTAAACCAAAAAGAGCTGAGGATTGGTTGGCGAATGTATTACCTCACTTGGATTTAAATCCTTAAGGACTGACATGGATAGATATTGTGGTGACAGACACTTTTTTTAAAAGCTAGAAACCCAGCTGACGAATACTTTTGCTAATGCCAAAGTGCTAGCTGCAGAAATGTTGTGGTTGATATTTTTATGTCCTAGTAATATAGGTGCAACCTCGAAGCGAGTTAGTATTGAGCGGATGTTCGCTTGGAGCGATTCTCAAATAGATGTATTCAGATAAGAGCGCTTCCTATTCAGATCGCGTGTTTACAGGTGTTGGTCGTGTGGGACCACCTTTAATATCCTTCGCTGGCGAGAGTTGAATTGCTCAATGATCATCTTGGTTTTTCTGAATGACTAGAGCTGCTACTTTGTAAAATTAAAGAGGTAACAATTTGGACCGTTATCGCCGTGGGCAAAATGTTGGCAATACAGTTGTTTTATCACCTGAATTTAAAAATATTTTTAATAGAAAAAATATTAAATCAGAAATTAAAATCGTATGTCATGGAGCAAAGGTTAATCGAGAATTACTGCACCTATACATTGATATGTTAAGTGAGTTTAACTTACAAAACATAATAGATCTCATTAAGCTAAGCATTAATTATCCCAATTCAGAGAAGGTGTTAATACTGCAGCAACAAGGTATATCAACTGTCCAATTGGAGCAGGCTCGGCGCGCCCTCGATAGTTACTTATTGGTCGCTCAAGATGAAAGTGCTCCCGAGTGGTTACTAGTAGGGACATCGCCAATCAGTAGTAAAGCATTGCTAGCGCTTAATATGAACCGAAAAAAAGTAGAAGCTGACAGTAAGTTATCTGGTTTTTGTGAGTCTCTTTATAGACTACTGATAGTTCTCTTATCTAATGACGCTGAGGCGTTATCAGCAGAGCAATGTATTGAAATAACCCGTGAAATATTAGCGGATATTCCCTTGCCAGAGTTTTTCAATGTTCGAACATTAGGTTCAGTACTATTTTCAATACGTGATGATGCTTTCCCCCTCATTAATAGTTATGTAATTGATAGAATGTCAGAATTTGGATTCACCAAATTCAACAAAAATAACCTTAAGAGTATAACTGCTTATACTGATTTCGCTCTAGAGGTGCGAAGGCAGTTGAACGCATCAGGTTTACCTATAAATTTTGCTGTGTTAGATAGAGTTCTGTCCTTTGATGGTAATGGTGTGGAAGACTCAAATAGTGATTACTCTTCGAACGACGAGATCTTAAATATGGAACAATATCATTCTCTAAATCAAATACTCTATGGACCTCCAGGCACTGGTAAAACCTACAATACGATTAATGACGCTCTTGCCATTGTTGATCCTAAATATCTATCTGAAAATGAGGCTGACCGTAAGAAAATCAAAGCTCGTTTTGACGAACTTGTTGTGAAAAATCGTATTGGCTTTGTGACTTTTCATCAGAGTTTTAGTTACGAAGACTTTGTCGAAGGGCTAAAAGCTAATAGCGATGAAACAGGGAAAATCAGCTACGACATTGAGGATGGTATTTTTAAGCGGATGTGCGCCGCTGCAAATGCTACGCCGATAATGGCGCAGTCTCAGCGTCGAATTGATATTTCTGGGCGTAAAGTTTGGAAAATGTCACTTGGTGATACGTTGGGTGATGAGGTGTATATCTATAAGCAGTGTATTGATAACAACTATGTATTGCTTGGGTATGGTAACAATGTTGACTTTAGCGCTTCAAAAGACAGAAAGGGTGTTATTGATGCGTATAAGTTTAATGGGATTGAGATAGAAAAAGAGAGCAATGATTACAGGGTAACATCTGTTCAGAATTTTAAGAATGTTATGTCAATTGGCGACTTAATCATTGTTTCGGATGGGAATCGAAAATTTAGAGCCGTAGCAGAAGTTACGGGGGACTATGAATTTGATCCTAAAGCGACTGACGATGATGGTTATTCGCAATTACGTAAGGTTATATGGCATCGTGTATATGAGCCCTCTTTACCCGTTGATGAATTGTTTAATAAGAATTTATCTCAGATGACATTGTATCGATTACGTGAGCCTGCATTAGATTTAGCAAAGCTTCAGGAAATGCTGGCTGGTGAAACGATAAAAGATGGCTCAGTGTCTGCTGTCGCTATAGGAGCTCAGATTTCATCGTATCAAGTGGAATCTATTTCTGATGAGATTATCAGTCTAAGAAAACCTAATGGTTCGCTATTACCTATGCCGAGGATGATTGTGGATAGCCTTGTGTCTATGGTTTCAAGTAATCAACTGACGATTGATGATATTAGATCAAAGAGGGTATTTGAAAGAGTCGATACCGATATGGAAAAGTATATCGTTAATGGCTATCCAAATGTCTTAGCCCCCCTAGTCGAAGCTATACACCATTATGGCCTTGATAAGGTAACGAGTAGTATTGATAAGCGCGTATTGATAATTGATGAGATTAATCGTGGCAATATCTCAAATATTTTTGGTGAGCTCATCACACTGATCGAGGCGAGTAAACGTGCTGGTGGAGCTGAAGCGCTCTCTGTGAAATTACCCTATTCGAAAGAATCATTTTCAGTACCTTCTAACCTGCATATTATTGGTACCATGAACACGGCTGACAAGTCTTTGGCTCAAGTCGACATTGCTTTGCGTCGTCGCTTTGAGTTTGTTGAGATGATGCCAAAACATGAATTGCTTGAGAATATTGATGTTGAAGGTATCAATATCGCCCAACTGCTTAAAACCATAAACCAGCGCATTGAGTTGTTATATGACCGTGAGCATACCATCGGTCATAGTTTCTTTTTACCACTAAAGGATGAGCCTACGATTGAACGTTTAGCTCGTATCTTTGAGCTAGAAATATTGCCTTTGCTTGAGGAATACTTCTTTGAGGATTGGGAGCGTGTAGGGCAGGTATTGGGTGATCACCTTAAATCAGAACCGAAGTTGATGTTCATCGAGGAAAAGTTCACTGAGGCTTCCGTATCGCAGCTGATGGGCAGTGATTGGTTACAAGATGGCGTTCGCCCATATAAACGTAATATGACGGCATTAAACAATCCAGAAGCGTATATAGGGATATATGACTCGCTCCAAAGTTAACGATGTTACCGTTAGGGAGTTTGCTCTTTTAACTAATGAGGGCGACAGTAGTAGCATAGATTGTCACTCAATACCTAAGTGTGCCTTTGAGTGGTTGCTTGCTAATGGAGTCAGCAATGGTGAAATGCAGCGGGAGCTAGTTAAGGTAAAGAGATATGGTAAATCGATTGCCTTACAGGTGGTCAATTTTGTTGGCGTACTTGAAACTCCATGTCGGACTCGTATTGAAATTTTACCTAAGACCTCTACTGAAGAGTGTGAACCTGAGATTGCCCGTAAAACCCTGCTAAAGATGTTAGCAAAGGTTGAGAATTTAAAGTTGGAGGAGTTTCAGCGATCTCAACTACAGCTATTGAAACAACCGCTCTATGAATTGCTTATCAGTCATTTTTTAAAGGCGGTCTCTAAGCTAATTAAACAGGGAGTAAGAAGCGAGTATCAGCGTATAGAGCGTGAATCCCCCTACCTAAAAGGCCAGTTGCAGGTTTCTAAGCAAATCCGGCAGCGCCCAGGTCGTCAGCACTTTTTTCATGTTTCTCACGATATTTACCATGCTAATCGTGCCGAGAATCGCCTTTTGCATTCATCATTAAAGCAGGTACTTAAATGGTCCAAATCGAGTGCCAACCAGCGACTAGCGAGCGAACTGCTTTTTGTGTTTCATGATATTGAATTATCATCGAATTATTCTTACGATTTTAGGCTCTGGAAGGATGATAGAAGTCTTGCTCACTATCGACCTTTAAAACCTTGGTGTGAGCTTATTCTTAGTTATCAGTCACCAGTTGCTATGGTGGGAAAACATAACGGTTTATCGTTCCTATTTCCGATGGAACAACTGTTTGAGCGCTATGTTGCCAAGCAGCTACAGGGTCAACTACCACCAGCATTAAAGTTAAAAGAGCAGGTCGCTAGCCACAACTTAACAAAGCACAAGGACAAAGACTGGTTCAGACTAAAACCAGACATCGTTGTTTATGATAAATCGCGAGTGGTCACTGTAATGGATACCAAGTGGAAGTTGCTCGATGCTTCACTCGACAGTACAAAGCATAAGTATAATTTAAGCCAATCTGATATGTACCAGCTGTTTGCTTATGGTGATAAGTATCTTCAAGGCCAAGGTAATTTGTATCTGATTTATCCTAAACACGCGGGTTTTACTGAGCCAATAGGGCACTTTGAGTTCAAATCTGGTTTGAAGTTACATGTAGTGCCTTATGACCTTGAAACTGATGTTTGCGCTATAAATGAGTCAGAAAGGTTGTTCTGGTTAAACTCTAAAAGCGTGGCCAATGTTAATTGACCACTATATTTATACCGAAACCTATAAGTACTTCATGTTCTTATAACGTTCGCCTAACTGTAAAGTACTTTCACCAAGTGAGAAAGATATTAACTTTTGCTTGATGATCTCAGGAGTAGACCGACTATCTCCGTAAAGGAAATATACAATATCGTATAAGATAGATGCTGCATTAGTATGATTTGGTGTGAGCTCATCGCAAATTTCATATAGTTTGTTGTTTTTCTCTTCAATCAAATCTTGATCCATTTGATAAGGTTCTTCAGAGCCTCCAGAAGACGAAAGGGATATAAGTATTTGCTTAATAATTTTAGGCGATAATATGATAAACCCTCCGTTTATATATGTAACTAGCCTGTATATAAAGGATGCGGCCTTGGGGTATTCATCTCTGAGTTCTGCAGAAACTCTATATAGTTCGCAGCTATTTCGCTCAAGCATTTCAGGTTCCATGTAGCAAATTTCTTCTGGCGTAAATTTCATTTTTTCTTCTCTTGTTAAATCGGTAGATTGATTTATCTGAATCGGATGAGCAAATCCTATGCTCAGTAATTGTGTGTCAAATCACCTGTTTAATAAAACCCTCGTATTTTTGTTGATCCAAACGATCTTTGCTACGCGCGCGCGGTGTTTCACCACGTTCAGTTTTAGGTTTACTTTAACTCATCCATTGATTTACAGCCTCTTCTCGCTCTGATTCGGCCTCGGTTACTTTTGCAAATATGGGCTCCGGATTAGCTAAAAACATGAAGCAATAGGTGTCGGATCTATCGGGGGATTTGATATTGTGTTTTTCTCTCATTTCCTTCTTTGCACACACAACCCATTGGCCTAGTTCATTGAGGTAGACAGGTAAACGGGATATCTGGCTTTTAGTAAGTTCGGAGCCATCAATCTGCATTCTTCCGGTCTTTATCGCATCGCGCATCATGATGTGACTATAGGCACGTTGATTGATGAAGCGGCTTTTCTCGTTATGATTAAAGACTGGTTTTCCCCAGCGGATCTCTTGAACGTTTAAACCGAGTTCTAAGGCGATTTTGACAGTCGAGAAGCCAACGCCATCACCGTCAATTAAAATGCTGATATTTTGGCTCTCATAGGGTTCTACGTGCCTTTTTATCTCGTAGGCGAAGTCTATAGGGTCTATATCTGCGCGCATTTCGATAATGGAGTGAGAGACCACCAGCCGAGTATTAGCAGGCTCTAGCGATACCTTGCAGATATTGATTACTGATTTGTCTCTACCATTTCCGACATCACACGCAGCAACCCAGCCCCATTGGCCATCATTTAGCGTTGGTGAGCTTCTTGACGCTCGTTCACAATCGGTTCTGCTAAGAAGGTAACCATCCATATTGTCAGGGAACTGTCCTAACACCTTTATCTGGTATTCCGGTGAATCTTCCCCACCATAAGAAATTAGCTTTTCACCAATAAACTCGGGTGTTACAAGCGGTGACTCTTCAGAATTTAAGGTGATTGCCGCCCAGATCCCATTAGGGTTATCAGTTGTTTTAGCTAGCCTATGGTGAGTATCGTAAAAGAAGCCTGATGTTCGGGTAGGTTGACTGAGTAAACACATATTGTTGTTGGCTTCGGTTAGCGCTGAGCTCAATACGTTTAGGGCTTTGTCTGATAAACCACTGGCTTCATCAACAACCACTAGGTAGGTATGACAATGCTCACCAGCTAAAGCCTCTTCATTGCCTTGGCGAGCAGATTTGGCAATACAGCTCCATATACCTTTGTAACCGATAGCGTAGAACTCTCGTTCGTTCAAATCGAAGTAGCGCTCTATCCAAGGAATGTTACGGCAGAGAGCTTTGAAGTTGATTTTAAGGTACTTCCAAATGACATTACGTACTTGAGCTGCGTTATTGGCAACCACTACCACTCTGCTTTCAGGGTTTAAGATGATAAAAGCGAGGATGATAATGCTGGTCATATCGCTTTTGCCTGTACCGTGTCCGCTAGATACGGACACTCTTGCACCTTGCTTTTGAATTGCTGAGATGATCTGTCTTTGTTGCCAGGTAGGACTTTTCCCTACTAATACTGAGGCAAAGCCAATCCAGTCGCGTTGGAACATGGCTAAGAGTTCGATATAGCGAGGGTCAGCTAGGATTGTTTTTAGCTTTTTCAATTTTCATCCTCGCTAGGTTCAGTGTTAGTAAAAAGCTGCTGATTAATTTTTTGCTTCTCTTTTGATACCGCATGCTGACGTAATTTGATCTGCTCCTCTTCCGCAGCAATAGCGACTTTGTAGTCTTCGAGTTTTTCAAATATTTGCTCCCGACTTAGGTTTGCATGATCGGTATCGGTTTGTTGTGCTAATAGTTCATTAGAGAGCATCTGTTGTACGTACTTAGGTAACTCTCCTAGCTGGTGGACCTCAAACTGATATGCCACATCACTAGCTAAACAATTTCCTTTATAGAGTTTATTTAGCCAGCGGTTGCGACTCTTAATTACTTGAGTTGATTCTGTTTGGGCAAACGATGAATCGAGTACTTTGTGGATTTGAGGGACAAGTTTAGCGGTTCTATCTGCGCAAGAAAGCACTACACTAAGCGCTACAGAGTCTTCCCCTTCACTGATTAACCTCGTTATTACCTCTTGCCCTAGTCGGGTAATATTAGACAGTTGCCCTTTTAACACGCCCAGTTCAAAGCCAAGATCATTATCTAAGATTGAGCTAAGTAACTCCTTTGGTATCTTGCTAGAGAAACCGCCATGAACGAGGGCTGCGCTGTTGTTACTTTGGAACCGTGAACGCCGGGTTTTGTGGGCAATGCTGTAGTCAGTGTTTTGTTTAGCTGTTTTGGTCATGTTAGCTTTTTTCATTTTCCCACCTCCCTAGTTGCATACTTTTTAAGTTTGAAGCGTTCAGCGTGATGTTAGTGTTATACCTATGTCATTAGGTGACGCCGTTAAAGCCTGTATCAGTCTTGGTTTGAGCTCGAATGCTTGAGTTAATCAGGTCATAAATCGATATAGGTAAATCTTTTTCAGAAAACCAGCCATGCTTTCGGTTAGGCTTTTTATAGATTTTTCCCATTAAATCATTGGTTTTTGAGAAGACATGTCTTTTGTGATTTTTTAAGAACGTAACTAGTGGGTCTACAAGCAACAGATCATTATGCTTATCTATACTTACCTTTGGTTTTAGCCTACTCAAAATGAAGTTTCTTGCACTTCCGTTGAGCTCTTTAGTGTCCTCTTTGGTTAAGTAGCTAATGCGATAAACAATTGGGTCAATGGAAGCTTTGTTGCCTTTGACCATAGTGCCGTAGGAGTGGGGTACCTTTGCTAATTTTCCTCCACAAAACCGTGTCCAGGACTTTTCAAGTAAGTCTAGGAGTCTGCTGGGATGTTGAATTTTTTGGCCGCTTAGCATGAAAACAACGTGGTAGTGCTGTATCGGTGAGGAGGCTTGCTCTCTGGTACAAAAGTAGGCCGCTTTGCATTTATACTCTTTTTGCAGCCTTTTCTTTTCGGTTTGTAAATACAAGCCAATATCTTTATTCGAATCAGAGAATTCAGTGGGGTGTAGATCGAATCGAACCACGAACACTTTTGTATAGCGATCTAGCATGGTTTCACATAATTCGAATATCTTCTTTAACGGTCTTTTAAAGTGTCCTTTTATCTTGGGTTTGATGATTGGATAACTATGATTTTTGTAAACATAAGGGAGGGAGTTGTGTTTTGTGATTAGAAAAGACATGAGCTTTATCTCTATTGGTTTACTACATCTAAGGTTTATGTGGCGGTTTATATTATTTAAATACCGCTTTTTTTGTTTGAGCTTGTTTATCGCTGATTTGGACAAATAAATAGGGCACACAACTCGGGGTGTTAGCTGTGCGCTCTATTTGGTTAGCTTGGTAACTTTTTAAGCTCTATGAGCTTTGTAATATCTTTGTATAGCCAGCAATGAGCATTTCCCTTTTTTACAGTGGGGGCCGGGAACTCTCCTGATTTGATCTGGCGACTCAGTATTGAGCTAGATACCTTTTGCTTTAGGATCGGTAGTAGCTCTCGCTTAGTAATAATTCGACTGTCTTCGATATAAAGCCTTAGGTCGTGAACTGACGACCTACTTGGCATGATGCTCTCCAAGATTGATCACTTTACGAGAGTGAACCCACTCCATAAGCTCCGTAAAAGACCAAGCTATTTCATCCCCACCTGGGATCAACTCCCGACGTTTAGGAAAAAGGCTTTTACGTTCAAGTGTCCAAGCTGTGGATCTTGATATTCCAGTAATGGACTTACGCTCATGCTCACGGACAAGCCTATCTTCGAATGTTGTGGTAGCAGTTGTTTTACTCATAATTACCTCGATTAATTGGATAACTGACCTTTTCAGTTCGAGGGCATCTTCTATGGTTTTTTTGTGAAGAAAAATAGCAATCGCTAGCGAAACTATAGTTTCGCTAGCGGTAGGGTAGTTTATTGGGGGGTATGCTTATTTGGCATGTTTATGTCGAATTCCTACTTTGATCAGTAACAACTGACAATTTCATCAGAAAGCCATTGATCTAACATGATTAATGATTGAACCTGGTCAGGATTATCAATTTAAAAAGTGTAAGGGGAGATAAAATGAAAGCATTGGTTTTATTATTAGTTAGTGCTTTGGCCTCAAATGTCGATGCTACTGAGAGAGTTAATTTTGAATATTGGTCTGTGCTAAAGCACGAGCATCATGAGAACTCCCCTTATTCAGCTACATCAGTAGGCTTTGATGTTGATAGAGAGCAACGGATTTGGTTTACCTGCGCATATAACTCAGATGGTTTTCAAGCGGAATTTTTGAAACTAAAGATGACTGAGTATGGGCAAGATATACACACATATGTTGAATATTCAAATGAACATGAACATCGAAAGTTTTATGTAGCTCCAAGTGATATTGGTACGGATCTATTAACAACGATTAATAACCTGCGTTTTATTGAGGCGGTAGAAAACTGGGAAACTATGACTATAAAATACACGATATGGCAAAATAGTTCGATCAAGAGTGTTACTAGCAGGAAGATAAATTTAGTGGACTATGGCAAAGCTAGAAGCACTGCCGTCTCGTATTGTTATCAAGGATGATAAATGTTTTTTCTTAAGGTAGTCTATTGATTAATAGAACGGCTGATTCGACACCAACAATTGAGCAATCATCACAGCTATAGCGGCAGTTCAACAAGGCCATTATTGATACGATCTTTTGGGCTTTATGAGGTTTTCTGGATAAAGCAGCGGCTCAATATCTAAAGCGTTAAGTTTATCATTGAAATGGAGTTCTAATGGCAGATTTAGATACACTATACGGCAGGTTAAGAAAGGCAGTCGTGAATAGAAGAAGCAATACTTATTGTCTGAGACTGTGGAGCCAGTTTATCAGAGAGAGAGATGGAAATAGATGTGTCATTTGTAAATCAAAAAAACGCCTTTCTGCTCACCATGTGATTAGAAAAAGCCTATGGAAAAGTCTAAGGTTCATGACGGGAAATGGAATTACACTTTGCCATATTTGCCATAAGGATCCACATGCTGGCTTCAATGGAAGGCCTGATCTAAACCTACCTATGGATACACAAGGTGGAGAGAAAATAGACCTCTTTACTGGGTATCTAGGTGCGCTTGTTATTGATTCAAGTGATAGAGCATTATTTCAAGAGCATTATTACTACTTTAGTGATGGCGCGTTAGATGCCTTTAAAAAAATCCAAGGGATTCCAGATGCTGCCATATTTAACGGAAGAAGTATTGAGCAGGCATACCAGGTGTGGAATCAAACTCCTCGTGGAATGTTAGAAGCTATTATGAGTTCTTTAGGGGTATCAATTCCAGATGATTATGTGCAAAACGAAGAAATGACGATTCATTATTCTGACACGCACAAAAAAGAAGATGGCACTCCAGCGGATGTGATGTATTTTAGGTACATCCCTCCCACAGAGTTTAAAGAGAACCCTGACAAACTTGGCGAGAAAACTTAACAAGCAAAGGCAATCGATGCGAAAATTCACACGATTGCTTTGGCCGTTAGCGAACATCCGGTAGCGATACTTGTCCTAAATGACTTAGCTGAGTAACATATCCCCCTGCTAAGTCACTCTCCCTGGTTTCCTAAAGTTATAGCTTAGAACTATTCAAATAATTTGGAATAGTCTCTAAGAATGAGCTCGTGCACTATGTCTTTACATGGAGTTTCCTTATCAGGTCGCCCACCAGCTCTTGCTAGCACTGGCACATGCTCGAAGATCTGCTTCTTGATTAGCCCTTCTGATACCGAAATGTTTTTACGGTCCCTAATGAGTTGCTTAATGGCTCTTGCCACGTAGGCGTACTTGACTGTTTGGTGTTCAGGCAATTGGTAAAAGTCTTGAGCTATTGCGACGGTTACGTCGCAAAATTTATTGTTTTTTGCTTTAACTACATTTGCACCTTTTGTAGTGTCCTTCTTTGATTTTACTCCTCGACTCATTGCCTGCTCAGTTTGTGCTGCTGTGTTGTGTATACCTATTTCATAATTAAGAACGCCGAACGTCATTACTAAATTATCTAGTTGCTGGTGGCTGTCTGCTGGCAAACTGGCTTTCATTTGGGTTAATTCCCGTGAAAAGCGCCCTGCTTTAGCCAGAATGCTTGAAAGAGATTCGAGTTCTTCTGCTTCTGAGATACTCATACCTAGATTAGTCTGAATATGTTCTAGTGATAATTTTACATGGTCACAGACGGCTTCAGGTGTAAGGTCTTTTTGCGGGAGCGCTCGAAGCTCATTGATTTTACTTATAGTGAGCTCACCATCTGTTAAGTGATTAGCTATATCGTCTATCCAAATCTGGCAGTCTAAATTTATGTCGAAGCTCATTTTTCACCTACACTAATGCGAACTGGTTTTGTAAAAGGTGTTACGTTGGACTGGTTGTTGACCATTGGAGCAATCATTGAAGCTAACTTGCTCAGTGCTTCAGCTCTTTCTTTCAAGTAGTCATATTGGTCATATACCGCTTCAATGCGTTTACGCTTGTGATTTAAACATCTCTCACCAATATCATTTGGCACACCGATCTCTGCTAATAGACTTCGGCATGTTCGTCTTAAGTCATGAATAACAAAATGTTCAATGCCTGCATTCCCTAAATGGTTTTCATTAGGTTCCTTGTCACTATCTACTTTTTTCCCAAATAGTTTGGCTAAAGCATGGTTGAGCGTGTCACTTGATATGTGCCCTTTAGGCTTATCTGTTTTCGATTTGCTTACCCTTCTAGATGGAAAAACAAAGTCTGAACCGTTTGCTTTAACATGGATCTCTTTAAACCATGGGACAACCTGCTCAGGTAGAGGTATGGTGATTGCGGCTTTTGTCTTGCTCCTTTCTGTTGGTAAATGCCACTGCAGATTGTCGAAATCAAATTCATCCCATTTAGCAGCAATAAGTTCTCCCTTGCGAACACCGAGACTGACTAATAACGCGATTGCTAAATAGTTATCTCTAGTGAAGGTATGATCATTTTCACGTAAGACTCTAAATGTTGCTTGAAGCTCATTAAATGTAAGTTTTCTGGTCCTGCTAGATTCAACGCCACCAGCATCGGCTACTTTAAAAGCACTGGCTGGATTTGCAGAAATAAGATCTAGCTTACAAGCGTGATCAAAAAGTTGTTTGCAACAGAATAGGGTTTTATTCGATACCGTCTGACGGTCGCTGATTGCAACTTTGCTAATGATTGCTCTAATATCTCGAGCATTCACATCAGCAATTTTCAATCGTCCTATTGTTGGCTTAATCTCTTTGGTGTACATCCGTTTAGGTATTTCTGGATGCTTTAGTCGTTTTGCTATCTGGAGATACCAGTCATCGAATAAGTCATCGACAGTAACGAGCTTTTCATCATTATCTCTTTCACGCTCAGCTAGCGGGTCAATTCCTTGTTTAGCTTTATGGATAAGTATCGCTGCAGTCATTTTTGCATCTGCAAGACTCATTTGAGGGTATGTCCCCCCATCTATAGCCATGCTCCTGCGTTTACCATGTATGGAGTACCTAAGCTCCCAGTAGCCTACGCCCGTTCCTCTAGAACGAATATACAAGCCATTGCCTATAGCCTTTCTTTCTACAGCCCCACTTTTTAAAAAAGCTTTTATTTGCTTATCATTCATAGTGTTACCACGAAATTGGTGACCAAGAGGGATTTTTGGTCATTTCCTTAGTTATTTTGAGTTTTTAGGCTTTATGGTCACCATTTGGGTCACCACTTGTTCAAGACAGTAGCAGACAATGTCGGACATGTACAAAGTATTTGAAATATAAAAAAGCCCGTAATTACAGGCGTAATTACGGGCTTTAAGCGGTGTTTAGGTTGGGCTGTAGAACAGCTTTAAATCTTATTCCACGTTCTGAATTTGCTCACGCATCTGCTCGATAAGCACTTTAAGCTCTACTGCTGCTGCAGTGACATCGTTGCTGATTGACTTAGACGCTAGGGTGTTTGACTCACGGTTGAACTCTTGCATCATAAAGTCTAGACGGCGACCTTGTGCGCCACCTTTCTTAAGAATACGGCGAGTTTCTGCTACGTGGGCGTCAAGACGGTCCATCTCTTCGGCAACATCCATCTTTTGCGCGAGTAGTACCATCTCTTGCTCTAAACGAGCAGGGTCTAGTTCACCGGTGATTTCGGCTAAACGGTTAGTTAGCTTGTCACGCTGCCATTGCATAACTGTTGGCATGTGACCGCGGACAACGGCGACTTGCTCAACGATTTGGTCAAGACGGGTTTGCAGCATGGTGTTGATGGCATCACCTTCACGGCCACGGGCTTCGATAAATTGATCGATTGCCGAATCAAAAGCCACTAACAACTCTTTAGCTAAGGCATCCATGTCTTGCTCAGAGCCTGACATCACACCTGGCCAGCGCAGTACATCAACCACGTTAAGCTCGCCTTGGCCAGCTTCGTTTTTAACCCAGTTAGCGGCGTTGATAATTTGCTTGGCTAGATCTTGGTTAAGTTGTAGTTCGCTGTCGCTCTTTTCGTTTAGGTCATAGCGAAGGTTGACTTCGACTTTACCGCGGTTAAGGCGTTTACGTAGACGATCTCTAAGAACAGGCTCCAAGCTGCGGAAATGTTCTGGTAGGCGTAAATAGGTTTCTAAGTAACGCTGATTAACTGAACGGATTTCCCAAGAGGCGGTGCCCCAATCTGCTTTGTGCTCAATGCGAGCGTAGGCTGTCATGCTTTGGATCATGGATGATTTCCAGTGTAGTTCGTCTAAGTGAGTAGTGATTATATACTCAAATAAATTGCAGGTGCAGGTATTAGTGTTAATTTTACGCGTGCAAACTCGATGAGATTGGGTGTTCGCGAGCATTTTAGGCCGCGGTAAGTAATAGGCTTAGGCAATGTGATTGAGCTTAGGTTTTTTGGGTCTCTGTTTTATGATTCAGATAGCATAGTGGCTAACATGTCCCTATAATATGCAGCCAAATTACCCCAATGCCCTTATATACAGGAATTCATCATGCGCCCAAGCAACAGAACTCCAGCACAGTCTCGCCCTGTGACTATTACTCGTCAGTTTACTGCTCACGCCGAAGGTTCGGTTTTAGTTGAGTTCGGTGATACTAAAGTGCTGTGTACCGCTAGTTTTGAAGAAGGCGTACCGCGTTTCCTTAAAGGCCAAGGTCAAGGTTGGGTAACGGCTGAATATGGCATGTTGCCACGTTCAACGCATAGCCGTATGCAGCGCGAAGCCGCTCGCGGTAAGCAGTCTGGTCGTACTCAAGAAATTCAACGTCTAATTGGTCGTTCACTACGCGCAGCCGTAGACATGAAGCTACTAGGCGAAAACACCATTGTTATCGATTGTGATGTGATTCAAGCTGACGGTGGTACACGTACCGCTGCGATTACTGGTGCATGTGTTGCATTAGTTGACGCACTAAACTGGGCTCGTGGTAAAGGCATCTTAAAGACTAACCCACTTAAGTTCCTGATTGCTGCGGTCAGTGTTGGTATCTATAAAGGCGAGCCAATCTGCGATTTAGAATATATCGAAGACAGCGCTGCTGAAACTGACATGAACGTGGTTATGACTGAAACTGGTAAGATCATCGAGATCCAGGGAACAGCTGAAGGTGAGCCATTTAGCCATGAAGAGCTATTAAGTTTACTTGATTTGGCTAAGCACGGTATTCGCGAAATCGTTGATATCCAGAAAGCGTCATTGAGCTAATCATCGTTTTTGTTATTAGGGCCCTTCGGGGTCCTTTTTGTAAGTAAAAAAAATCAAAAAATACTAAATACTACTAAATAATACATAGAGTATTACCCCTACATTTTTAAGGAGAGATTGTGAAAGCCTATCAACGTGAGTTTATTGAATTTGCCCTAGAGCGTCAGGTACTTCGATTTGGCGAATTTACGTTAAAGTCAGGCCGCACTAGCCCTTATTTCTTTAACGCTGGCCTGTTTAACACGGGTCGCGATTTAGCACGCTTAGGTCGTTTCTACGCGGCGGCATTGGTTGATTCGGGTATTGAGTATGACTTGCTATTTGGCCCTGCCTACAAAGGTATTCCAATCGCTACAACGACTGCGGTAGCGCTGTGTGATCACCACGATATCGACATGCCTTACTGCTTTAACCGTAAAGAGAAGAAAGAGCACGGCGAAGGTGGCAGCTTGGTGGGTAGCGAGCTTCAAGGACGCGTAATGTTGGTTGATGACGTGATTACTGCTGGTACGGCTATTCGTGAGTCAATGGAGATTATTCAGGCGCATAAGGCATCACTTGCGGGCGTACTGATTGCCCTTGACCGCCAAGAGAAGGGTAAGGGCGAGCTTTCTGCGATTCAAGAAGTTGAGCGCGACTTTGGCTGTGACATCGTGTCTATCATTAAGCTCGAAGACTTGATTAACTACCTGTCAGAAAACACGGGTATGGAAGCGCAGCTTGCATCAGTAAGCGCTTACCGCGACCAGTATGGGATTTAAAGCTTTTAGGTCCTAGGTTCTAGGATCTAGAATCTAGAACCTAGAACCTAGAACCTAGGTAAAGCGCTTAACCTTGTAGGTCGGCATTTATGCCGTCATTTATTTTGATTTTGTAATTAATGTTGATGGGCTAAAGCCCAACCTACTTAAAGAAAGTACTAGGTTTAACAAACAGGTGCTAGGTGCAAAAAAGGTCCTAGGTCCTAGGTAAAGCGCTTAACCTTGTAGGTCGGCATTTATGCCGTCATTTATTTTGATTTTGTAATTAATGCTGATGGGCTAAAGCCCAACCTACTTAAAGAAAGTACTAGGTTTAACAAACAGGTGCTAGGTGCAAAAAAGGTCCTAG